>NZ_JQFA01000002.1:640359-960539 GCF_000763385.1 Leptolyngbya sp. KIOST-1
GCAAAGCGTTTGAGGCTGAAACGCTGATAAGCGGGTGATCGGACTCGAACCCACGACATTCAGCTTGGGAAGCTGTGAATCACTTCATGTATAGCAAGGGTTTCAAGGCCATGAATTTAGCGTTACCCCAAACTTACCCCGATTTGGACATGGTTAAGAATTCCTACGACCGCATCTCTCGTGTGCTGACGATCACCTCCCAGATAGGGGCTTGTCCAACTGCCTTCAAGCTGCGCCACACCTGCCCACTGCTACAATTGACGCAAGCTTGCTTAAAACCTTTCGTAATGTCTTCTATGGATATTCGACAACGAGCGATTTCCCTGATTGAGCATCTGCCTCAGAACAAGCTTGGAGGTCATGGTTCAGTTGTTAGAGGTCTTAGCGGAACCCGTTCATCAAGCGTCAATGCCGCCTGAGTACGATCGAGTGCTTCAACAACTCAGACGAGAGGTAGCTCAAAGAACCCAGCACCTTGTTCGCTAGCCATACGATGATGGGGCCACCTGACCATGACTCAAGCAACGGTAACCACGGATCTCTATCCCGACTCCGATGGTCAGCCCATGGCTGATAACACGAAGCAATACCGTTGGATTGTGCGGTTGGTCAGCAATCTGAGAAACCTCTTACAAGGCCAAACGGCTTTTGTCGCAGGGGATTTGCTCTGGTATCCGGTTCAGGTGGATGCTCCTCCCGTTCCCTGCCAGGCCCCCGATGCCATGGTGGTGTTGGGGCGTCCAGATGTTGACCGTGGCAGCTACAAGCAGTGGAAAGAGGACAACATCCCGCCCCAGGTGGTTTTTGAGATTATCTCTCCCAGTAACTCAGCCACTGAGATTTCTCAGAAGCAGGCGTTTTATGACCGGTATGGGGTGCTGGAAATGTTCTTTTACGACCCCGACAATTTTGAGTTTTGGGGACTGACGCGACAGGCCCTAGATGAACGGCTGGTGCTACTCACCCGCCTCAATTTGCCCTGGAGATCCCCGACGCTAGGGGTCACATTTGACATGTTTGAGGATGGACTGGCGCTGTTCTATCCCAATGGGGAGCGCTTCAAAGACCCTGAGGAGCTGTACCAGGAGCGGAACCAGACCCAACGCAAATTAGATCGGGCTATGGAAAAACTGCGGGAACTGGGTATCGACCCTAGCGAGTTGGAAGAATAGTTGGGGGTTACTATCCTATTCGATTCACAACGTCTTCACAGCTGATGAATGACGCAATCCTGTCCACCATAAACGCACAGACCATCACCGCCGACATAATCAACAGCAATCGGGGCAAATCCTGGCGGCGATTCGACAGCGACTGCACCACCACAAAGACTCCCCTTGCCCCTGATGATGTTTACGTGGGAAAAGCTCTCATCCACAGAATTCTCACGTCTTAATTTACAGGCCCAATACGGCCTTCAACAGAGCCAGAAGCTTCTCCTGAGCGGCGCCTTCGGCCAAATTGAGGGCCACCACCCCAGTGAGCTTTTCGACCAACTCAACGCCAGCCGTGGTGCTAGTGGCCACGCCAGTCACCACATCGGGCTGAATACCAAAGCTCTGACTCACCCCCACCACCGCATAGGGGTCAGAGGCGCAAAGTACGGTGAATATCACCTGCTGGGCCAGAGCCGCCATGGCGATCGCCCCATTGTAGGGCTCGTGGGGCGAGGCACCGGCCTCGGCCACCACTACATCGGGCTGTTCCGCCTCGATCAGCGACAGCAGAGTCTGCAACGAGGCGCGAAAGTCCTCCGGTGGAGCGATGGAGGAGGGGAGACCGACATCGACAAAGTCAAAGATGCGATCGCACCCTGCATCCGCCATCGCCAGAATGTCGCGGTAGCGCCCGGCCCCGGTGAGCTTGGCACCCACCACCTTCAAATCCAGCTGTTTCAGCAAGTGAATCATCACCCGTGCCGTTGTGGTCTTACCCGCCGACATCGACGTGCCAATGATCAAAATGGTCGGTCGGCTGTAGGGAACGGGGGCAATCTTTGGGACAAAATCCTGCATCTGCACCTTTTGCCCCTGGCGCACCACATGGCCTTCGTAACTCAGGGTGGGTAACTGCGGCAGCAGGTAAGAAGCGGAGGTCAGGCGGCCAAACAGCCCCGCCAGGGTCAGGTTCTGCATCAACCCGTCGGCTTGAATCGACTGCCAATCGCCCACCGCCTCCAGGGTAGCTTTGCGGATGCCAAAGGCCCCGATTACCAAGTCTCCCTCCATCTGGTGGGCCATGCGCCCCGTCGCCAGTTCTACCTGGGCCAGGGGGCCTTTGAGCGTTTGCACCTTACCGACTACGTAATCACCGGTGGCCCAGTCGGCCTTGGGCAGGGGCTGCACGTCAAAGGGATGGCGGTCGAAGTCGGCAATGCGGGTGAGGGTGGAGAGAAAGTAGCGGGGAGGCATGGGGAGTGGGAGGGTGAAGGGGGTCGATGGGTGGGCGAGGGGGGTGGGCAGACATACAGGTCTGCCCAAACGGTCGATCGGCAGTGGATGGAGAAAAATTCAAAATTCAGGTTTTGGGGTTGACGGGTGCGGCAATAAGGAGTTTGGCAGTGAGGGCGGCGCGTTCGATCAAGGAGTCGAGGTAGACAAATTCGCCGGGGGCGTGGGCACCGTCGCCCACCGCGCCGAGGCCGTCGAGGGTGGGGGTGTAGAGACTGGTGGTGTTGCCGTCGGAGCCGCCGCCAGCAGTTTCTTGGGCGAGGTCAAGGCCCAGGTCGGCGGCGACGGTTTGGGCCAACTGCCAGAGGTGCTGATTGCCGGGGGTGGCTTCCATGGGGGGACGACCAATGCGGCCGGAAATCTCTAAGCGGGTGCCGGGGGTGGTGGGTTGCAGGCCATGAATAGCGGCTTCCAGGGTAGGAACATCCGCCCCGTGCAGCACCCGCACATCCACCACGGCGCGACTTTGGGGGGCGACGACGTTGGGGCGCAGGCCGCCATCGATAGTGCCGACGTTGACGGTGATGCCTCGGTCGGGGTCGTTGAGGGCAAAGAGCTGCTGGATGACGTGGGAGAGTTCCAGAATGGCGCTGGCCCCCTTGTCGGGATCGAGGCCAGCATGGGCGGCCTGGCCAAAGACGGTGACGGTAAAGCGGCCCACGCCTTTGCGGGCGGTTTTGAGGTGTCCTTGGGGACCGAGGGAGGGCTCGAAGATGAGGGCGCGATCGCACACCTGCGCCAGCCGCCGAATCAGCTGGGTAGATTCACCACTGCCGATTTCTTCGTCGGAGTTAATTACCACCGCTGGGGCGATGGGCCAGTCGCCGCCCAGGGCCTGCACCGCATCCAACGCAAACAGCAGGATCACCAGGCCCGCCTTCATGTCATAGCTGCCGGGGCCGTAGAGTTTGCCCTGGCTGATGGTGAGGGGCATGTGGGCCAGGGTGCCAACAGGCCAGACGGTGTCGCAGTGGCCGATCAGGAGCTGGGCGGGCTGTTGGGGGGTGCGAGGGGCGATCGCAAACAAATGCCCCCCAGTGTTGCGACCGGAGAGCGATCGCACCCGGAACTGCCGCCGCCGCAGTTCTTGCGCCAGCACGGTCAGCATCGGGACTTGGGCAGCGGGCACAGTGGAGGGGGTTTCGATTTGCACCAGGGTTTCGAGCAGGGTCTGCATCTCGCCCCGGCGGCGGTGGAGATAGTCCAACAGTCGCGACGTAGCCAGGGTGGGGATTTGCAGAGTAGTCATCGCTGAAATCCCTCGTGGAATGGGAACGCCTGGCTGTGGTCAAGGGTGGCAAAGCGCCCCGGCGACAGATAGGCCAGCAAAGGAGCCTGGCGCAGCAGGTCTTGATCATCCCGGGCGGAGAGGCGCAGAGCGGCTTCATCCACCTGGGCGGCGAGAATTTTGCCCGCAATCAGGCTGTTTTCGTCAAACCCATCGACAATGCGATCGAGAGCACAGGCTAGGCAGAGGTAGGCATCTTGTAGAAAGACCCCCTCCACCCCCTGGGCTTTGACCGTGGGTAGAGCTGCCAGAGAAGGTTTGTGGTCATCGTCGCAGCGGGGGGCAGCGGCTAGGCTAGTCGCCAAAATCTGGTGCGGCTGGGGGAAGCTGACGGTGAACACCCCTGTGCGCTGAATATTTTGGTAAGTGTGGTGGCGCGGCGTGCAGACAAAGCCAAAGTAGTGACCCCAGCCCAGGGGCATGGCCATGTGTTTGGGAGCGAGGTCATAGGTACCATCGGCTTCCTGAGTTCCGATCACCACCAGCGGGGCAACGGTAAAGACCCGCTCCCAGAGGGGTTGGCTAAGATCTAGGGAAATTAGGGTGGGGGGGATGGCTTGAGGCATAGTGCAACAGCTCCCGCCGCTGAGGTGCGATCGGTGAGAAGCCTCCTGTTATCTAGGCTACAAACTCTCGTGGGAGATGGCTGCGATCGCCAACAACATTTAACGGGGCGATGACTCTTGGAGATCACTGCGACGGGATCGCCTCGATCGAGCATTACACTTCATGACGGCTGATCGCCCCTGCCTCAGATTCGCAGGAGGCTAAAGATAGCGCTCTAACGCGATGGAGCTATTCCCCTATGAACTCACAACGCCTGCGGAGCTACATCAGCCTGATCGAACAACTGCTGGCCTGCCCCAGTGGAGAGGAATGGATTTTGCTGCGCCAAAATGAAGGGCTGGTCACCCCAGAATTGGTGCAAGTCATGGAACAGGTGGCCACCCAACTGGTTCGCCAGGGCAATGCCCAGGAAGCCAAGTTTCTCCACAATCTGGCGGGACAAATTCACCACCTGTTTGTGGCCCAGACCGTGCCCCTCGCCCCAGAGGATGACCAGTCCCAGGCCTATCTAGAGTTCGTCAAAGCCCTTCTAGACTGCCCTGAGGGCGCGGAGGGGGATCTGCTAGCGGCCCACGAGGCGCTCATCGGCCCAGGCTTAGTCCACTACCTGCAACAGGTGGCTGCCCAGTTCGTGGCCAAGGGCGATTCAGCCTCAGCGAATTACCTCTATAACTGGGCCAATGAGCTTAACCGCCTGTGGCTGCTAAAACACGAATTTGCGCTCAGCCCCAAGCCCGGCCCGGCTGAGCCAAGCCCTGGAGCCACGTCGGTCGCCGCGCCCCCGGCTGCCTCGTCGGAGCCCCCTGCCGCGCCTTTGGGCGATCCCTGGTTGACGCCCCTCGCCACCCCAGAACTGGAACCCCCACGGGCCTCCCCGCCTGCAGCACTACACCCAGCGGCGGATCCCCCAACGGTTGAGCTGGGTGGGGGCCACCAGCAGGCCCTAGAGGCGATCTCAGCCGCCCTCGACCGCCTCAGCGAAACCCTGCAGGCCAGACCGCAGCCCCCGGTTAACCCGCTCTGGTATATGGAGGTGCTAGAGCAGGCCTGTGCCAGCGGTTGGATTTTAGCCAGCGAGGAGATTCACCAGCTAATTGGCGTACACCCCACCTGCCCCAAGGGCCAGGACTCGTTTCGGCGCGGCACCTGGGTTTTTACCAAGGCGGGCAAGCTGGGGGGGCAGACCGCCTGGCAAGTAAGCAAGGACGTTGCAGAATAGCCAAAGACCTCCGAGGTTTCAAACCTCGGAGGTCTTTCTACAGAACGGCGTGGATTGCGCTGCGAGTCATGGTGGCGATCGCCCCCTCCGTCGCCTTCGGCAGATAGTAGTAGTGGCCCCCGGCCTGCTCGGCCAGCTCCTGGGCAAAGCCAGAGGAGATGAACTTATTTTCGGTGTCGATCACCAGCAGCTGTAGATCCAGGCTGCGGATGGCGGCAGCAATCTGGATCAGTTCAGTCTTGATCGGGGTGGCCTCCAGGCCCAGGTCAGGTTGCCCCAGGGAATGGGCCAGGGGCACATTGGCCTTACCGTCGGTGATCAAGACGATCACTACCTGGCCAATATCTTTCGACTTGCGGGCGTTTTCGCCCAGACGCACCGCCTGCGCCAGCCCGTGGGCGAGGGGCGAGCCGCCGCCACAGGGCAGGCGATCAAGGCGACGACGGGCAGCGGTAATGGAGCGGGTGGGGGGCAGCAGCACCTCCGCCTGTTCGCCGCGAAAGACAATCAGGGCAATGTGATCGCGGCTGCGGTAGGCTTCCCCCAGCAGTTGCAGCACGGCCCCCTTGGCGGCCTGCATGCGGTTGAGGGCCATCGACCCCGAGGCATCCACCACAAAGATAATCAAGGCCCCGGCCTTGCGGGCCAGCCGCTTGACGCGAACGTCATCGGCTTCGACAAAAATGCGGCGGGGTTGACCCGGCTGATCGGGGTGTGCCTGGGCATAGCGCTGTCGTCGAAACGTCTGGTGGGGGGCCGCCGCTCGCAGGGTGGCATCGATCGCCACCCGTTGAACCGGCCCCTGGGGAAACATCGGTTTGACGTAGCGGCCCCGCTCCTGGGAGAAAATGACTCCCCGGCCCCCGGCTTTGCCGTGGCGGCGATGGGCTAGCTGCGCAAAGTAGAGCACCGAGGGGTCGAGCACCACCCCTTCAGGGCTAAACACAAACTCCTCGGGGATGCTGCCCCCCTCGAGGGGTTCCGGGGTCTCGGCTTCGGGTTCCTGGTCAGAGTCTGGATTGTCTTTGGGGGGGGCGGGCGGGAGATCGGGCGGCGGTTCGGGGGGCAGGGCAACGACCGTGGCCCGAGGCACAATCACCAGTTCCACCGCTCGATGCAGGTCTTCGGCCTCCACCCTCAGGCGGCCCTGGAGAGCGGCCTGGGCCTTGGCTACCCGTAGGGCAAACAGCTCGGCCCGGTGCCCCTCCACCTGCGCCCGCATCGCCTCATCCACCAGGTAGGCAATCTGCTCGGGCTGCACCTGCACCTGGGGCAACCAGGCCCGCGCCAGGGCAATCTGGGCCTTGAGATCCACCAGAGAGGAGGTGTACTGGGCTAAAAACGCCTGGGGAGAGGTGCTGTACTGGGTGGCCCGCTCCACTGCTTCGACCCGCTCCGCCAGAGCCAGGGGCTGGTCGGCGGAGAGGGCGATCGCAAAGCGGTCGATCAGGTGCGATCGCAGATCGCCCTCCGCCGGGTTGTAGGTGGCGATAAACAGCGGGCGGCAGGGATGCTGAATGCTAATGCCCTCGCGCTCAATGCGGTTATACCCCTGGGCCAAAATCGTCAGCAGCAGGTTGGTAATGTGGTCATCCAGCAGGTTGATCTCATCTACGTAGAGCACCCCCCGGTGGGCCTCCGCCAGCAGCCCCGGCTGAAACACCGGCTCGCCCCGCTTGATCGACTGGGTGACATCCACCGAGCCCAGCAGGCGATCTTCGGTGACACCGAGGGGAACTTGGATGAAGGGAGTGGGGATGAGGCGGGTGGGGAACGGGGGAGTGGGGAGTGAGGGGGTAGATGGGTGGGAGGGTGGGCGAGCTTTGGGGCTGGCTCCTAACTCCTGACTCCTAATTCCTCCTCTATCCTCCCAGTCGTCGGGGTTGGTGGGGTCGGCGTTCCAGCGGGAGCCTTGCACCACTTCAATCGGGGGCAGCAGGGCGTGGAGGGCGCGAGCCATGACGGATTTGGCGGTGCCGCGCCTCCCGGCGATGATGACGCCGCCCAGGCCGGGATCGACGGCCAGCAGCAGCAGGGCCGATTTAATCGCATCTTGGCCAACAATGGCCGCCAGGGGAAAGGTGTCCGTGCGGGGGGCAGCAGCGACCATGGCTACCCCTTCACCCCTTCCAGGTCGGCGTCGGTGAGGTCGTAGAGCTGGCGCAGCTGGTCGAGCTGGTCGGCCTCGGGCTGCCAAAAGCCGCGCCCGTGGGCCTCTAGCATGCGCCCGACCAGGTTGCGAAAGGCTTCGGGGTTGGCCTGGCGCAGTTTTTCGGCCATGGCGGCATCGAGGGCGTAGGTGGCGGCGGCCTGGTCGTAAACCCAGGGGTCTTTGAAGTTGGCGGTGCCGGCCCAGCCCATCAGCGCCGTCATCCGTTGCGAAATTTCGTAGGCCCCGCCGGAGCCCTGGTTGGCCATGGCGTCGGCCCATTTCGGGTTCAGCAGCTTGGTGCGATACTCCATCCGCAGCAGGTCTTCCAGCTTGCGGGGGGTGGTGTCGTTGGAGAAGCTTTCCACAAAGCTGGCGGTGACGGCTTGACCCCGCTGCATTTCGGCAGCCCGCTTCAGGCCCCCGGTGTTGGCGTAGTACTCCTGGATGTCGGTGAGGCCATACTCCACCGAGTCGATCTGTTGCACCACCCGCTCCGTGCTCTTCAGCAGGGTGTGCAAAATTTCGGGGCGGGCCTGGCCTTTGTCCTGGCGACCGTAGCTGAAGGTGTTGCGATCGCGCCAGGTATCTCCTAGCTCATCGCCCGATTCCCAGTTGGCATCGGTGACGCGATCGTTCACCAGCGAGCCAAAATCCCCCGCCGGGTTGGAGAACAGGCGAGCGCTGGCATTGTCTACCCCCTGGGCTTGCAGAGCCAGGGCGTGTTTGCGAATGAAATTTTGCTCTTCGGGCTCATCCGCCGCCGCCGCCCGCTGAAACAGGTCATCCAGCAGCTCGATGATATTGACAAAGCTGTCGCGAAAAATCCCCGACAAATTCCCCAGCACATCCACCCGGGGGTGCCCCAGCTCCGCCAGGGGCCGCAGCTCGTAGCGCACAATCCGCCCCGTGCCCTCCTTCACCGGCTCGGCCCCCACCAGCTCCAGCACCATGGCGATCGACTCGCCCCGGGTCTTGATCGCATCCAGCCCCCACAGCATCACCGCTACGGTTTCGGGGTAGGTGCCGGTTTCCTGCTGGTGCTGGGCCAAAATCTTTTGGGCAATCTCCCGACCGCGCAGGTAGGCCGCCGGGGAGGGCATGCGGTAGGGGTCGAGGGCGTGGATGTTGCGCCCCGTGGGCAGCACCCCAGGGCCATCGCGCAGTAGGTCGCCGCCGGGGGCCGGGGGAATGTATTCGCCGTTGAGCCCCCGCAGCAGGTTGGTCAGCTCGTCGGTGGTTTGGGCCAGCAGGGTACCGATGTCGAGGCCCTGTTGAATTTTGGCGTCGAGCTGGGGCCAGGTTTCGGGGGAGATTTTGGATTTTAGCGTTTGGATTTTGGCGTCTAGCTCCTGGCTTCTAGAGGCTGAGGTCAGTTGGCTCATGGCTTGGAGCAGGTCTGGGGGCAACTCGTCGCCGAAGTAGGCGGCGAGGTAGCTGTGCAATTCTTCGGCGGTGGGGGGCTGGCCGAGGATGTGGAGACCGCTGGAGAAGAGGCGGTTTTCCAGCACTTGCAGGTAGTCGTAGAGGGTGACCAGGTAGCGGTTGAAGACGGCGGCGCTGAACAAATTTACCGTCTCGGGGGTGAACTCAATGCCGAGTTTTTTGGCCTCAGGAAAGGGGCAGTCGGCGTCGAGGCCGGTGTCAAACAGCTTCTTGAGAATGGCCTCTTTGAGGGCATAGTTTTTGGCGGGGTCTTCGCGATATTCGGCAACTAGCTCCCGCAGGGCCAGCAGCTCTTTGTAGAGCCCGGCCCGACCGTAGGGCGGCACATTGTGGGAAATCAGCACGCCGTAGCCCCGCCGTTTGGCCAGCATTGACTCGCTGGGGTTGTTGGCAGCGTAGATATAGAGGTGAGGCAGATCGCCCAGCAAAATGTCGGGCCAGGAGTAGCCGGTATTGCCCAGGGGCGAGCCGGGCAGCCACTCCACGGTGCCGTGCATGCCAAAGTGCACCACCGCATCGGCCTCAAACTCGTTTTGCAGCCACTTATAAAAAGCGGCGTACTGGGGGTGGGGGGTGAGGTCGCGCTCAAACATCAGCCGCATCGGGTCGCCAGCAATCCCCAGGGGCGGCTGCACGCCAATCCACACATTGCCGAGCTGCACGCCGCCGAGCAGGCATTGCTGGTCAAAGGTTTTGAGGTCGGCTTTTTCGAGGGCACCCCACTGGCGAGTCATGCGATCGCGCTGCACATAGGTCAGCCATTTCTCCAGCTGCCGCAGCGAAACCGTGGCGGGTTGCGGGGCATCTAGATCCCCGGTTTCTCTCAAGAAACCGGGGATCTTAGCGCTGGGGTTCTGAAAACCGGGAATCGCCTCATCCGCCGCCTTTACCCACTCAATCAGCGTTTCGCCCTCCGCTGGCAAGTCCCCCACGGTATAGCCCTGGGCCTTGAGCGCCTGCAACAGAGCCAGCAGCGACTTCGGCACGTTGAGCAGCGCCGCCGTGCCCGTGGCCCCATAGCCGGGGGGAAAGCCGTAGAGAATGATGGCGATCTTGCGCTCTGCCCGGGGCTTGTGCCCCAGGGCAATCCATCGCTTCAGCCGCCCGGTTAACCGCTGCACCCGTTCGGGAATCAGATAAATGTTGTCGCCCACCAGCCCGCCCAGAGGTACCGGGTCGATCGCCCCATCCAGCTCCGGCAGGGCGTAGAGCACCACACTCTGCAAACCGCCAATGCCCTGGCGCGTCCAGGAGTGAATGTCTTGAATCAGCAGCGGGGCCGCGACGATGTAGGGCACATTCTTGGCGCTGAGGATGCGCTTGGCCACCTCCACCTGCCGCCCCGCCTCCATGGAGCCCGCTGGCCCACCCACCAGGGGAAACCCCAGGGTCGAGACGATCGCATCCACCTCGGCGGCTTCGGGCGAGAGAGAGAGGGTATCGCGCTGCCCCCCCTGCCGCTGGGCGGTTTCGTAGGCGGTGGTGAGCAGGTCGCGCACGGCCACATGGCCCTCCACCCCATTGATAAAAATCGGCAGCGGCACCAGCTCGGCCTGCTCAAACTGGCGAATCAGCTGGGGAATATAGGGCTGGTGGGTGATCACATGTTTGCGGTAGAGCAATAGCCCCACCACCGGCCAGCCCTGGGCCTCGGGATGGGCCTGGCGGTACCAGTCGAGGTACTGCCAGGGCGACTCAAAGTAGTCGGGGTGATCGGGGTGCAGCAGGCCCAGGTTCGGCGTTTCCAGCGGCGGCGGAATGTCGCCCACGGCGAGGCCCAGGTAGGTTTCAGCCAAAAACCAGAACAGCGCCGCCACATTGTCGCTGCCGCCCGCGTTCCAGTAGCCGTAGATGATCAGCCAGTGGCGCAGGTCCTGCACCTTTTGGACCGGCACAAACTTGAGCAGCTTGGGGCCGGTCTTGAGAAAGCTCAGGTAGCCCGCTAGCTTGTCTTCTTCACGACCACTGCTGAACTTGCTGAGAATAAATTTGATTGGCTTGGGCATACCCTTGGGCTGGTCGCCAATCACAAATTTCCCCAGCCGGGTCAGGCTCATCAGCTCCAGAGCTGACTCAAACACCAGTCGAATGGGGATGGTTTGCATGCGCTCCCGTAGCCACATCACCTGGTCGTAGTCAAAGATCAGGCTGCAAAAGACGACATCAGCAACTTGGAGAGCGGCTTCTACCTCATCGGCATGGGGGGTGAGGTCGCGATCGCTAAATACTCGAATCTCTAGCTCAGGGCAGCGGGTCTGGGCCAGCTGGGCCGCCTGCCGGTAGAGGTCGGCGTTGAAGGACTCAAACCCAGCAATCAAGACGATGCGTTGCATACCCTGCCCCTGAATAGACTCCATGGTTGCCGTCTGAGTATCCGCTTAAGCGGCAGGGCTTGGTATCTAGGAGAGAGAAGCTAGAAGTGCGGTGGTGACTATCTCCTGGCTCCTAGATTCTGTGACAGAACCATGGCTTGCGTTAAGCTGCTGCCGTCTTACTTGATCTTAGTTCTAGAGAGCCAGCCTGCTTTTGTAGCGAGCACAAAAATTTGCCGAGATGGCGGAGCGGTGATGAGTCTGGCTGGGGCAGATCCGGATCGAAAAATGTCCGGCTGCGATCGCACCTGGGATAGCGGTAGTTGCCCATAATGGGTGACAAGAGTCGGCAAGCCATTCTGTAAACAAGGTTCAAGAAGCATAGAGAACGGTCACGAAAATACTGGGCGGTCTGGCCCTGGAGGTAGGCTGAATTAGGTGAGATTACTCACCGTATTTCTATTTAATTTAGCCAATTAACGATCGCTTCACGTGAAGCCTCTCTTCAAGTAGGAGGGGTGTATGGCAGATCAAGACACCACTAATTACCAAGTCGATACACACGGCTTGGGCTATTGTTCGTCTATCAGCACTGGCCAAAGGTATCTTAGCCGCCCAGTAGCCACCTTGGTTGGCGATGCCGAGGGGTGCTGGTGGGGGGCTTTATGAGCAACAAATCTGGCACCTCCAGCCAAGTCATCTCGCTCCCTAAGGGTGGCGGAGCGCTACACGGCATCGGCGAAACCTTCTCGCCCGACTTATTTACCGGCACCGGCAATTTCACCGTACCAATCGCCATCCCTCCCGGTCGCAACGGCTTTCAACCGGAACTGAACCTGGTCTACAGCACCGGCAATGGCAATGGAGACTTCGGACTGGGCTGGGGCCTGAGCATCCCCGGTGTCAGCCGCAAGACCTCGAAGGGGATTCCCCGGTATGACGACGATCGGGATGTGTTTATCCTTTCAGGGGCTGAGGATTTGGTCCCAGTAAAGGAAGAGCATTTCGAGACGGATAGGCGTCGATCGGTATCCGTCACCTATCGTCCCCGTACGGAAGGCTTATTTGCTCGCATTCAGCACCATCACATTGTTCACCTGCCAAATGGCCCGGTGCAGGACTACTGGGAGGTGCGCAGTAAGGATGGACTGGTCAGCCATTACGGCACAGCGGAACTGCCTGTCAATGCCGATAACACCTGGGTGGATCCGGCGGTCATTGCTAACCCAGGAGATCGCAGCCATATTTTCTCCTGGTCGCTGACCCAGACCCGCGACCCGTTTGGCAATGTGATTGTCTACAACTATGAGGGAGACACTGGCACAGACGACCCCCATCACTGGGACCAGCTTTATTTGAAACAAATCCGTTATGCCGATTATGGAGATCGGGACAATCCTGAGTTTCTGGTATCGGTTACCTTTGAGTATGAAGACCGGCCCGATCCCTTCTCGGACTATCGATCGGGATTTGAAATTCGCACTCGCAGGCGCTGTCAGCGCATCAAAATTCGTACCCACGCCGATCAGGAGCGGCTAACCCGCACCTACCAGTTCGTTTATTTGGATCAGCGAACGGATCTGGGCAACCTGGAGGCCCTGCTGCCACTGAATGGGGTGTCGCTGCTGAGCCAGGTCAAGGTTTCTGGTCATGATGGTGATACTACGGAAGATCTGCCGCCGCTGGAATTTGATTACAGCCGGTTTGAACCACAAGGCCAAGATTTCTTCCCTGTCGAAGGGCGCAATTTACCGGCTCGCTCCCTGGGCAATCCGGAACTGGAACTGGCTGATCTGTTTGGCAACGGCCTGCCGGCCATTCTGGAGATAAACGGCACGGTGCGCTACTGGCGCAATCTGGGTAATGGTCGATTTGACCTGCCCAGGTCGATGAAGGAAGCCCCAGCCGGACTACAACTGGCGGATCAGGGGGTGCAACTGATCGACGCCAATGGCGATGGCCGCATTGACCTATTAGTGACGCGACCCGGATTATCGGGCTACTTTCCCCTCCAATTTGGTGGACTGTGGGATCGCAAGTCGTTTCAGCCCTACCGAATGGCTCCCAGTTTCAATCTGGAAGACCCGGCGGTGCAGTTGGTCGATCTGACTGGGGATGGGGTGACGGATGCCATCCGCTCGGGCAGTTGGCTGGAGTGTTTCTTTAACGACCCGCAGGAGGGCTGGGGGGAGACCACTAGGGGAAGTATCGAGGGCTTGTCCAATATCAATTTCTCAGACCCCAGAGTGAAGTGGGGGGACATGAGTGGGGATGGCCTGCAGGATATCGTGCTGGTTTATGACGGCAATATCGAGTACTGGCCCAACCTGGGCTATGGCATCTGGGGGAAGCGGATGTCGATGCGTAACAGTCCCCGCTTCCACTATGGTTACGACCCGCGCCGGATTTTGATTGGTGATGTGGATGGGGACGGGTTGGCGGATCTGGTGTATGTGGATAACAACCAGGTAATCCTGTGGATTAACCAGAGTGGCAATGGTTGGAGCGGCCCGATCGCCATTAAGGGCACCCCCTCTGTCACGGATATGGATGCGGTGCGGCTGGTGGATTTGTTGGGCACGGGTGTTGCTGGAGTGCTGTGGAGTGCGGATTTGCAGCAGTATGGCCGCAACCATCTCTATTTTCTGGATTTTACGGGGGGAGTGAAGCCCTATCTGCTGCACCAGATGGACAACCACATGGGGGCGGTGACGAAGGTGGAGTACCAACCTTCGACCAAGTTTTATCTGGAAGATGAGCAACAGCGACAACCCTGGAAGACTCCCCTACCGTTTCCGGTACTGACGGTGGCCAAGGTGGAGGTGATTGATGAGATCTCGAAAGGGAAGCTGACGACGGAGTATCGCTACCACCATGGCTACTGGGATGGAGCCGAGCGAGAGTTTCGGGGCTTTGGTCGAGTCGATCAGCGGGACACTGAGGTATTTGAGGATTACATTAGCGCCGAATTGTTCGCCGATGTATCACCCAATGACCGGTTGTCTGTATCTCAAAGGGAGGCAGAGGCACGGGAGGCAGAGCGCCGGGCTGCTGGCACAATTCGATTTGAGTTCGATCCCCAGCGGGAGGCGGAACGGGAGTCCCTTAATCGCCTGCGGTTTTTCGATACGGATCCAGTGGCTATGATTACGCCCCCCCATATCAAGCCTCAAGATCGACAAGCATGGTTGGAGGACTGGAAGACAAAATCGTTTTCACCTCCTTTAGAAACCCGAACCTGGTTCCATCTCGGCCCGGTGGGAGAGGAATTTGGAGATTGGGACGAGGTGGACTACCGGGATGAATATTGGGCGGGTGATGCGCCTCTGTTGCCTGACCTATTGCCAAATGCCAGGGCTTCACGCCAACCCATTCGAGACCACCGCCGACACCAACGGGATGCCATCCGGACGTTGCGGGGGCGGATGTTACGCACGGAGCTATATGCCCTGGATGGATCACCACGGCAGGATCGTCCTTATACAGTGACGGAGTCGCTCCATTCTGTCCGGGAGGAGTCGTCCCCTGGTGCAGACAATGGGGAACAGCGACCAATCTTCTTCCCCCATACCCTGGCTCAGCGGACCACCCAGTGGGAACGGGGAGAGGAACCGATGACCCAGTTCAGCTTTACGGAGGACTATGACACCTACGGTCAGCCCCGCCGTCAGATTCAGATGGCCTGTCCGAGAGGCTGGCACAGGCTGGAGGATCGGCCCACGACCGGAGACAACCCCTATCTAGCCACGCGCACTGAGACTGTCTATGTCGAGCCTGAGGCTGTTGGGGTCTATATTCATGATCGCGTGGCGAAAACCACGACCTATGAGTTCAAGGAAACTGCCGGTCGAACACTATCGGCAATTAAAACAAATCCGACGCTGAAGTTGATCGGTCAAACCCTGAATTTCTATGACGGCGAGGCGTTTTTGGGATGCGATGAAGGTTGCATTGAACAGTTTGGTGCGTTGGTGCGGTCTGAGAGTCTGGTGTTGACCGAGGCCATTTTGGATGAGGCGTATCCTACCGGAACTACGCTCCCCGATACCACCGGAAGGCCGATCTACCTGACGGATGAGATCCCAGTCTGGACGACTGACTATCCTGACAGATTCCAAAGGTTAGTAACACGGGCAGGCTATCGCTATCGCCTGGGAGTGGATGGTGTCGGCGAAGGGTACTTTGTGGCTACGGAACAGCGGCAGTATGACTTCCAACGCTTTGGACAGGGACGGGGACTGGTGACAGCGACCCGCGACCCGCTGGGACATGAGACGACCATCACCTATGACAGTCCCTACCAGCTCTTGCCAGAGAAGGTAAAAGATCCGGTTGAGCTAGAAACAGAAGCCAAATACAACTATCGCGTCTTGCAGCCGGAGCGGGTGATCGACCCCAATGGCAATGTGACGGAATTTAAGTTCTCGCCTTTGGGACTTCTGACGGAGACCTGGGTGAAGGGCAAGGGCAACCATGAGGGGGATCAAACCCGACCCAGTACCCGGCTGGACTATGACTTTCTGGCCTTTGAAAAGAGTCCGCCAGGTAACCGTGAGCCGATTTTTGTCCGCACGATGCGGCATATCCACCACGATACGGAGACCAACATTCCTCTACCCAAACGGGATGAAACCATCGAGTCCCGTGACTATTCCGATGGCTTTGGGCGGCTGCTCCAGACGCGCACCCAGGGGGAAACGGTGCGGTTTGGCGATGCGGTGTTTGGGGGCGGTGAAAGCGTCCTGCCTGCGGATCAGGCGGCTGGCTTTGGGGCGGCTGTGGTGGGCATTGAGAATCTGGATGCGGCCAAGCCCAATGTGGTGGTGAGTGGCTGGCAGATCTACGACAACAAAGGCCGGGTAGTGGAGAAATACGAGCCGTTTTTCTCCACAGGATGGGAGTATGCCCCGCCGGTGGATCGGGAATTGGAGCAGAAGGTGACGATGTTTTATGACCCACGGGGGCAGGTGATTCGCACGGTGAACCCGGATGGGTCGGAGCAACGGGTGATCTATGGCATCCCGGCTGATTTGGCAACGCCTGAGAACTTTAGCCCCACGCCCTGGGAAGCGTATACCTACGATGCCAACGACAATGCCGGACGCACCCACGCCCAGACGGCCCCAGCCTACGAGCATCACTGGAATACTCCCAGCAGCATCGTGATCGATGGCTTGGGTCGCACGGTGGAGGCAGTGGAGCGTAACCGGGCGAAACGGCCTAACTCAAATGAGCCGCTGCCAGTAATTGAGGAATATCGCACCCGATCGGCCTATGACATTCGCGGCAATCTGCTGACGGTAACCGATGCCCTGGGGCGAGAAGCGTTCCGGTATGTCTATGACCTGGCGAACAATCCGCTGCGGGTGATCAGTATAGATGCGGGGGTTCGTCGCACGGTGCTGAATGCGGCGGGGAATGAAATTGAACGGCGGGATAGTAAGGGCGCGTTGATTCTGCAAGCCTATGATGCCCTAAACCGACCTACGGATCTGTGGGCCAGGGATGGTGGAGGTCAGCCTCTCAGTCTGCGGGAGCATCTGGTGTATGGCGACAGCCCGGAGGCTAACTTAACGGTTGATCAGGCGAAAGCAGCGAACTTGCGCGGCAAGCTTTACCAGCACTATGACGAAGCAGGATTGCTAAGGTTTGAATCCTACGACTTTAAGGGCAACGGGCTGGAGAAGGTGCGCCGGGTGATTCAGGATCGGCCCATCCTGGATGTGTTGAATCATGCTTCTGTGGATTGGGCTAATCAAGCCTATCGGGTGGACTGGCAACCGCCAGGGAGCACCCCGGCTAATGAGGCAGCCCGACTGCTGGATGCCCAAGAATTTTGCACGTCAGCGACCTACGATGCCCTGAACCGGGTGAAGGCGATGCAGTACCCGCAGGATGTTGAACGGCATCGCCAGGTGCTGAAGCCAGACTATAACCGGGCCGGGGCGTTGGAACGGGTGACGCTGGATGACCAGCCCTATGTGGAGCGGATGGCCTACAACGCCAAGGGGCAGCGGGTGCTGATTGCCTATGGCAATGGGGTGATGACCCGCTATGCCTATGATCCGCAGACGTTTCGCTTGGTGCGGTTGCTAACCAGCCCCTTTGAGCATTCCGGTGGTGATTCGTTGACCTATCAACCCAAGGGGACGGCGATTCAAGACTTGGGCTATGACTATGACCTAGCGGGCAACATCCTGCGAATTCGAGACCGCACACCGGGGAGTGGGGTGCATGATATGCCCTTAGGGCCAAATGCCCTGAATCGCGACTTTACCTATGACCCGCTGTATCGGTTGATTTCAGCGACGGGGCGGGAGTGTCAGCAGATGCCCCAACCCCGACCGTGGGCCGATGTGGCTACCCAGTGGCAAGACAATGGAGACTGTGGATCGGGATTTTATCCGTCGTCGCCGCCAACGCCGAATCAGAATAATGCCCCGAACCTGACCTGTGAATACACCGAAGAATATGCCTATGACCCAGCGGGGAACATGGTGGAGATGCGCCACTGGACGGGGCATGGAGCCTGGAAGCGGCAGTTTGGCATGGGTGAGCTATCGCCGGTGGATTGGGACGCGGCGTGGCGAAACTATGTGAATGGGCAGTGGGACGACCCGCTGGGGAACCAACTGACCCATGTGGTGGATAGTCGGGTGAATGGGGCGCAGTCGCCGATCGTTAGCCAGACCCATTTCTTTGATGCGAATGGGAATCTGATTCGAGAAAATCAGTCTCGTCAATTTGAGTGGGATCACAACGACCGGCTACGGAGTTTTCGCACCCAGGCCGGGACGGCGGAACCATCGGTGATAGCCCTTTACCTGTATGACGCCAGCGGCCAGCGGGTGAAGAAGCTGGTGTGGAAGGGGGCAAATCGCTATGAGGTGACGGTGTATGTGGATGGGGTATTTGAGCTGCATTACCAGATCACGGGAGGTCAACGGCAAGAGAACAATACGCTGCATGTAATGGATGACCAGTCGCGCATTGCCCTGGTGCGGGTGGGGAAACCGTTGGATGAACGGAATACGACCCCGGCGGTGCAGTATCACCTGGGGGATCATTTGGGCAGTAGCCAGGTGGTGATGGATGAGACTGGCGGGTTAATTAATCGGGAAGAATTTACGCCCTACGGGGAGACCAGTTTTGGCAGTTTTCGCTGGAAACGGTATCGGTTTACGGGGAAGGAACGGGATGATGAAAGTGGGTTGTATTATCACGGAGCAAGGTATTATGCGCCCTGGTTGAAGCGATGGATCACGACAGATCCGGCTGGCACTTTAGATGGCATAAATCTTTTCTTATACGCTCAAAATAAACCACTTACGTTAGTAGATCCTGGAGGCACTACACCAATTGACCCTGCCACTGCTGAATTTGCCAGAAAAGAGGGATTTGAGATCACTCCCGGAGGTCGTCTATCAATAACAATGCATCTAGGGGATTTTGATAAACCAGAAACTTTAGGACAAACTGAAAGCACTTCAGGAATAGCTGAAATAAAGGATACAGTTCCTGAAATAGCTGATGTAGAGGAGAATCCATTAGGTTCATATTTGCCTGGAACTAAGGCAGGTTTTGAGGCAGCTCAATTTTGGTCAGATCTAGTTTTAGAGGGTGAGAAACAAGGTGGTTTTCCAGGCAAGCTCAAATTAAGCACAGGCTGGATATTTGGATTTTGTGCTTCGCTATGGACACCTGAAACAGCTTTTGAAACGGCAATAACATTAGGAACTGCAAGTCTGGGAGCAGCTGCCAATGCTGGTGCTAGGGCATCACAATCTGCTGCCTTTGGATTTAGGGGATTTTTCTTGGGTAGAGCCTCTTATCCTACTACGAGATCTTTATACTGGAGTGCAAGAGCAGGTGGTTCAGAGGGAGTTGGCGCGACTCTTCATCATTGGCTGATTCCTCAAAGACTTGCTATGTCAAAAGGTGGTTTTATCCCTGATCGAATAGTGAATGCTGGGTGGAATCTATTAGAGTTGCCAAACTTTACAGGATGGGCTCATAGAACGTTGGGACTAAATCAGTATATGGGTTTTGCAATGCAGTGGGGATCCAAAAATATATTTTGGAGAAATATTATTCCAAAACTACATTTGTTTTCATCCCATCAGCTCAAAGCTTATTTCTTAGAGCAAAGTATTCGCTTGGGCATTCTAGCCTCACCCAAGTTAGGGTTTGAAATTGGTGAGTATGTTGGGACAGAAACAATGAAACAAGAATCAAACACCAATTGAGACTCCAGAGGTCTATTCAAATAGCTATTCCAATATAAAGAGTGGTAGTCATGACTGAGTCTAGTTCCCCCCGAGTTTGTGTCGAGTAAAATAGAGGGAAAGCGCTCAGGAGGCCAACCCGATGGCCAAGCAACGACGGAAGCGTGGAACCGCAGGCGATAAAACGATTTGTCTCCCCATTGCAGACGACCTCGACTACGCCACTTTGGTGGAAGATCGGGAGGCCTTTCGTCAGTATCTCGACGAGCAGATTGCGGCTCACCCTGAACTGTTCCCCGAAGGCATTGAGGCCGGTTATCGCTTTCACGGATGGGTCGAGTCCTCCCGCCAGCAGATTAAGACCCGACGGATTTTGCTGCCGAGGACGAAGGAGGCCTATCAACTGCGTCCGGATTTTGTGATGCCGTACATGAGCGAAACCGCAGAAATGGCGGATAAAGCCCTCTACCTGAGGAAGCATGGTCTGGCGTTTGAGGGCATTGCCGAATGTCAAAGCGCAGGTGAATGGCGGTGGCCACCTTGTTCACGTTTTGGCCCCCCGCCCCCTGGGAGCGAACGGCGCTCAGCTCGATTTCGCTGAGGGGAATAGCGGTGCGGGGCGTGATTTGCAGCATGGGAGACAGCGGGCATCTATCTCCACCATAGCCCCATCCCCAGCGGAAAGGAACCGAGCCGGGAGGCAGACTGCGCTGGCTGGGGAATGCTTGAACCAGTCGTTCGCTGAGTATCCTGGTATGTGGATCAAGTCTGTCACTGACCGATCGCTTTGGAGAGTGGGGCCAGGGCGATCGCGCTATTGGCTACTGGGGCTAGTGAGCGCGATCGCCCTGTTGCTGCTTGCGCTCGCGGGTCCAGCCCAGGCGGCTTATCCTGCTTTTTTAGATGCCTATGTCAACGACTATGGCCAGGTGCTCAGCGACGGCGAAAAGAGCTTGGCCAGGGCTCAGCTAGACCAGTTTCGCCGTCGCACTGGAGTCCACGCGGTGCTGCTGACGGTAAACTCGATCTACGACTACGGCACGGGCGATGCCGCCCTCGAACCCTTTGCCACCAACCTGTTCAATACCTGGGGGATTGGCGATGCCGGACGCAACGACGGCATTTTGCTGCTGGTGGCCCCCGGCGATCGCCAGGTCCGCATCGAGCTGGGCATGGGCTACGATCGCAGCTACGACCGGGTCGCCCAGGCCATCGTAGACGACGCCATGCTGCCCCAGTTCAGGCAGGGCAATATTGGCCAGGGCACGCTGATCGGCGTCAACCAAATTGTCCAGAAGTTTGACCCCAGCAGTCCGCCAGCGGTCAACCCGGTGCTGGCCTACCTGCCTCCCGAACTAACCGAATGGGTGTCGCCCCAGGTTGCAATTGGCGGCGGCCTGGCGGCGGGCGGAGTCGGCCTATTTGCGGGAGGGTTGGCCCTCAAGCGGCTACAGCGATACCGCCCGCGCCACTGCGGCCTGCTGCAGGGCGTTCAGGCGGCGGTCCTCCTGCTTTTCGGAGGCTTGGCCCTCGCTGTCGGCAGGATCGGCCTCGTCTTTGGCAACAAGGGGCTGCCGTTTACCGGAGGCTTCTACCTGCTGGGCCAGGTCCCAGTAGGCGGTGCCCAGGTTGTTGGCAGTGGCGGCACAGCCGGCGGGGGCGGCGGGGGCGGTGCGGTACTGGAGTGCTGCCCGGTAGGCGGCGATCGCCCGTTCGAGCAAAACCATGGGCTGCTGGTGCTGGGCCAGGCTCCAGTAGGCAATGCCCAGGTTGTTCTGGATCATGGCGTATTCCAGGGGGGCTGCGGCGGCGGTGCGGTGGGCCAGGGCCTCGCTATCACAATAACTGGGTGCGCAATCTGCTGATTGCCTCATCGTTGAATGGCAGAAGGCCGTTGCCCAAGAAAGCTGACACAAAATAAGTTGGAACTAGGTTCAAGCGAGTGAACCTACCCTGTTAGAGGTGCTGAAGGGCCAGGTGGAAACAGCCGATGGGATCTATCCGCTGGCAGCGGCCAATCTGTTTTTGATCCCAGCTGATGAGGGGCTGCACAAAGCCCAGGAATACTTGGCCACCATCGGGATGGGGGCCTTGGCTTTGCATCACAGCCTTGAGGCGGTGGGGGAGTTGTTTGACGTTTGTATCATCGACTCGCCGCCTCAGCGCACCCAGATCTGTTTGTCGGTGGTGGGGGCTTCTGACTGGGTGCTGATTCCCGCAGAAGCTTCGACCAAAGGGGTAAATTCGCTGCTGCGTAGTTTGGAGCTACTGGAGGAATTACGGCGAATCCGGGCGTTTACAGGCCGGGTGCTGGGGGTGCTGCCGTTTCGAGATAAGTGGTTTGGTCGGTCTCAGGCAACGGATAGCCGCGAGGCCATAGCGGCCATGCAGCAGGTAGCAGGCTCAATCCCGGTGCTGCCCTCAATTGTGGAGAGTGAGCGCTACAAGCAGGCGATTCGGCAGGGGCGGCGGCTGTCAGAGATTGGGTACACGGAGCTGGAATTTCCGCTGCATAGGGTGATTGAGGCGTTAGAACAGGGGCGAGAAAATGGCTGAGGATGCGCTGGAACGGTTGATGCAGCGGCAGCGCCCGAGTGTGCCGCCCCGTGCGGATGGGTTGGGGGCAGAGTTACCTGTGAAGTCTCCTCAACAGGTGGCAGTAGGGGGCAATGGGTCGGGATATAGTGACTCTAGCGAGTCTACGGGTGTTGACGTCAGTATGTCTGTTAGCCAAGGTGATGAGGCGGAGTTACCGCAGCTAGTGCGGACGACGACCCGGTTGGAAGAAGAGATTGATAAGGCCCTGCGCCACCTTTGCATGGATGAGAAGATCACCAAGGAGGTGTGGTTTGAGGCGGCCTACCTTTACCTGGCGGAGCACCCGAAGGCGATGCAGGCGGTGAATGGGGCTGCGAAGGAGCGCTACCAGCGGCGGAAGCGGGCGGCGGATTTGAGGAAGCTGGAGACAATGCAGAAGCGGTTGAAAGGATAAATCCTAGAATCTGAAGACGTCATAAAACCTACTCCAACAAACGTTTTTCACCAGATGACAATCTTTGCCAAGCCTTGAGTGGCCCACCCGCTAAGATCCCATTTTGAAAGGAATAGACCCCTGACATTTCTACACTCCCTGTCCACTCAGAGCTGCGTACAAGAAGGCGTTCTGCTAGAATTGTCCAAAAAAGTACTAGGTCATTTTCTATTAAAAAGCTGGTTAACTTTTCCTTTGAAATCAGTAGGACACTTGGGCCAGGCTCATCAATTGAAGGATCAAAAGCAGTGAGCTCGTTATTTGAGTCAACATAGCGAAACTTGCCCGCAGACCAGCGAAGTCCCATGTTTTGTATTAGCCACGAAGATGGAAGAAGCGCTGAGATAGTCTCATCAATAGAGCAATCATGCGTGCCATTTTCGCAGGTGTAGCCAGCCCCTGTTATTACTACTGGAGCGGGTAGATGACCGTCTCTTACTACCCATTCCTCCTCTTCATTCCTGTATTGCTTGTAGGCAGATGCCCAAGGAAATTCTCCAATATAAACCTCATTTATTCGTTCTGATTCAGGCATTCGTCTCCCCATAAAGTTTTGTTTTTGAAGCCAGCCCATTAATTCTTCTGAATCATTTTTATGGGCAATATAGCTTCTAACCTGAAACCATATATTCCGCTTCACCCTCACGTAGGGATCTTCTTCAACAGATTCTTTCTCTCTCCATCTATAATGGCCCTCAAGAGTTAGCCAGATGCTATGGTCTATTGGATTTTCAATCTCAAGAAATTGGATAGGATTAGGACAATCTTCTACTTGAGTTATCCAATTCACTTTTTCTTTCTCGTCTGACTCCGAAAATACATATTCAACTGGCTGCCACCAAGTGATCGTATTGTTAAAGTCGTATTCATCAGGAACTCGACGTAAGAGCAATGAAGGATCAATATCGCGTATAGATATCTGCCAGGAGCCTCGATACTTGTGTTGCGAATCGTACAAATCATCTCCAACAAACTCAAAATTATCAGCTACGTATGCAAGAAACTCATGATAGGCAATCCATTGATATTTCTTGCCAACTCTTTCGGCTTTATTTGCGTGACGCCCAGAGCCATTTCGATTGATATGACGATCAAACCAATCAAACTTTTCTTCTATCCAGCCTAATTCAAATACTCGTTGAAAAATCCAACGCTGAGCAGTTGATAGATCAAAATCAAATTCGCGTCCCTGCGGATCATTTTCATGAGGGATAACAAAATCCCTGAATATGTCTTGCTTACTTCTCCCCAGCATCTTCAGAAATCTAGCTTTTTCGTGAGCAGAGAGTTCGTTTAATTCATCTTCAGAAAATGCTCGACCTATCTTTTGTATCTGCTCTTCCTTCCCTAAGCGCTTCAACAGCTCAACGTTAGACTGGACAGTTTTATACCTTTGCCATGTCTGCCTTTGGCGATCAGTCAATGAATTGATGAATTCCTCAGCCTTACGTTTTCTTTCTGATATAATTTGAAACTTTCCTTGTTCATGCAGCCTACAAGATGACCAAGGAAAGAAGCTGAAATTAGTGCCAATAACATATCTGGTAAAATCTCCAAATCCCATAACGGAAAATTCTATAGCAGTACGTCCTCCGCCAGCAAAATCTCTGCTGCTAGCAAATAACTTTCCACTGGCTTTGAGTTCGTCTTCTGAGGGAATATTAGTTAGCCAATCAGTTTGATAGGGTGGCCGGGCATTCTCAATGTCTATCTCTGGTGGCAAAGCCCCTCTATAATTGGCTGTTTCAATTACACCAAGTGCATAATCTCGCAGCAAAATATGTACAGGAGGCTTCCCATCAGAGAATATCCATTTATAAACTTTACTCGCTAGTTCTCCAATAGTTTTAGGGCTATCGCTCATCATGGAAACACCATAAGAGACTGCACAAGGTCGTTCTGTCACATAGAGATCATTGACTTTTGCAAAGTGTTCGATTAACTTGAGTAGAATATGCGGTCTTGGGTAGAGTATTGATACCAATGCCTTTGTTGCACGATCACGTACATAGCGGTGAGAAGTACTTAGAAACCAAGTCAATGCGATCGCGCAGAGCTCAATTGCATCATCTAAGATATGGGATTTCTCCGCATTCCACGCCCATTCCAGTAGACGATCAATAGCTCCTTCCTGATCGTAGTTTTGAGCCAGATAAATAGACCAAACCATATCACGGTCTGACAGATCTAATTTAAGCAAATGTTGATGTAGAAACTTGGCATTAAAGGGGTGATCTGGCTCAGCCGCGATAGTCAGCATTAAGTCATAAACTTCTTCGACGCAATCCCCTTCGATGTAAACCTCATTAAGGTAATCCTTGGTTGCTTCAATTATCTTTGTCGGATCTCGCCAGATGAGACTTTGAAGGAAAGCACTTTGCGCAATATCCCAGGATTTTATGGAAGGCACCAGTTCCACTAACTCCAATCCTGTTCGCTCTGGAATTTGTACACTCAACCGACATTCCGCAGGTTGACAGGAGTTAATTTAGGAGATAGTACCGGCAGGCCGGGAAGCCCATAAGGCGAACGATTTTGTTGCGTTCTTCTGAGAGGCCCTGATCACCAACGCCGGCAACCGAATCCGTGAGTCAATTGGCTCCCAAATTAGAAACGACCTGTCCCAGCTGGGCATTCAGGTAGACTTTCAGCCCCTGGCCTTCAATGCCCTGGTCGATCGCCTCACCGACAGCCTGGAGTGGGAAGCTATGGTGTTGGGCCTAACTGGCGGCACCGAACCCAATGGTGGGGCCAATGTTTGGCTGCTGGATGGGGCGCTTCACGCCTTTAACCAGAACGCTGGTCCTGGCCAGGATCCCCTGGAGGGCTGGGAGGCCGCCGACTGGGAGCGCCGTATCGCCGACCTCTACATTGAAGCGGCCCAGGAAATTGACGAAGATCGGCGCTTTGAGCTGTACAAAGAAACCCAGCAGCTGACCCAGGAATACCTGCCCTTTACCTATTTAATTAACAACCTGTCGCTTACCGCCGTGCGCAACCGGGTCCAGAACGTGCAGTATACGGCCCTGGGCGGTGCCCTGTGGAATATCCATGAGTTGACCGTTGAATAGGCAACTGGCAACCTCTGCCCACCCTGTTTTCGCTGATTAGCTCAGCTGTGCCGTGCACTCCAACAGCAGCCGCTGGTTAATCAGCGCGTAGGGTTGCACCACCAAAGCCCGTCTAAACGCCTGAATGGCGTCTTCATACTGCTCCAGGGGGTAGGTGTCGTCATCCAGGACGTTGGTAGCCAGAATGAAGCGACGATAGCGCTGTTGGCACTGGGCCTCATACTCAGCGGTGCGTTCCAGGGTCGCCTGCCATTGATAGCCTAACGTCGGTGAGTCTGAGGGTTGAGAGCGCTTGGGCCGACCGGGGGGACGCTTAGCAGCGACCGAGACCAGCGCCACCTGAGTCAGGGTGTAGCCGGTGAGGGAGTCTTGAAAGCGCAGGAGTGCATCCCTGGCATCGGGCTTACAGGCAAACACCTGGCTACAGAGTTGGCGCAACGACCGTTGCAGCCCCTTTTCCTGCTTTTCGAGGGGTTTGAGCCAATCCTCTGACTCGCGTCGGTGCGGGCTTTCCACCAGAATCCAGCGCTGTTCCACCCCAGCGTAGCGCTGCCGTTGTTCCCACAGCCGATAGCCGTCGAGGTCACAGGGCCTCTCGCTCAGCGAATCGGGGGCGCTATCCACCAGGGTTTGAGCCGCTTTGAGGGTTTGTGGCACTCGGCTCAACCAGGGCAAACTCCCCACCTGCTGGAGGTTGGGTTCACTGTAGAACGCCGCATCGGCCACCATCAAAGCGGGCGTCTGCCACTGCTCGGCAAAGGCTCGCATCAGCCCTGCAAAGGTTTGGCTATCGGTCTCATTGCCACTGCCGACCTTGAACCACACCGGTACACCGCCGTCGGCACTACAGATCAAGTTGACCAAAAACTGTTTCAACTCGGGCCGGTGGTCTCGCGAATAGCCCCGACAGATCTCAATCGCTTGAGGGGCTTCAGCCTCTGATGCGCCTTCAGCCCTAGCTACGGTGGGATACTCCCCATCGAGAGCAAAGGAGGTCGAGTCTAGATGGCACTGGGAGACATTCACCCCAAAGCGGCGTGCCGCCTGCATCGCCACGTTGAGGAAAAATAGCGTCGTCCCGTACTCAAACAGCTGATCTAGCACGCGGCCCAGACGGTCATCGTTCAGGTGCGCTGCTGTAATACCGGCGCCCAGCAGGTGCTCGACCGGTTTGCCCTCAAAAAACTCGCTAAACAGGTACAGCGGCGCGCTGACAAACCCCAATCCATTGAGTATCATCGCTTTCACCACTTGCCCTGGGCTGATGTGGTTCAACGGATGGGGCGGTAGAAGCTCGTCGGTTAGCTCGACCAGCCCGATCTCATCGACTAAGGCGGCCACTAATCCTAAGTGATCTAGATTCTCTATCTCCAAGACGCGATCCCATGGCTTGCCCTGAGCTTACCTCAGCCCCGCCAAATATTCTTTTTGTCAACCTGCGGAATGTCGGCTCAATGCTTCAATCCAGCCACTATTTCTCCACGCCTGGGATACATCAGTTACTAAATTACCCAGTGGCTGTGTTGGGGTGAAAGAAATCGCAGAATTGCTTGTATCCAAATGAGTATCGAGCAGATATCGGACAATCAAATGGTCGCTGAACCGTTCATAGGGAAACTTGACAATATCAGTCTTCTGAATATCGCTACCCTCGGATTTGGCAGACAGGTAAACTAAATCTTCGCTCAGTAAGCCCTCACTCAAAAGATTGGAAAAAAGGGACTGTTGATAGCTCCTTCCAGGAAGAAGACTATTCACAATGGTACTGGCATCTGCTCGCTCAACCCAGGGCTGACCTGTTTCTGCCATACGTCGAGCAATTAGATTGACAGCTTGCTGAGCCAAGTTTGCTGAGGGGTCATAGTCAAGCCGACACCATAGGGTGTCATGAACCGCATCAATGAAGAAGTTGAAAATTGCTGTAACGCCTTTGAGTCCTTTAGGAATATGAGTGAGTTTTCGTTTTGCTAACCCCTGACAGAAGATTTTCAGGAATAGAGGATTGGAAAACTCCGGTACTAATAGAGGAATTTTGGGGCGTTCAATCCCATAGTGGTTGAAGAAGGTTTTTGTAGCGATGTATTCATGGTCAGCAAATCCTCGATGATTGATCTGCGTCATTGATTCAGGAATCAGACCTTGAGGGATAACAATTCGCTCATACGAGGTTCGGCAGCTAACCGCTAGTCCAATCCGTGGATAGTTTTCTAAGACCCTGAGTATTCCTGGCAGTTCATTGCGCCAGAGATGTTTACCGTCTCCTTCGTTGAGTGCATCAATCAAGATCAGGGCTCGTTTTCCACGGACTTGAGCGGCTGTTTCTAAAGCGGTGAGAAACTCATCACGATCGCGAAAGGGCAGCTGCAATCGCTGCAAAATCTGAGTCCAAGGTTCGCTCTGGTTAAAATGCTGGCCTAGCAAGATGATGGTGGGGAGTTCCTGCTCCAGACGGCGTTTGGCCACATCACAGAAGAGATGCGTCTTGCCTGTACCCGCTTCCCCCAATACTAAAAGTGCTTTTTTGTTAGCCGTTTCAGCACTTGCGCTAATGACAAGCTCAGCGATTTCTCGTACGGCATCTAAAAGCTGAGAAACATTGTGGCGTACACCTCCAATGATTTCTTTGTCAGGCCGGGAAGCTGGTTCAGTCTGCTGAACTGCTTGTGAAGTATCAGTTTTTGAGGAAGATTCTGCATCCCGGGTTGTGGTGTAGAAGTTGTGTTCTTCAGTCTGTGCATGTGCAGCAAGTTCGGCAATGTGTTGGAAATCGATCTCTAAGAGACTATCCCTTTCAATCTGCTGCAAGGCAGTAATCAGGGCAGCAATTGGCTGCTGCAACGCTTCGAGGCTTTGAGCGATAGCTGGAAATCTTTGATGTAAGGTGTTATTAGATTTTGCTTTATTGCTGCTGCGATATAACTGACCGTATAGGCTCTGAATGCGATCAAAGAAGGTATCGGTTCTACCCAGTCCCTCAAAAACCCATGCCTCGGGTAGATCAACATGAATCTCTGGTGTGTAACGTGCTCCAGCATTTGCCTTCACTTCCTCAAAATTCTGCCGCATCCACTGAAGGGTGATTTCGGGCTTGTGAGACGGGACTTCTTGAACATTAATAGTTTGATGAATATCGCCCGTCGTGAGGTTACCCTCGACTTTGACATTTTCGAAGACATGCTGTTGTGGATTTTGGGGTTCTGGGCGATTGCTCATGGCTTGCGTTCAATAGAAGCACGGAAAAGAAGGAGGGTAGCCGAACCTTTGTGGCGAATTATACTTGGCCCGACAAAGGTCAGTGAGGTGATGACTCAGTCCGCTCATAGAATAAAAGATAGCGCCCCTCTGAACGGACGATCGTAGAGGCTGTACCTGAAGCTCACCCATAAGGAGAAGTCTATGGAACCCTTTTCTGTGTTGGCTGGTGTCGTGACTACCATCGTTTTGCCCAAGGTGCTGGAGAAGGCTAGCGAAAAGATTGGTGAGAAGATTGGTGAGGCGGCCATTGAAAAAAGTGGCGAGACCGTTCAGTTGGTTCGCAAAACGGTACAGAACAAACTCCAATCGGCGGGCACATCTGGTCTGCTGAAACGAGCTGAGGAAAAGCCCACGGAGCAGAATATCCAGGTGCTGGAGGGCGAACTGGTCAGCCAGATGGAGGAAGATCAGGGGTTTGCGGCTCAGTTGCAAGAGCTGATTCAGCAAATCCAGGCTCAATCCCCGTCTATTCAAGTTGTGTTGGATACGGTGCGAATCAAGGGCAGTGCAGAAATCGGCAATATTGAACAAGTAAGCAGCCATGGATCCGCAGAGCAGGTGGTTGGTCGTAACCTAGGCGTTGAGGGAGACCTTAAAATGGGAGACATAACTCAAAAAAGTTGAGACTGGTGTCGTCCCGATGCAAATTGTCCTGCCGCCTGAACTAGAGCAACTTATCCAGCGCCAGATTGCTGCTGGTAAATACCAATCTGCCTTAGATGTCATCACAGCAGGCATCCACCTACTCGACCAGCAAGACGACATCTATCAGGGGCGACTCCCCGAACTCCAGAAAGATGCCCAGGTCGGCTGGGAAGCAGCCCAGCGCGGCGAACTCGTTGAAGGCCCCACCGCTATGGCCCAAATTCGAGAAAACCTGCGGTCTCGCCACGCCTCCGCTGAATAATGGCCCTCCAATTTTACCTAACCCAGCCTGCCATTCAAGACATCAAGGCTATTGCAGACTACATAGCCGGTCAGAGTGGGCTCCAGCAGGCCGAGCGCTTCCTCTCAAAGCTCGATGCCAAATTCGCCAGAGTCACCCAATTCCCTAATCTGGGTCGGCCACGCGACAAAATCCTCCCAGAGCTGCGCAGCCTCTCAATGGAGAGCTACCTCATTCTCTACACCACAACAGAAGCTAGAGTAGACATCTTGCGAGTCATCAGTGGCTACCGCGACCTGACGAGCTTGTTCACAGACGACGAAGAGTAATCGATTTTCGGTAGACACGGTAGACGCCCGGTAGACGCTCTGTCTACCGGGCAAAAGCTTTTGCCTATAAGCCCTTCAGCCATTTCGGTAGACGGTAGACACTTTCCTAGCAATTCTCCATTGGCAAACCCTGTCTACTTGTCTACCGTTTCGCTATAACCGTTATCCATCAATACTTTCAGCGGTAGACACCCCGTCTACCGTTCCCTCAAATCTGTCTACCGCGTCTACCGTTGCCCGCCACCGCAGCCGATTCCCCATCCCCTGGGTTTCCCCATACCCCATCGCCTCCAGCTCTAAAAAATGAGCACGAATCACCTCCACCCCCGCCTTCCGTAAACTGCGCTCATAATTCCGCACATCCTTCGCCCGCAGCCAGCCCCGCACCCGCGAGAGCTGTATCAGCTTCGTATAGACCGGCTCCAGCGCCCCATCCACCGTATTCCCGTCCGCATAGAGCAGCTTCACTTGGCCAATAAACCAACGCCCCAGCTTAATCGCCGCCTGCATCTGGCCCGCATCCACCGCATGGGTCGGCAAACGCCCCTCCACTACCGCATTCAGGCAGTGCAAAATCAGTGCCAGCCGCCCCGTGTAGCCCTGCATCTTGGAATAGACCGCCTGCAAGCCTGGGTGGGTCTCCATCACCCGCAGCTGATCCAACTGGTCATACCAATCCGCAAATAGCACCTTGGACTCAGGGCTGAGCCGGTAGCACTGAGCCGTCAACCCATCCAACTGCTGGTAGAGGCCATAGAGCCGCTCTGATACGTCATAGCGCACCGTCCGCCGGGGAAACGGTGCAGGCTTCAGCGGTAGTAGACACCACAAAAATCTGGCCCACTGGCCACTGGCATCTGAGCAATCTCCCATCATCTCCCGCAGAATATCGGGCTGAATCGTTCCTGTCAGGCTCAGGCTGGTGCGCGGCAGGCTAATGCGCAAACCACTGGCCCGATCCACCTTCAGCCCCGAGCCATCAAAGGCCGTCAGCAGTGACTCCTTATCATTACCTCGGCCATTGCGGTACTGGTTCTGCCCCTTGAACAAGCCCGCCAGCTCATCCGGCGTTACCAAAATGCCCCGCTCCGGCTGTTGGGCTTGGATGCGGGCGATCGCCTCCCGTGTCGCATCCGAGGTGTGATACTCCCGTGGCATCGGCTTCCTGGGGCGAATGCCCCTCTCCTCAGCTCGGGTCTGCTCCCAATCGCGCAGATCAACCTCATACTCCGAAGCGGCATACTCATACTCCTGATCCGCCTCCGCCTGGAGCAGTGAGAGCGGCCCCAAAATCTGCCGCTGAATTGGGCTCTTCTTGCTGCCTGAGGGGGCCACCAGTCCCGTGAACACTATCGGCGGCACTGAGAACCCCATCCCAGTATCAATTTCCAGCTCTGTACCCACCCGCAGCAATGACGCCGCCACCGGCAGCAGCGTCACCAGCATCGCCGCTGGCGTCGCCCCAATCCAGTCAGCGATCTGCTCCAAGGGTTCCGCCAGATCAGCGTGAAGATACTCCCCCAGACACAGCTGGTAGTCGCCAATTTTCAGCAGCTGGTGAATCTCAGCCCGGCGATCATCCCGTTCCTCGGTTTGCTCCAGCTCCGCCTGCACCAGAGTGACCAGGTTACCAATATCCCTGGCCGATAGCCCCGTCTCCTGGTGCCATTGCACTACCTGCGCAGCGAGGGCCAGTTCGGTGGGGCTAGTGCCAAGGTAGGTGCGAATCTGGTCTTGCAAGGCCTGCACCGACAATCGCTCGGGGCCTTGGGTAGCGCTGACCATCTGCCGCCGGTCTTGCACCGCCGCTCTGATCTGCTCAGCTGTGGCCCCATCGTGAATCCAATCCACCACATCCAGCCCGCCATGCTTCGGCAGGTTTTGCCAGCGCAGACTGTCAGGGTAGGGGTAGCACCACTGGGCCGAGGGAAAGTCCTGGGCAACTTCTCCCATATGGGCAACTCCAACCTGGTCGCGATCTGGGCACAGCACCAACTGGGCCGCTTGCAAATCCTCAGCGTAATCGCCATAGCTGCGGTACTTCTTCGAGCCCCCCAAAGTAGTGGTCGCGGGAATGCCAATTCCCCACAAGGCATCCGCGCAGCCTTCTCCCTCCACCATCCAGATGGGTTGACCCATAGCGATCGCATTCTGGACATCCCGGTAGCGGTAAATCGGCACCTGGGCTCTAATCTCAGGGGTTAACCCCTTGATCCACTGCTGCCCGTTCCAGTGGTACTGCACAAAAAACTTCGCGCCGTTGCCCCGATCTACCCGCGTCACCTTTACCAGAGGCTGTCCGGTTCGGCTGGGATAGAAATAATCCTGCCGCTGCTGGGGTCGAACGGGCTTCTCAGGGGAGGCGGTGGCTGCAAAGTATTGCCCCCACATGCCATCGGCTGTTGCGCCCCGGTAGACGTAGCCGTCTACCGCCCCATCCTGGTCTACATGGGTATGGCAGAACACCACTTCCTCATTCCAGCGGCAGTCTTGGTCTTTGGTGCGTCCACAGATTGGACAGGGGTGCGATCGCCCCGAGTAAATGTACTGTGCCATGGTTAGCTCCTGAGTTTAGGAGCCAGGCCACCACAATCAACCGGCTGTTTTTAACCGTTAGCTGTGCCCAGGGTGGACATTTTCGATGTCTTTGCTATAGTTGAAGACACCACTTCTATCAGCAGGTTAATGACCTGGGCGGTTCGGCAAAACTGCATCAGGATATTGATTAGCCTGGCTCAGAAAATAAACAAAGAAAGTCCGACACCCTTACTGCGTTGTAGTTAGGGTGTTTTTTCATAAGCCTCAAGAATGAGATGCTAAGCCTAGCTCTTCATCACACACTTGATGGACTATCGAGATACTAAGGTGGCTTGATGCCCCTAAGGTTATCGACGATTAGACCGCTGAGGAACTTTTCGCTGGTTACTCAACAAACTGGCCTGATAGACTTCGATAGCTCGCTGATGGGCCACTGGGTCATGGCGGTTTTGGAGCCAATCTTTGATGAGCTCCAAGTTGTAGCGGGTACAGCGGCTATTAATGCGAACCCAATGAATGCCCTCGATTAACAGGCCCTGCAATCTGTATTTTTTTAAGGTAGTGCTGCTGAGATTGAGGTACTGTAACGCTTCCTGCTTGCTGACAAACTGATTCATGGGTTGCCCCTCCTTTGTAACGTTGAGGCCAGATCTCCCGAGGAGACAGGCCGAGCTTGGCCGCGATCACTTTTTCAACCCTGCGAGACCGCTGCCTCGTCAGGGCATGGGAGATGGCAGAAGGCCCCACACCGAGTTCCTTAGCAATACCGGCCAACGTCCAACCTTGCTTACGAAGAGCTGCCTTAATGTCCTCTACGTGCATAAGATCAACAAAGCTCCATCAATTTGTATATCGATGAAGCTAACAATTAATAACGCGCATGTCAAGCGTTATGATTTGCAATAGTAATCCCTGGACTTACGATGAATAACACGCCTTCTGATGAGGGGCAGGCAGCATTAGCCGACTCAAACAGTTTCCCACAGCGATTAAAGCAAGCTGTAGGAGAGAATAGCATTCGAGGATTTGCACGAAGTTGTGGATTCTCTGACACAGTTTTGCGTCAATACCTCAACGGCCAAAGCGAACCTACCCGACCCGCACTGCTTGCCATAGCACGCACGGCAAACGTCAGCGTAGAATGGCTTGCTGGCGGTCAGCCTAGTTGCAGCAGCTTGAGAGAAGGAGAATCCAAAGAGTATATCTATAAGGATTCGCTAGCTTTCCAGACGGACTGGCTAAAGTCTGAGTTCCCAAAGTCTTATGACCATTTACTCCTCACCCAAGTTCAAGATGAAAGCATGGAGCCTACCCTGGCTCTCGGAGACCTAGTACTAGTAGATACCAGCGTTAGGGAGTTAGCAGCCATCGACCATGGCCTTTTCCTGTTTAAGCTAAATGAGCGAATTTTAATTAAGCGCTTGCAGTACATCCCCGAAAATAACTTCCGGGTGCTAAGTGATAACCCTGCCTACGAAGCTTTTTCCTTAGACCTGTCTAGCAAGTCGAATGGCCTAAGCATCATGGGCAGGGTAGTTTGGGCCGGACACAAGCTATAAAGCTAGCGCTTTAAAATTCCACCATCACAGCAGACTTCTGAATGACGGAGGCATAGTGTTTGAACAAAATTTGAGGATCGTGACCTGTTTGCTCTGCTACCGCTAGAGGATTTGCGCCATTCGCCAGAGCATGGCTGATGGCAGTATGGCGGGTAGAGTAAGGCTTCCGGTAGGTAATTTCGAGCCGGGTCAAGATTTTTGTCCAGGCTCGGCGACGGAAGGTATGGTCGTTGAGGAGCTTTCCCTTCGGCGATGGAAAAACTGATGCTTCAGGATCCACGTTAGTAGGTTTTCTAGCAGATAGCATCTCTGCCACCGTGGGGGTAAGGGTTATCGTTCGATCCTTCCCCGTTTTGGTGGTCTTACGGACGCCTCTAGAAACAGATTCACCAATCCATACCGTTGAGTAGTCATCGGCTATATGCTTCCATTTTAGGGCTACAGCTTCCCCAAAACGACAGCCTGTACCGAATAGGAACGTCACGAAGTCGGCGTAGTGCTGGTAGTAGCGATCCGTTCTAAACGCCGCCAAGATAGCTTGAACCTCAGCCAATGTAAATGGCTTAACCTTCTGCTTAGGGGCTGGTTTCACCCTCTCTAGAACGGATGCCCAGGGGTTTTGTCCGAGTGTCTGTTCAGCCCAGTTCCAACAGGACTTAACTAGGGTTAGGTAGTCTTTGGCCGTTCGTTCAACCACTCGCTTTCGCAAGTACTCGGCAAAAGCGGCGGCACTGGCCTCATCCACAGTGTCTGCTGGCTTAGTTGAGAAAAATGCGTCTAAATGTCGCTGCGTAGCTCCATATCGGCACAGACTGCCCACCTGCAAGTCTTTGGCTTTGGTCTGAACCGCTGTGAATTTCTCAAATAGCCCAGTCACGGTGGTTGCCTCGCGCTTTTTAGCGGCAGCTTTGGGTGGCTTGTACTTCTTTAGGGTCTCATCAAAGTTGCCGGAGGCAATATCCAGTTCGATCTGAGTCGCCTTCTGCTGGGCCACGATGCGATTAACTCGGGAATCAGGCAAGCCAACGGCTATGTAATGGCGTGTGCCTCCATAGGTAAAGCGTAATCTCAGCCTGCCTTTATCGCTTTCTACCTTGACAAGGCTCCTATCTAGGTCGCGGCTCAGCGTCGGGCGTGCCGCTACGGGGGGTTGCATAGTAGTCATCTTCCTACCAATTTCCTACCACTCAGACGTCCAAAAGCGTCCAAAAGTAGCCAACCTCACTCCCCTATTGACAATATGTTAGGGTCATCAAAAGGTTGATGCGTCGGCTACAAGGCGCTTCCGCAGTAGGTTTTAGAAGAATCGGGATGGCGGGATTCGAACCCACGGCCCCTTCGTCCCGAACGAAGTGCGCTACCAAGCTGCGCTACATCCCGTTTTTACTCAACTAGGTTAGCACGACCCTACCCCCTGCTGGCAAAAATTGCCCCGGCGAGAAGCAGAGGTAAGCCTCACCGCAACCACTGCGATTGAAACTCTTGGCCAGCGGGATATATTGCCTTTGCAGAAAGGCTGAGGGCAAATCAGGACAACTGGCCAACATTTCAAGATTTTTGGGCAAAGTCTGGCGACTGTGTGATTTGTCAATGGCAAGGTAGCTGCAATCGTGCCGCCGCCAAAGTAAGCGGGTAAACTCAAAAAGAAACTGCCCTATCGTTTGGATTCTGCTATGGCAGCACCCTCTGGCCCAATTTCTGCAACCCCAAAGCCAATCAAATTTGGTACCGATGGCTGGCGCGGCATCATTGCCGCTGACTTCACCTTTGAGCGGGTAGCTCAGGTGGCGGCAATATCAGCCCACGTACTCCATCAGTGCTTTGGGGCCGAAACCGGGAGTCGCACGGTTGCTGTCGGCTACGATCGCCGCTTTTTAGCGGCCGAGTTTGCCCGTACCGCCGCCGAGGCGATCGCGGCCCAGGGCTTCGACGTGCTGCTCTCCCAGGACTACGCCCCCACCCCGGCCTTTAGCTACGCCGCCAAGCACCAAAATCTGCTGGGGGCCATTGTGATCACCGCCAGCCACAACCCTCCTGCCTACTCCGGGCTCAAGATCAAAGGCGCGTTTGGGGGGTCTGTCTCCCCCGAGGTGACGCAGCAGGTCGAGGCCCTGCTGCCCAATCCCCCTGCGCCCCTGGGCCCTCGCGGCAGCCTGGAGACCTTCGATCCCTGGCCCGACTACTGCGCCGCCCTCCAGGCCGAGGTTGATGTGGCGGCCATTCAAAAGGCGATCTCTAGCGGCAAGCTGACGGTCTTTGCCGATGTCATGTATGGTTCTGCGTCGGGGGGGCTGTCCCGGCTGCTGGGCGAGGCCAGCGTTCACGAACTGCACAGCAGCGCGGACCCGCTGTTTGGCGGCAACCCGCCCGAGCCACTGCCCAAGTATCTGGGGGAAATGCTGGAGACCGTTAAGGAGTACCCCGCCAAAGACAGCGTGAAGGTGGGCCTGGTATTTGACGGGGACAGCGATCGCATCGCCGCCGTCGATGGCCAGGGCAGCTTCCTCAGCTCCCAAATCCTCATTCCTATCCTGATTGACCACCTCAAGTCGCGGCGGGGCTACAGCGGCGAAATTGTCAAAACCATCAGCGGTTCCAACCTGATTCCGGCGGTGGCCCAGCTCAATGGCCTGGACCTATACCAGACCGCCGTGGGCTACAAGTACATTGCCGATCGCATGCAGGAGTCCCAGGTGCTCCTGGGTGGCGAAGAGTCCGGTGGCATCGGCTACGGCCACCACATCCCCGAGCGCGACGCCCTGATGTCGGCTCTCTACGTCCTGGAGGCTGTTGTGGCCTCGGGCCTCGACCTCAGCGCCTACTACCGCAGCCTGCAGGAGAAAACCGGCTACTTCTCCGAGTACGATCGCATCGACCTGCCCCTGGCCAGCATGGAGGTCCAGGCCAAGCTACTGGACACCCTCGCCACCACCCCACCCCACGAGGTCGCGGGCAAGGCCGTGACCCACATCCTCGACATCGACGGCTACAAGCTCACCCTCGCTGACGACAGCTGGCTCCTGATTCGCTTTAGCGGCACCGAACCCGTACTGCGACTCTACAGCGAAGCTAAGACCCTGGAGGAGGTGCATAAGCATCTGCACTGGGCCAAGGACTGGGCGAGTTCGTTTGGATAAGGGGCATCGGGTGTCGGTTACTGGGTGCCGGGTATGGCGTACTGGGTTTTGCCCGACACCTAACACCCGACACCTAACACCTGACACCTTAAACCCCATGTAACAGCACCTCAAAAAACATTAAGACTCTGCATCACTGCCCGCGTAATCCTTAACACTGGAAAATTACAAGCGATTTTTCAGTCTTTGGATTGTCATGGAACAGCAGAAAACAGTCATCGTTACCGGGGCCTCGTCTGGGGTGGGGCTAAACGCCGCCAAGGCGCTGGCCGATCGCGGTTGGCACGTCATCATGGCCTGCCGCAACGTAGATAAGACCAAGCAGGCCGCCCAGGACATTGGGATGCCCGATCGCTACAGCATCATTCGTCTCGACCTGGCTTCCCTGGCCAGCGTGCGCCAGTTCGTCAGCGACTTTCGGGCCACGGGGCGCAGCCTGGATGCCCTGGTGTGCAATGCCGCCGTCTACTACCCCCTGCTCAAAGAGCCCATGTACAGCGAAGACGGCTACGAAATTAGCGTGGCCACCAACCACCTGGGCCACTTCCTGCTGTGCAACCTGCTGCTGGATGACCTCAAGGCCTCCCCGGCCAGCGACAAGCGCCTGATTATCCTCGGCACCGTCACCGCCAACCCCAAAGAGCTGGGCGGCAAGATCCCCATTCCCGCACCCCCAGATCTGGGCAACCTGGAAGGGTTTGAGGCCGGGTTCAAAGCCCCGATCTCGATGATCAACAATAAGAAGTTCAAGTCGGGCAAGGCTTACAAAGACAGCAAGCTCTGCAACGTGCTCACCATGCGCGAGCTACACCGCCGCTACCACGACGAAACCGGCATCACCTTTAGCTCGCTGTACCCCGGCTGCGTGGCCGATACCCCCCTGTTCCGCAACCACTTCAAGGCGTTCCAGACCATTTTCCCCTGGTTCCAAAAGAACGTTACCGGCGGCTATGTCACCCAGCAGCTAGCGGGCGAGCGCGTGGCCGATACCGTCACCGATCCAGAGCTGAAGGAATCGGGCATGTACTGGAGCTGGGGCAACCGCCAGAAGCCCGGTCGCCGCTCCTTTGCCCAGGAGGTTTCTAACGAGGCCCAGGACGATGCTAAGGCCCGCAAGCTGTGGGATCTCAGCGCCAAGCTGGTGGGCCTCGACGACGAGACCGCCCGCAGCGTCCCCGCCACCGCTGGTTCGGTTTAGCGGCGGTAGCCTCAGTTCGGAATCAGGGAAGTTCTTGGCGAAGCAGGTCAACCGTCCCCTCTTAGCAGGGGTAGGGGTGCTCCCCTCCTGGGCTACTACATACACACAAGTTCTGTTTGACCTCATTTCCCACGCTTTGGCCCCCTTAAATCCCCCAATTCTGGGGGACTTTGAAGTTCGATTCCCCCCGATTTCGGGGGTTAGGGGGGCCAAATCCACTAACTGGAGCGGTTGACGAGATGTGTGTACTTAGTAGCCTCCCGGGAGGGGCAGGGGTGTTCCTCTCCTGGGAGGGGCAGGGGGGGGGCGTCTATGCCAGAGAGGCAACTGACCGCATCAAGAGGCTCGGATTTTGCCATGGGTTTGACCCACTCCGCCCTCCGGGCACCCCTCCGAGGGAGGGGACCGGAGTATCTCCAACTGAGGTTGCGGTAGAAACCCGGTTTCTCTCTACACCCCACACAAAACGCCCCAGCCAGACTCTGGCCGGGGCGTTCTACTATCCAACAAGGTAGTAGGGGTGCAGCAAGCTGCACCCCTACGGTGGATTGGGCGGCCTACTTGGCAGCGGCAGCCTGGCGCTCCTTGGCTTCCTTGATCACTTCCTCGGCCACGTTGCTAGGGCAGGGGGCGTAGTGGGAGAACTCCATGGAGAACTGGCCGCGACCGGAGGTCATGGTGCGCAGATCGCCGATGTAGCCGAACATTTCGCTCAGGGGCACGTCGGCCTTGACGCGAACGCCCGTGGCACCGGGATCCTGGGACTTGATCATGCCGCGGCGGCGGTTGAGGTCGCCGATCACGTCGCCCATGTAGTCGTCGGGGGTGAACACGTCCACCTTCATGATCGGCTCCAGCAGCTGGGGGCCAGCCTTGGGCAGCGACTGGCGGTAGGCGGCCTTGGCGGCGATTTCAAAGGCGATCGCCGAGGAGTCCACCGCGTGGAAGCCACCGTCGGTGAGGGTGACCTTGAGGTCGACCACGGGGTAGCCCGCCAGCGGCCCCTTGTCGATACTGGTCTCAAAGCCCTTCTGCACAGCGGGCCAGAATTCCCGGGGCACATTGCCGCCGGTCACCTTCGACTCAAACTGGAAGCCAGTGCCGGTTTCGCCCGGCTCGATCACGTAGTCGATCTTGGCGTACTGACCGGAACCACCGGACTGCTTCTTGTGGGTGTAACCGTCTTGCAGCACCTTGGTGATCGATTCGCGGTAGGCCACTTGGGGCTTGCCCACTTCCACTTCCACGCCGTGGGTGCGCTTGAGAATGTCGACTTTGATATCGAGGTGGAGTTCGCCCATGCCCTTGAGGATGACTTCGCCGCTCTCCTCGTCGGTTTCAACCTGGAAGGAGGGGTCTTCGGCTACCATCTTGCTGATCGCCATCCCCATTTTCTCGTTGTCGCCCTTTTTCTTGGGCGACACCGCAATGGAGATCACCGGGTCGGGGAAGACCATGGGCTCCAGGGTTGCGGGTTCTTTGGGGTCGCAGAGGGTGTGGCCGGTCTGCACGTTTTTCATGCCGATCAGCGCCACAATGTCGCCGGCCTGGGCCGACTCCACCTCTTCGCGATCGTTGGCGTGCATCTCCACAATCCGGCTGATCCGCTCGGTCTTGCCGGTGGCGGTGTCGAGGATAGTGTCGCCTTTCTTCAGCTGACCCGAGTAGACGCGGGTGAAGGTCAGGGCACCAAAGCGATCGTCCATGATCTTGAACGCCAGGGCCCGCAGGGGCTTCTCGGGATCCACGTAGGCAAAGCTGCCGGTGGGGTTGCCCTCCAGGTCGATCTCCGGCTGGGGCGGCACTTCGGTGGGGCTGGGCAGGTAGTCCACCACCGCATCCAACACCAGCTGCACCCCTTTGTTTTTGAAGGAGGAACCGCAGTAGGTGGGGAAGAAGGCCAGTTCGCGGGTGCCCTTGCGGATGCAGGCCTTGATCTCGTCGATGGTGAGTTCTTCGCCCTCCAGGTACTTCTCCAGGGCCTCTTCGTCTTGCTCAACAGCCAGCTCAATCAGGGCTTCGCGGTACTCTTCCACCTGATCCACCATGTCCGCAGGGACATCCTTGATCTCGTAGTTCTCGGGCTTGCCGGAGTCGTCCCACACCCAGGCCTTGCGGGTGAGCAGGTCCACGACGCCGACGAAGTCGTTCTCGGTGCCGATGGGCAGCACCATCACCAGGGGCTTGGCCGCCAGCACGGTTTCCACCTGCTTCACCACGCGGAAGAAGTCGGCCCCGATGCGGTCGAGCTTGTTGACGTAGATGACGCGAGACACCTTGGAGTCGTTGGCGTAGCGCCAGTTGGTCTCGGACTGGGGCTCCACACCACCGGAACCGCAGAAGACACCGATGCCGCCGTCAAGCACCTTGAGAGAGCGGTACACCTCAATGGTGAAATCGACGTGGCCGGGGGTGTCGATGATGTTGAGCTGGTGCTCTTTCCAGAAGCAGGAGGTGGCCGCCGACTGAATCGTGATCCCCCGTTCTTGCTCCTGCTCCATAAAGTCGGTGGTGGCGGCACCGTCGTGCACCTCACCAATCTTGTGGATACGGCCGGTGAGGGCCAGGATGCGCTCGGTGGTGGTAGTCTTGCCCGCGTCTACGTGGGCGAAGATGCCAATATTGCGATAACGGGTGATGTCTTTAGCCATAACTGCTTCTCCGGGTTCTGGGCGATGGGCCGCTGGTGACCATCTTCATGGGTTACTCAGACGGGGTCTGGGTTGTCGTTGGTAGCCTTGACAACAGAAAACTCTATCACGACACCATGACTGGCACGAGACCATGACGGGGAGTCTGAGCTGAGGCCGCGGCAACAACACCTAATATGAACTATTGTAAAACCCCCTGACACATCCGTGAAAGGGGGGAGAGTCATTACTAGGTTCTTTTCCAAGGATAGCCGCCATCGGGGCATGAATGGGTGAGGAAAACCCATCATTCGCTCACAGCGATCGCGCAGGGCTAAGACCCACCGGTCTGGGCCTGTCCCGTAGGCGAAGCCTGTCCTCGCTAAGCCGGTCATACCCTCGCTGTGGGCAGGCTGGTGCAGTGGTCAAAGCGCCAATTCTTTTTACAATGGTGGCCGTGGCTTTGCAAACCACCCATTCCTACACCTTACCGGGAGATTCAGAAGCATGGGCAGCGTCGTCGGCACCGAGGGCTCTACCGCTAGTGGCTACGTGGGGGCGGCGATTGTGGGCAGCAGCATTACGCTATCGCTCAGAGATTTTGTCACCGCCGCTGAGGGCGACCGGCTGGAAGCATTTTTGACCATTAACGGAAATATGGCCAAGCGCTCCATTGCTTTGGGGCCGCTGCCACAGATCAGCGGTGCCTTCGACCTGTCGGTACCGGAGGGCACCGATATCAGTCTGTTTAATACGCTGGTGATTCGGTCGGTGGGCAGCGAAACCCCTGTGGCTACGGCCTCTGTACCCTAGGCTGGGCTGTCTATTTGATCGAGAATGCTCAAACCGCTGGTCCAGCCAGGGACCTGTCTGCCCGTCAGGCTTGCTCCCCTACCTACCGGACAGCCGCGAGGGCTAATCCCCACAAAACCTTCCCCACCGTCTCCTGAGACCTGTGAGACCAACTTTTTGAGGAAGAAGACTAAAAATCGTATCGATGGCAACACTATTCTGGATTTGCCTCGGATAATGAAGGCAGCGGGGACCGTCTCTGCTGCTGTTTAAAATTCAGCATTTTGTCGAAAACCAGCCGGGAGTAGTCGCTATGACTAACCAGGACAACCAGGCTCGCGAACGCCTGGCCCAACAGCGCCAGCACAGTGACCACAGCCAGGACACCCTGCGCGAGCGCAGTGAAGAAGAGCTGCACCAGCCTTCGGCCCCGACCGTGGATGAAAAAGCCCGGCAGGCGATGGCCCACCAGCGCCAGCATAGTGAGCACAGCCAAGAGGCCTTGCGGGAGCGCAGCGACGAGGAGTTGCACTAGGGCTCAGGCAATCTGACTATGATGGAAGACGGTTGTTTACGGTTTACGGTGCAGGGTACACGGTACAAGGGCCGCCGTGAACCGTAAACCGTGAGCCCTGCTGACCGACCACTTTGGCTGGCCAGTCTACTCATAGACTGTGAAGTTGCGAAATTCAAAAGCTCACACCCCAACGAGTCAGTCCAGGTCCAGGCTGGCCGAGACAATGCCGGGTTCTGTCGTGGGCCTGAGCTCAAAGCCCAGTCGTCTACAGAGGTGTCGCATGCCGTTGTTTTCGGCCAAAACTTCGCCGCTGAGGCGCTTTAGCCCTTCGGTGCGGGCCACTTCGATCAGGCGGTTCAGCAGCTCGGTGCCAAACCCCTGACCCTGGTGGGCGTCGGCCACCAGCATGGCAAACTCCGCCTCGGGCAAGCCGTGCTTTTTGGTCAGGCGGCACACCCCCAGAATGGTGGGGTCAGGATCGCTGACTTCCGCCACCAGGGCAATCTCGCGATCGTAGTCGTTGAAACAGATGCGGGCCAGGCGATCGTGGGAGATGCGGGCGCTCTCCTTCATGGCGTGGAAGTAGCGCAGGTAGGCGCTGTGCTCCGACACCCCCCGGTGGAAGGCGATGATCAGCGGCTCGTCCTCGGGGCGGATAGGGCGGATGGTGATGCCGTCCCGCCAGGGCCAGGTGTACTGGGTGGGGTAGGGGCGGATGGCAAGGCGGGGTGACGGGGTGGCGGGGTCGCGCAGGATCACCCGGGCATCCAGGGCAAGCAGGCCATTGGGGGAGGCCAGCAGCGGGTTGATGTCGATGGAAGCGATATCAGGCTGCTCCGCCACCAGCTGGCTAAAGCGCACCAGGATCTGTTCCAGGGCGTCGAGGTCCACCGCCGCCCGCCCGCGCACCCCCTGGAGGGCGTGGTAAATCCGGGTCTGCTCCATCAGGCGGCGGGCTAGGGTGCTGGTCAGGGGCGGCAGGGCGATCGCGCTATCCTGAAACACCTCCACCAGTTGGCCGCCAGTGCCAAACAGCAGCACCGGGCCAAACTGCGGGTCCTGGCTGCTGCCCAGGATGAGTTCGTAGCCATCGACCCGGATCATCGGCTGCACGGTGACGCCCTGGAAGTGCTCGGCCCCGGCCTTTTCAGCCACGCTGGTGGCGATGCGGTCAAAGGCGCGGCGCACGGCGTGGTCGCTGTCCAGGTTGAGCTGTACCCCGCCCACGTCGGTCTTGTGGGTGAGGGTGCGAGAGTAGAGCTTGAGCACCACGGGGTAGCCGATGGCATCGGCGGCGGCGATCGCCTCCTCCACGGTGCTGGCAATTCGGGTTTCCACCACCGGAATACCGTAGGCCGCCAGCAGCGCCTTAGAGTCGGCCTCGGTGAGCAGGTTCTCACCCCGGACCTGGGCGGTTTGCAAAAGATTGGCCACCGCCGCCCGGTCCACCCCGTGGTTGAGGGTGAGGGCGGGGGTTTCGTAGAGGGCCTTGAGGGCGTAGCTGTGCCGCCAAAGCAGGCCAAACAGCCGCGCCCCCTGGTCGGGGTAGCGGTAGGTGGGAATGCCCGCCTGGTTGAGGATGGTCTCCCCTTCGTCCACCTCGGCCCCGCCCATCCAGCTGGCCAACAAGGGTTGGGCATTGCCTCTGGCCCGCCAGGTGTCCACCACCGCCTGGGCGGTAGCGGTGGGGTCGGTCATGGCCTGGGGGGTGAGCACCAGCAGACAGCCATCGGAGCCGGGATCGGCCAGGGTGGTGCCAAGGGCCTGGGCAAAGCGATCGGGTTCGGCATCCCCCAGAATGTCGATGGGGTTGCCGTGGCTCCAGTGGGTGGGCAGAGCCCCGTTCAGGGCCTCCAGGCTGTCGGCAGACACCTCCGCCAGGCTGCCGCCAGCCCGGATCAGGGCGTCGGTGGCCAGCACCCCCGGCCCGCCCGCATTGGTGATAATGCTCAGGCGCGGCCCCCGGGGGCGGGGCTGCTTGGCCAGCACCTCGGCGGCGTCGAACAGGTCTTCGATGTGATCCACCCGCAGCACGCCGCAGCGGCGAAAGGCGGCATCCAGCACCGCGTCGCTGCCGGTGAGCGACCCGGTGTGGGAGGCCGCCGCCTGGGCCGCCGCCTCGGTGCGACCGGCCTTAATTACGATGATTGGCTTGCTTAGGGCTACCTCCCGCGCCGCTGAGAGGAACGCCCGGGCATCGCCGATCGACTCCATGTAAATCACGATGCTGTGGGTGTGGGGGTCGTCGCCCAGGTAGTCGATCAGGTCGCCCCAGCCCACATCCAGCATCGAGCCCAGGGAAATAAAGGCGCTAAAGCCCACATTCTCCCGCAGGCTCCAGTCGAGGATGGAGGTACACAGGGCCCCGCTCTGACTGATGAAGCCCACGTTGCCCCGGCGGGCCATCTGGCTGGCAAAGGTGGCGTTGAGCCCGGTGAGGGGGTTTTGAATGCCCAGGCAGTTGGGGCCAATCAACCGCAGGTGGCCGTCGGCGATCGCCTGAATCTGCCGCTCTAGCTCAATGCCCTCGACCCCAATTTCCTTGAAACCTGCCGAAAGAATGATCGCCCCCTTCACTCCGACATCGACGCACTCCTGCACTACGGCGGGCACGCCAGGGGCGGGGATGGCGATGATGGCCAGATCGGGGGCTTCGGGCAGGGCGGAGAGGCGATCGTATGCCTGAATGCCCAGCACATTGTGCCGCTTGGGGTTGATGGGATAGACGGTGCCGCCAAAGGGATGGCTGATCAGGTTCCACAACACCGTGCGACCGACACTGCCGGGGCGCTCCGTGGCTCCCACGACGGCGACAGAGCGGGGCGAAAAGATCGGATCGAGGGGATGACTTCCGGTTTTCCAAACATCCATCACCGGATCGGGGTAGGTCAGCATGGTTAAGTCCTCAGAGGGGCAGGTATGGTTGGCCAATTTCGGATTGGTGATTTGTTTTTTGGATCCCACTTGTAGGGGAAGTAGGAGTCTGTATTCTGTGCGTTCAAGGCTGAAAGCGCAAATGCTGAAGAGAACGAACTTGCGCAATGGTTTGAAAGTCGCGATCGCAGTGAATCAGGAGCAAGTTGTTTTCTAGGGCCGCCTGGGCAATGCAGCAGTCAATTGGACTGCGGACGGTAAGTCCCTGGCGACGCAGATCGTAATAAATTCGGGCGGCTTCTTGCCAAGAAGAAGGCTTTAGCTCAAGGTAATCTTGCGATTCCAGGTATGTTGAAAGGGTGGTCCATTCTTGCTCGTTAAGACTGCCCTGAAGCAGCTCAAGCTGAGTGAATCGAGTCAGTAAAATTCGGCGTTCTGCTATCAGTTCTTCAAGCTGGTGGCGAAGCTGGCCACTGCGATCGCGCAAGACATTCACCCAAACCGATGTGTCAATCAGCAGCATGGCCCATTTCACGCAGAGCTTTGTGGTCAAAGTCTGGCGAAAACTGAATCTTCCCCGCCAGTTCAAGCAAATTTTTCTTCTGCCGCGACTTGACCAGCTCTTGCAAGGCCAGATTCAGCAACTCTTCTTGGGTGCTCAGGTTGGTTAGTCTCAGAGCTTCGTTGATCAAATTATCGTCAAGATCGAGGGTAATTTGCATCGACTTACCTATTGGAAACATCATTCAATGACTTGAGTTCACCGGCTGTAATTTTCTGTCGGGCCATCTTAGCCATGCGATCCCATTGATCGTCCGTTGTAGACTCAAATTGAGCTTTCCATACCTGTTCATCCTCAAGTTCTGCCAAAATTATGGCTGCGATCGCATCCTGTTCCTCAGCAGGTAGATTTTTAACTTGTGCGATCGCTTTCTCCAGCAACTCAGTCATCCCTACCTCGCTAAACCATTCAATACATACTTTGCCTATTATCAGTTCTTTTCCCCCTACGGCTCCCCTCTCCCTGGGGAGAGGGGTTGGGGTGAGGGTTACACTAGGGTCAACTCAGGGGCCATGTCCGGCTGGTGGTACAGGCTGGCATCCACCCGGCAGCCGCCGTAGGCCAGGGTGTACAGCTCCTTCATATCGCGGATCAGCGGGTAGCGGGGGTTGGCCCCAGTGCACTGGTCATCGAAGGCCTGCTCCGACATCAGCTCCAGGTGGTCGTAGAAATCCTGCTCCGGCGCATTCAGGGTTTCGCGAATGGTCAGCGGGATTTCCACCTGGCGCTTCAGCTCCTCGATCGCATCCACCAGCCGCATCACCTTCTCGTCGTCGGTGGTGCCGCCCAGGCCCAGGTGATCGGCAATCTGGGCGTAGCGGTGCTTGGCATTGGGGTAGCGGTACTGCGGGAAGATCGCCTGCTTGAAGGGCGCATCGGTGGCGTTGTAGCGGATCACGTGGCTGATCATCAGCGCGTTGGCCAGACCGTGGGGCACGTGGAAGGTAGACCCCAGCTTGTGGGCCAGCGAGTGGCACACCCCCAGGAAGGCATTGGCAAAGGCCATACCCGCGATCGTGGCGGCGTAGTGCACTTTTTCCCGCGCCTCGGGGTCTGCCGCACCGTTTTTGTAGGCCCGAGGCAGGTACTCCATCAGCAGCTTGATCGCTTGCAGCGCCAGCCCGTCGGTAAAGTCGCTGGCCATAATCGATACGTAGGACTCCAGGGCGTGGGTGAGCGCGTCGATGCCGCCAAAGGCCGTCAGGCTGCGGGGCATGTGCAGGGTCAGGGCTGGGTCCACGATCGCCACATTGGGCGTTAGCGCATAGTCCGCCAGGGGGTACTTGATGCCGACGCGATCGTCGGTCACCACCGCAAAGGGGGTCACCTCCGAGCCGGTGCCCGAGGTGGTGGGCACGCAGATCAGCTGCGCCTTCTGGCCCAGGGCGGGCAGCTCGTACACTCGCTTGCGGATGTCCATAAACCGCATCGCCAGCCCCTCAAACTCGATCTGGGGCTGCTCGTACATCAGCCACATTACCTTGGCCGCATCCATGGGCGAGCCGCCGCCCACGGCGATCAGCACGTCGGGCTCAAACTTGCGCAGCTGGGCAAGACCTTGATTGACATTGCTCAGGGTGGGGTCGGGCTCCACATCGTGGAACACATCCCAGGCCACCCCCACCTCGTCGAGCACCTGGGTGATGGGCTGCAGCATGCCCAGGTCAAACAGCGGTTTGTCGGTAATCAAAAAGGCCCGCTGCTTGCCCGCCAGTTCCCGTAGGGCCACCGGCAGACAGCCCGACTTGAAGTAGATCTTGGGCGGCACCCGGAACCACAGCATGTTTTCCCGCCGCTGGGTGACGGTCTTGATGTTCAGCAGGTGGTGGGGGCCGACGTTCTCAGACACCGAGTTGCCGCCCCAGGTGCCGCAGCCCAGGGTCAGCGAGGGGTCAAGCTTGAAGTTGTACAGGTCACCGATCGCCCCCTGGGACGAGGGCGTGTTGATCAGCACCCGGGCCGTTTGCAGGGCGTTCTCAAAGTAGGCGATGTCGTCGCGGTTGGCGGGGTCGGTGTAGAGCACCGAGGTGTGGCCCATGCCGCCAAAGCGAATCAGCGCCGCCGCCGTCTCCACCGCCGCCGCGAAATCCTTGGCCCGGTAGAAGCCCAGGATCGGGCACAGCTTCTCGTAGGAGAAGGGTTCGTCGGTGCCCACGGCTTCCACTTCGCCCATCAGCACCTTGGCCCCCACAGGGACGGTGATGCCCGCCAGGGCAGCGATCGCCTCCACCGACTGCCCCACAATGCCCGCATTCAGCCGACCGTCCTTGAGGATGATCTGCCGCACCGCAGCAGTTTCCTCAGGGCTCATCACGTAAGCCCCGCGAGTTTCAAACTCGGCCTTGGCCTGCTCGTAGATGCTATCCACCACCACCACCGACTGCTCGGAGGCGCAGATCATGCCGTTGTCGAAGGTTTTGCTGAGCAGAATCGAGCTGACCGCCATGGGCAGGTCGGCGCTGGCGTCGATCACCGCCGGGGTGTTGCCCGCCCCCACCCCCAGGGAGGGGTTGCCGGAGGAGTAGGCCGCCTTCACCATGCCAGGGCCGCCCGTGGCCAAAATCAGCTTGATGTCGGGGTGCTGCATCAGCGACTGGGAGAGGTCCACGGTGGGTTCGTCAATCCAGCCGATCAGCCCGGCGGGGGCCCCGGCGGCTTCGGCGGCATCGCGCACAATTTTGGCAGCGGCGATGCTGCACTGCTTGGCCCTAGGGTGGGGGGAAAAAATGATGGCGTTGCGGGTTTTGAGGGCGATCAACGCCTTGAAGATAGCCGTGGAGGTGGGGTTGGTGGTGGGCACGACACCCGCCAGAATCCCCACCGGTTCAGCAATTTTTTCAATGCCAAAGCCCTCGTCTTTTTCGAGGGTGCCGCAGGTCTTTTCCTGCTTGTACTTGTTGTAGATGTATTCAGAAGCAAAGTGATTTTTGATTACCTTGTCTTCAACTACGCCCATACCGGTTTCGGCCACGGCCATTTTGGCCAGGGGAATGCGCTCGTTGTTGGCGGCCATAGCGGCGGCACGAAAGATGCGATCGACCTGTTCTTGGGTGAAGGTGGCGTACTGCGCCTGGGCAGCTTTGACCTGTTGAATCAGGGTTTCGAGTTCGGTCAGATTGGTTACGGACATTATGTCCTCCTGGGATGGGCGGTCGATGGAACTTCAAAATTCAAAAAGCAAAATTCAAACAAATCCTACGTTAGGGTGCATAGCGCTAAAGCGCGGCTTCGCTTATACAGTTGACCCATCATAGTGAAACCACCGAAAGCTTTTGCCAAAGCTGCAATGCACGATCGCGAGACTTCCTATTACAGACAATCATTTACATCACAACTCACCCCGCGATCGCAGGCATGAGAATCTCCGTTGTCATCGTTGGCGGGTGGGTGAGGGTATTGTGAATAATGCAAGCATCCACGGCTCGTTCTAGTCCTTTTTGATGGCGCGACTCCAGAGGAACCGAAGTCTTAACTTGAATGTGGATATGGTCGATGCGCAGGGGATCGGTAGTCTTGTCGGCGGTGACAGCAATATCCAGTCCACTGGTGGCTAGATGGCGAGCTTCAAGATATTTCACTGCGTAAAATCCAACACAGGCTCCCAGGGAGGCCAGAAACCACTCTGGGGGAGTCATTCCCTGATCTTGACCGTAGTTATTTAAGGGTTGATCGCTCAGGATGGTGTGCCCTCGGCAACTGGCTTGAAACTTGACACCGTCTTGGTAAGTTACGTGAACGTCCATAGAAGCCTCCTGAGGGGAGCAGAGGAAAAATCTTAAACAGCGGTTAAGCCCTGACTTCGAAATATCTGAATGACGTGCTCAACCAGTGCGGGTGTCGGTGGCTGTGTGTTGCCCAGCGTGTAGGGAAGTCCAAGTTGCTGCCATTTGTATTCTCCCATTTTGTGAAAGGGCAGTACTTCTACCCTTTCCACATTATCTAGGGTGCCCACAAATTTGGCTAAACCCACCACATTTTCTTCAGGATCAGTGAGGCCAGGAACTAACACAAACCGTATCCAGGTGGGCTTATTAATCTCTGCTAAATAACGGGCGAAGTTCAGCGTCGGTTCGATAGAAACACTAGTCACTTTATGGAACAAATCCGCATTGTAAGATTTGATATCTAATAAAACTAAATCGGTATTGTCCAATACGGGTTCCGCCGCTTCGATGTGGACGTAGCCCGAGGTATCCAGGGCCGTGTGGAGCCCCATCTCGTGGCAACGACGAAAAATTGCGGCGACAAATTCGGGCTGCATCAACGGCTCACCGCCGCTGACGGTGACACCGCCTTTGCGCAGGTAGGTTTTAGTGTGGTCAATCTGCGCCATGATCTCGTCCACCGTCATCACCGTGCCGCCGTGGATCTCCTGGCAGTCGGGGTTGTGGCAGTAGAGGCAGCGTAGAGGGCAGCCCTGGGTGAAGACCACGAAGCGAATGCCGGGACCATCGACGGTGCCGCAGGTTTCGAGGGAGTGGATGCGACCCGTTTGGGTGCGGGTGGGGACAGAGGGGGACATGGGGTGGATGGGTGGATGGGTAGGGGCGCACTGCTGTGCGCCCGTACGGTGGATGGGTGGGAGATGTGAGGGAGAAACCGATTTTTTTGGGTGCCCGTACGGTGAATAGGGTAGAGATGAGAGAGAAACCCGGTTTCTGGCCCCCAGTAGTAAGCCCCTCTCGGCGAGGGCTGAGAGGGGCTAGGGGGTTAGCAGCGTTCGTGGAAGGTGCGGTTGATCACATCGAGCTGCTGTTCTCGGGTGAGTTTGATGAAGTTCACCGCGTAGCCCGAGACCCGAATGGTGAGCTGCGGGTACAACTCCGGGTGGTCCATGGCATCGAGCAGCGTCTCGCGGTTAAACACGTTGACGTTGAGGTGGAAGCCGCCGTCGCGCACGTAGCCGTCGAGCAGGGCGGCCAGGTTGCTGATGCGATCGCCCTCCGTCCGGCCCAGCGCCCCCGGCACAATCGAAAACGTGTTCGAGATCCCGTCCTGGGCGTCGGCGTAGGGCAGCTTGGCCACCGAGGCCAGGGAGGCCACGGCCCCATTGCTGTCGCGCCCGTGCATGGGGTTGGCCCCGGGGGCAAAGGGCTCGCCGTCACGACGACCGTCGGGAGTATTGCCGGTCTTCTTGCCATAGACCACGTTGGAGGTGATGGTGAGGATGGACTGGGTCGGCACGGCGTTGCGGTAGGTGGAGTGCTTGCGCAGCTCGGCCATGAAGGTCTGGACGAGTTGGACCGCAATGCTGTCTACCCGGTCGTCGTTGTTGCCGTATTTCGGGAAGTCGCCATCGACGATGTAGTCCACCGCCAGGCCCCGCTCATCGCGCACCACCCGCACCCGAGCGTGCTGGATCGCCGAGAGGCTATCGGCCACCACCGACAGGCCCGCCATACCGTAGGCCATAGTACGCAGCACGTCGCGATCGTGGAGGGCCATCTCCAGCCGCTCGTAGCAGTACTTATCGTGCATGTAGTGGATGACGTTCATGGTGTTGGCGTAGGTCTTCGCTAGCCAGGCCATCATCTGCACAAAGCGGGGCCACACCTCGGCGTAGTCGAGCACGTCGGCGGTAATCGGGGCGTAGGCCGGGGCGATCTGGTCGCCGGAGTGCTCGTCTTTGCCGCCGTTGATGGCGTAGAGCAGGCACTTAGCCATGTTCACCCGGGCCCCAAAGAACTGCATCTGCTTGCCGATGCGCATGGCGGAGACGCAGCAGGCGATGCCGTAGTCGTCGCCCCAGTAGGGCCGCATCAGGTCGTCGTTTTCGTACTGGATGGAGCTGGTCTGGATCGACACTTCGGCGCAGTAGCGCTTGAAGGCCTCGGGTAGCCGCTCGGACCACAGCACCGTCAGGTTGGGCTCGGGGGCGGGGCCGAGGTTGATCAGGGTGTGCAGCATCCTAAAGCTGGTCTTGGTCACCAGGGGCCGACCGTCTACGCCCACGCCGCCGATGCACTCGGTCACCCAGGTGGGGTCGCCGCTGAACAACTGGTTGTAGTCGGGGGTGCGCAGGAACCGCACCAGGCGCAGCTTCATCACAAAGTGGTCGATAATCTCCTGGGCCTCGGCCTCGGTGAGCCGCCCAGCCGCCAGATCCCGCTCGAAGTAGATGTCGAGGAAGGTGGACACCCGGCCCAAGGACATGGCCGCCCCGTTCTGCTCTTTGACCGCCCCCAGGTAGCCCATGTAGAGCCACTGCACCGCTTCCTGGGCGGTGGCGGCGGGGCGGGCCAGGTCGAGGCCGTAGGCGGTGCCCAGTTCCTTCAGCTCTTGCAGGGCTTTGATCTGCTCAGAGATTTCTTCCCGCAGGCGAATGGTGGCCTCATCCAGGGTGTCTAGCTCCAGGCTGGTCTTTTGGGCCTGCTTGTCGGCGATCAGGCGATCGCAGCCGTACAGCGCCACCCGCCGGTAGTCACCGATGATTCGCCCCCGCCCGTAGGCATCGGGCAAGCCGGTGATGATGCCCGACTTGCGGCAGCGGCGCATCTCGGCGGTGTAGACGTCGAACACGCCGTCGTTGTGGGTCTTGCGGTAGCGAGTGAAGGTTTCTTTAGTCCCAGCATCTAGCTCGTAGCCGTAGGCGTTCAGCGCTCCCTCCACCACGCGAATGCCGCCAAAGGGCATGATGGCCCGCTTCAGGGGCTGGTCAGTCTGCAAACCGACGATCTGCTCCAGGTCGGCGTCAATGTAGCCGGGGGCGTGGCTGGTGATGCCCGAGGGCACAGCGGTATCGGCATCGATCACGCCCTTTTCGCGCTCGATCGCCATCAGGTCTTTGACCTTGTTCCAGAGGGCCGTGGTGCGATCGGTGGCGGCGGCGAGGAAGGTGCCATCCCCGCGGTAGGGGGTGTAGTGGCGCTGAATAAAATCACGCACATCGATCGCAGATTGCCAAGCGCCTGGCCCAAAATCGCTGTTAGTACCTGAGCTTACATAATTAGAATCAGTAACGTTATCAGCGCTACTTTTTTGCGGTATGGATAAATTTCTGACAACCATTATTCTTCCTCCTGGTTGAAAATTTAATTCTGTCGAGCCATTGAAACTCTCAATGGTTTAAGCGATATAGGGCCAACAAGCGCAAAGAATGGAGAGTACAGCCCTAGGCTGAAAAAGTTGGCCTGTGGAGAACCCCTGAACGTAGCTCTGATGGGCGTCTATGCTTGTAATTTAAGGAGCAGCAGCCATTGAGGCTATCCTATTGAGGTCAATCTATTAACGGTTTTGGCCGACGATTTGGACCTGGTTTTAGCAACGTTTTAGTTTCTTTTGTATCTGGCCTCTGTGCCGAAACAATGCCAATCGGCCTGATGTGAGATGTTATTGAACGCTTCACCCCTGATCTTAGTAGACTATTTTTTGGCGCTAGAGTTTTGTGGGAAAAACTTAAACTTATGGGCAATTCCTGAGTCAAAACCTCTCCTTTAAAGATTTAATTCTCAGGTTTTAATTACTTTGTAACAATAACGGCTGGAGCCAGGGTTTAGAGCTGACTGGGCCTCAGGGCCGGCCTGCGCTTCCAACTAGAGGCGACGGCAGTGGGTCAGGGGAGAAGTTTCTGAGCGGGCGTGTGACGGCGGTGATTTTTTAGGGGATTAGGCTGAGTCTGGGCGATCGCAAGTGTCTTTCGCCTTGGAAATGGGTATGTTGCTAGTAGGTCAAACGTCAGGCTCCCCGGCCCTGTCGCCTCAACCCCTGTCGCCTCAACTTATAGACACAGCGGGTTTGCATTCTCTCCCTCTGTCAGCGCTCTTCACTCTCGGCGGTCAACAGCTATGGCCCAAGTTCAAACCGCAGATTTTGACCCCAGCCATAGGTCAGGGGCGCTTTGGCTTTTAGGCACAGCACCAGTAACAGTCCCCCCAACCACCTCCCTGGTGGAGGTGATAGCTAATCTGGGAGACAGCTCAATTCCAGGCCACCGCTGCGTTTTGGTCGTAGACGAGCAGCGGTTGGTGGGGGTGGCCACAGACCGCGACGCGGTTCGGCTGATGATCAGCGGTTTGGATCTGACTACCCCCGTCGGTGAGACGACGCCCGACGTGTCGACGGTGATATCAATAGATGACACCCTCAAACCCCTTGAGGTTGTGGATCTGATGCGCCAGCGGCAAATTGATCATCTGCCCGTGGTTGACGGCGATGGGCAGCCGGTACGTCTGATTACGACGACCTCCCTGCAGCAGGTGCTGCTGCCGCCCCACGTGCTCAAACTGCAGCGGGCGCAGTCCCGCATGACCACCGATCTCGTCACCGTCCACCCAACCGATTCAGCCCTTGCCGTTGCCAGCCTGTTGGTGGACTATCAGCTCAGCTGTGTCACGGTGGTTGAACCCCAAGACGGCACCCTGCTGGGGCAGGTGCTGCGGCAAGATGTGCTGCGGTTTAAGGCTCGTCAGCTGGATCTAGCGCACCTGCCAGTGCAGGCAATGATGCGCGATGTAGCGTTTCGCCTGCGCCCCGACGACTCGCTCTGGCTGGCCTACCAGGAGATGAGCCAGCGCTGTTTGCCCTGCCTGATTGTAGTGGGCGAGGCAGAGCAGCCGTTGGGGATTGTGCGCCAGACCGACCTGCTCTACGGTCCCGATCTGCGAGGCTGGCAGGCCTCGTTTAGCCACCTCTGGCAAACCTTAAAACAGTCGGATAACGAGCAGGTTGAGCTGTGGAAAAGCCACAGCTCAGAGCTGGAGCGCTTGGTGCAGGGTCGCACCGAACAGCTTGAGGAGCAAGCCAAGTGCGATCGCCTGCTGACCACGCTCACCCAGCGCATCCATGAATCCCTGGATGCCCAAGAAATTCTCGCCACCACAGTGAGGGAGGTGCGGCAGCTCCTCCAGGCCGATCGCGCGCTGGTCTATCGGTTCGAAACGACCTCTCGCGGCACCATAGTTGTAGAAGCGGTGGTGCCCCCGTGGCAGTCGCTGCTGGGGCGGACCATTGAAGACACCTGCTTTGAAACGCTCTGGGCTGAGGTCTACAAGGCTGGGCATGTTCAAGTGGTAGAAAACGTTCAGCAGGCGGGGTTCAAGCCGTGCCACAGTGCGATGCTCACAGCCCTCCAGATCAGGGCTAACCTGGTGGTTCCCATCGTCTGCCACCACAAGCTCTGGGGCCTGCTGGTCATCAACCAGTGTGGCGCAGCTCGCCGCTGGCGCGATTGGGAAGTACGTCTGGTTGAGCAACTGGCGCGATCGGTGGCCATTGCCATTCACCAATCGGAGTTGTACCGACAGCTGCAGGAGGATCTAGAGGCCCGCAAACAGTACGAAGTCCACCTGCAACAGCTCAACGACCAGCTCGAACAGCGGGTGGAGGAGCGGACGGTTTCCCTGCGGCAGGTGGCCGAACAGCTGCGTCAGGAGGTGGACCAGCGCCGCAAGACCGAAAAAAACCTGGCCCAGCTGAATCAGCAGCTCCAGGCGGTGCTGAATGCCGTACCGGCCATGGTGTCCTGGGTCAGTGGGGAGGGCCTGTACCTGGGCTGTAACCACCGTTTGGCCGCCTACTTCAACCTCAGCCCCGCTGACTTCATTGGTCAGCCGCTGGGATTTTTAAATGCCATGTCACCCTTCTGCTCCTTTGCACGGGAGTTTCTGGCGGGTTGTGAAAACCTGACCAGCCGGGAGATGCAGGTTTCTATCCACGGCGCGACCAGTCACTGGCTCCTGGTGGCCCAAAAGTACGATCAGGGCAGCGCGGCGGTATTTGTCGGGCTGGATATTAGCGATCGCGAGCAGGCCAAAGCGGCGCTGAAAGCGAGCGAAGTCAAATTTCGTAGCCTGGTCGAACAAACCAACGACTGGGTGTGGGAAATCGACCAACGGTTTTACTTTAGCTACATCAACCCCCGCGCCACCGAAATCCTGGACTGCCCAGCCGATGATATTCTGGGCCATCGCTTTACCGACTTTATGGCCGCCGATGAAGCGGTGCGGTTTAACACCATTCTGGACCTCCTGATGGGGCAACGCCAGCCCTTCACCCAGATTGAAGCCACCTGCCTGCGCCCCAGCGGTGAGGCCGTCATTCTAGAAATTAGCGGTTCCCCCATTTTCACGCCCGAGGGGGAATTTATGGGCTATCGGGGGATCACCCGCGACATTACCGAGCGCAAGCAAATTGAGGTCGACATTCGTAAGGCACTAACCCGCGAAAAAGAACTCAACGATCTCAAAACTCGCTTTATCTCAATGGCGTCCCACGAGTTCCGCACCCCCCTGACCACTATTCTGGCCTCGGCCGAAACCCTGGAGCGCTACAGCCACAAGTTCACTCCCGAAAAGCAGCAGTCGGTGCTTCAGCGCATTCAAACCTCAGTGCACCACGTGATTGGCCTGCTCAACGATGTGCTCACGGTGGGCAAAGCCGACTCGGATAAGCTAGATTGCACCCTGGCCCCCATTGATGTGCAACAGGTTTGCCGCGACCTGGTGGAGGAAGTGCAACTAGCCCAAACCGCCAGCGCCAGCCCCATCGAGTTTGTCGCCGTTGGGGAACTGTTTCAGGTGCTGGCCGATGAGAAGCTGCTGCGGCATATTTTGCTCAATTTGCTCTCCAACGCGATCAAATACTCCCCTGAACTGACGCCCGTTTCGTTTACCCTGACCTGTGGGGGTGAGCAGATTGTGATGCAGGTGCGCGATCGCGGCATTGGCATTCCCGCTACCGACCATGACCAATTGTTCAGTGCCTTTCATCGGGCCAAAAACGTGGGCAATATCTCGGGCACGGGCCTGGGGTTGGTGATTGCCAAGCGGGCCGCCGAAGCTCACCACGGGCAAATTTCGTTTACTAGCGAGGTGGGCAAGGGCACCACCTTCACGGTTGTCCTGCCGCTGATGCCCTGGAATGACTCCCATCGCCCGGATGCAGGGCCGGATGACACCGAGACGGTCTTGCCCTGGGGATAGATCGCCCTGGGGCTTTCAGACCGCTAACTTTGGCGTCAATTTATCGACTCCCCCAACGGCCTGGGTACTCTTTTAAAGACTACCCCCCCGCTGTCTGGCGCTGGCCGGGCGAGCTGTTGCCAACCCGCTTCACGCCCTGGACCCAGGACCCCGTCTCACCCAAACAGTCTGACGTCTCAATGCCCCACCCCGCCACCGCCCGCTCGGTACCCCTGCCGCCGCGGGGGGCAAAACGCTCCGGCTGAAAACCTTGCTTGGCAAAGGGCCGATTGCCTGACCCACGATAGGCAATTTTCCGGTGTTAACGAGGTGAGCGTAGGCGCTACGTTTACATTGTCTTGCCCCTAGCAAATATCCCTTAAGTATCCCTAATGAAGTGGAGTGACTGATGGCTAAAATTTTGGTGATCGAAGATGAAACTGGGGTGCGCGACAGCATCATCGATATTCTCAATGCCGAAGACTTTATTGTCGACAGCGCCACCAACGGGGAAGAGGGGCTCCGCCAAATTTACGAATTCCAGCCTGATATGGTGATTTGCGATGTGATGATGCCGGTGCTCGATGGCTTTGGCGTGCTACAGCAGGTGCGCCAAAATCCTGACCTGGCCACCCTGCCCTTTGTGTTTCTGACGGCCAAGGCTGAGCGCAACGACTTTCGCAGCGGCATGGACCTGGGTGCTGACGACTACCTCACCAAGCCCTTCACCCACGACGACCTGCTGCGAATGATCCGCACTCGCCTGGAGGCCCAGGGGGCGGTCAAAGAAGAAACTCAGCAGCGGCTCAATGCCCTGCGAAGCAGCATCAGTACATCCCTGCCCCGGGAGCTAGGTGCTCCCATGCGGGAGATTCTCAGCCTGGCAACGACGCTGATCGAGCAGGCCGACTCCATGGCAACGGAGGAAGTGGTTACCCTGGCCAAGGCTATTCACCGCAACGCCCAGCGCACCACCCGCCTAACCCAGAACGTCATGCTGTTTGCCAAACTAGAGCGGCTCAGCGCCAGTTCAAGGGCGGCCGATACCTTTCAGCGGCAGCACACCGACAGTGCCGATCAGGTGATTACCGAGATGGCCCAACTCGTCGCCGCCGACTACCTGCGCGACGATGACCTGGAGATCTCCCTGGAACCGATCTCGGCCCCCATGTCTGAAGTACAGCTGCGCAAGGTCTGCGAGGAGCTGATCGACAATGCCTTTAAGTTTTCTGCCGCAGGTACCCCAGTCAAGGTGTTTGGTTCCCACAGCGATGGAGTCACGACGTTTTACATTATTGACTATGGCCAGGGGATGACCCCAGACCAGATTGCGCACCTGGGGGCTTACCTTCAGTTTGAACCCGAAGCAGAGACGACGGGCACCGGTCTCGGCCTCACTATCGCTCAGCGACTGGTCGAACTACAAGGGGGGGAAGTGCTGATTGAGAGTATTCCTGGCAAGCAGACCATCGTGCGAGTTGCCCTGCCCAACTGAACTAAGCCTCGCAGGGCCTGATCCGCTATTGCCGTCTCTAGCACGACGGCATAGTCAGGATAGCGTGCCTCCACCCTGGGTTTTCGATTCTAGCCACGGCTTGACTTCGCCGCTACGATAGTGAGTGCTCCCTAGGACATGGCCATGCGAGTCAAGCACGTTATCAACCTCCACAAGGGCACTACCGCCATCTACGTCGCGGCTTTGATGGTGGCCTACCAGAATTTTGGTCTGGGGCCGTGGGTCTACCTGGCGCTCCACAGCACCTACGGCCTACTGTGGCTGCTGAAAGATCGGCTGTACCCCGATAAGCAGTGGGAGCAGCCCATCGCCCTGGGAGCCGCTGTTTTTACCTTTGGGTTTATTGGCCTGTACTGGGTAGCACCCTTTTTGCTGATCAGTCGGGGGGTAGAGCCGCCGCTGCCGCTGGTGGCCGGAGCGATCGCCCTCAACATTCTGGGGGTTTTTCTGCACTATGCCAGCGATGCCCAGAAGTACTTCACCCTCAAGTACCAGCCGGGGCTGATTACCGAAGGGTTCTTTGCCCGCTGCCGCAATACCAACTACCTGGGCGAGATTTTGATCTATCTCTCCTTTGCCCTGCTGGCGATGCACTGGCTGCCCTTTGCCATTGTGGGGTTGGTGGCAGCCCTGGTATTTGTGCCCAACATGCGCAAAAAGGACGAGTCGCTCTCGCGCTATCCAGAGTTTGCCGACTACAGGGCGCGATCGGGGCTGCTGTTGCCACGGTTGTTCGGAGGCGTTGGCGCTGGTGCTCAGGTATCTTCCACTGCGCAACCGCAGTTGGAAGATTAATCGACCTTAGGCGCTTTGCAGCAAAGCCTGCTGGTTTTGCAAAATTTGTCTGGCGAAAGCGAGCTTGGCCTGCAGGTCGGCATCGGCGATCGCCTCTAAAAAGCGCATAAATTCCACCTGCTGCTCCAGGTTCCGAAACGGGAAAGCCTTGATAGCTAGCTCTGGCAGATTAGCGCTTACTCTCAAAAGCTCAACTCCAACCACCCGCTCATCGGCATCATAGTCGTATATCACATCGGGGGCTATTGAGTCAGACTCGACAATTTCACCCTCAGCTAAGCGGAGGTAAAGAGCATCAACGTCGGGATCGTATTCAATATTCATAGCCTGCCACGCATTCGCCTGTCGAAGTGGATCGTCACTATATGCCAGGGATCGGTAGTCCTATTGTAAACAACCTTCAAGACCCGCCTGTCGGCCTCTGGTATTGCCCGATAAGCACATTGGCAGGTGGGGTCTTCTGGGTGGGGCTCAGTCAGAGCTGGCTCTGCAAGTGTAAGAGTAACCCAAGCCCATTCAATTTTGCGCTCAGCTAGTCTCAGCTGAGCATGGTGGCTCAAGCTGTAGGAGATTTTGTCATTAGCCATTAGGGCTAGGTGGGAATGCACAACTGCCGACTTCCCCGCCAGCATACCCTAGGGTCTATGATCTAAGGGTTCATGACCCGGCTGCCCATGACTCTGTTTACTCTGCGCTCCGCTACCAAAGACTTTGGCATCAAAGAAATTCTCCGCGATGCCAGCTTTAGCCTGGATGAGGGCGACAAGGTGGGGCTGATTGGCACCAACGGCTCCGGCAAATCGACCCTGCTGAAGATGATTGCGGGGCTAGAGCCCTTCGACGGCGGCGAGTTTTGGGTCAACCCTGGGGCCAAGGTGGTCTACCTGCCCCAGCAGCCCGACTTTGAGGCCGATCGCACCGTACTGGAGCAGGTGTTTGCCGATGCGGGCGAGCAGATGGCGCTGATTCGCGAGTACGAAGACCTCTCCCACCACCTGGCCCAGGGCACGGGCAATGCCGATGCGCTGATGGCTCGCCTCTCGGCAGTAACCGAGAAAATTGCTGCGGCTGACGCCTGGGATCTGGAGACCAACGCCAAGGTGATTCTCAGCAAGCTGGGCATTGACGACTTTGACGCCAAAGTGGGCGATCTGTCGGGGGGATACCGAAAGCGGGTGGCGATCGCCGCTGCCCTGCTGGCCGACCCCGACGCCCTGCTGATGGACGAGCCCACCAACCACCTGGATGCCGAATCGGTGGAGTGGCTCCAGAGCTACCTGGCAGGTTTCCGCGGCGCACTGCTGCTGATCACCCACGATCGCTATTTTCTGGACCAGGTGACCAACCGCATTCTGGAGATCGATCGCGGCGACCTCTACAGCTACGCGGGCAACTACGCCTACTACCTGGAGAAAAAGGCCCTGGCCGAGGCCGCGGAGGCAAGTTCGCAAAAGAAACACGCCGGGGTGCTGCGCCGCGAGTTGGAATGGCTGAAGCGCGGCCCTAAGGCCCGCAGCACCAAGCAAAAGGCCCGCATCGATCGCATCGGCGACATGCAGGCCAAGGAATTTAAGCAGACCCTGGGCCGGGTGGACATTTCCACTGCCGGTCGCCGCATCGGCAAAAAGGTGATCGAGCTGGAGGATGTCTCCAAATGCTACGAAGACCGGGTTTTGTTCAAAGACTTCACCTACGCCTTTGCCCCGGACGATCGCATCGGCATCATCGGCCCCAACGGCGTCGGCAAATCGACCCTGATGAACGTGATCACCGGACGGCTGGAGCCCGATAGCGGCACCGTCGACATCGGCACGACCATCCACGTGGGCTACTTCGACCAGCACTCCGAGGACCTGTTTGCCAACCCCAGCCAGCGGGTGATCGAGTACCTGAAGGAAACCGCCGAACTGGTGACTACGGCAGACGGCAGCGTGATTACCGCCTCGCAAATGCTGGAGCGGTTTTTGTTTACCTCCAACCAGCAGTACGCCCCGCTCGAAAAGCTCTCCGGCGGCGAGCGGCGGCGGCTGTTTTTGCTGCGGGTGCTGCTGTCGGCCCCCAACCTGCTGATTCTCGACGAGCCCACCAACGACCTCGACGTACAGACCCTGGGCGTGCTGGAGGAGTACCTGGAGGAGTTCAACGGCTGCGTGATTGTGGTCTCCCACGATCGCTACTTTCTCGATCGCACCGTCAACACCATCTTTGCCTTTGAGGGCGACGGCATTCTGCGCCAGTATCCCGGCAACTACTCGGTGTATTTAGACTACAAAAAAGCCGATTTAGCCGCCGAAAGAGAAACCGAACCGCTGGCTGCCAGTAAAACCTCTGCTGCATCAACCCAGCCGGCAGCCAAGCCCGATGCAACCGCTGAGGCCAAACCCAAAAAGCTTTCCTACAAAGAAAAGCGCGAATACGAGCAGCTAGAGGCCCAAATTCCTGCCCTGGAAGCTGAAAAAGAAGCGCTGGAGAAACAGCTCTACGGCAACCCGCCCAGCGACTACGCTGAGGTCGCCAAGCTGTCTGAGCGCCTGGGCGAACTCACCACCACCATCGACACCTCCACCGAGCGCTGGCTGGAACTCGCCGAACGGATGGAGTAGCTTACGGTTTCAGGCGGTTGGGGTGCTGCCCAAGGTTTATGCCAAATCCGAATCCCATAACCCCGATTCCAAACGAGAGACTTGCTTAGGAGCACAGGCGAGGCCCAGCCAGCGCCTGTGCGGTGATTGCCCAACCTGACTGGGCTATCCAAGACAGCTTCAGTATCGACAGTCTTGCCCAGCCGCTACAACGGCAAAAGCGACGGCAGATTGCCGTCGCTTTTGCCGTCTGGGGAAGTTCCCCTGAAGGAGCAAACCCAGCAGCATGGCTGCGTTCTGCCCCACGCTACCCAGCCGACGGGAACCCTGATCTTAGCGTGGCAGTTGGGTTGAGTAGCGATCGCTCCCCAGATTAGAGAGGTCAACTATTGGCCGGGAACGGCACGGTTGCCAGGGCCTTGGTCATTGGGCGCTACTACCCCAGGCAGAGTCGTATCCTGACCCGGCTGGTTCATCATTGGCTGCTGCTGCATCGGCTGTTGCTGAGTACCCTGACCGGGGACAACGCGATTGCCAGGCCCTTGGTCATTGGGAGCCACTATCCCAGGCAGAGTCGTATCCTGGCCCGGCTGGTTCATCATCGGCTGCTGCTGGGTAGGCTGCTGCTGGGTGGGTTCCTGATCGGGGAAAGCCCGGTTCTCAGGCCCGGCATCGTTGGGTGCCACTACCCCAGGCAGGTTGGTATCCTGACCCTGTTGTTGGGTGGGACGCTGCTGCTGCTGGGTAGGCTGCTGCTGAGTGGGTTCCTGATCGGGGAAAGCCCGGTTCTCAGGGCCGGCGTCGTTGGGCGCTACTACCCCAGGCAGGCTGGTATCTTGAGGCTGGGCAGTGCGCTCGCCCGAGGCGCGGTTTTCGGCACCGTAGGCATCGAACTCAGCCATATCCGCAAGCGGAACAGCGCGGTTGTTAGGCCCTCTGTCGGTGGGAGAAAGAATCCCTCGGGTCAGGCTGTTGCTGCGGTATTCAAACCGGCTGGCAATGCCGTTTCGAGAGCCATTGGCCTCAGGTTGGAAGGTTTCTTGAGCCTGGACAGCCGTCCCAGCGGCCAGGGCCAAAGTGGCAGACAAAGAACCTAAAATAAAGCGTTTCATTACGTCTCCTTTCGTGGTCATCTCACTTGAGTGCTGGCGGCAAATTTATACCTCCAAGGAAACCCAGTTCTAAATTTGATTTCTTCTCACCCCAGAGTGGTGGAGTGCCCATCAAAATCAATTCAGTCCGGGTTTTGCCGCTTTTACTTAACTTAACGATGAATTTTACGTAGCCTATCGGTTGATAGTTGTAGATTTCTCGTGCGCAAAACGCGCCGTATGGTAGATAGAAAAGTTCCCTTGTTTTGCCCCCCAGAGCGGCGCGATCAGCTTTTTTGCTCCAGTTGTCCAGGCCAAATGCAGCGCGATAATGACGCATAAATACCTGAAGTGTTTCCCGCCTAGGCAAATAGTTTGACAGGGCCGTAGGGTGGGTCCAGCCCACCAGCACAGAATTGTCGAAGGACTGAAGGGCTTTTGAACCGCAGTAGAACTTGCGTTCCTTGGACCCGGCTGGTAGATGGGGTAGTATCGGCAGTAACGTTAGCCGTTGGGAGGGTTGGTGCCTTGTTCCATCTCTATTTTGGGGCCTTTGATATTGTCCTCTATCTGGGGGGCACCTACGCGGCGATCGCCCTCTCCAAGGCCATTTGTGACCAAATGGACGCTGCTGAAGTCGCCCAGACCACTGACACCACTGAGGTTACCCTCGCCCCCATGCAGCCCATTGCGCCCCAGTTCGTCGCCCCGGTTACAAAGCGGGAAGACGTGAGCGTCCGAGTTTCCGTCAACTAAAGCTCCCAACGCACCGATGGGCCTGAGCGGGGTGCATCCGGTTGGAGGATGAAGCCCTCTACGAGAGTTGAGACGCTCCACGTATTGCTGCCGGAGTGCGCGGATTGATGCGGCCCCAGCGCAACCTCAGGCCGACGGACTGGCCCTGGGTGTACCCCTTGTCAGCCCATCGTGCCGTGAACCTGCACCTCCGCTCTCTCCATACCGGAGGGCCCTGCGGCCTAGCGGGGGAAAGCGGGGGCTAAAACTGGCCTAAATGTTTGCCGATAACGGCAGGGTAGTGGGACAAGGGGTAAGTGTGGGGGAGGCGCTAGGCCGTTGTGCCAGCGCTAGCGCAACGGCCCTCGCTATATTGAATCTAGAGGGGGCGATCGCCCCAGTACGAGCCAATTTTGTCTTCTGGTGCTCTACTTTTTGTGTTTTATGCCAATGTAGGTTGCTGGCAAAGCACACTAGGGAGCAAACAGGGTCGATAGAATGAGGAAACAATTGGTGCGGTTTGGGCATTGGCGACGCGCATGGGCAATGGCACACCACTGGATTAACAACGGGGCTATGCTCGATTTCTTCAAATATCGAGTGGGGCAGTCGGCATGGACCAAGCTGATTGGCCGCACCCTGATCAAATGGCAGCAGGATGACTGCCTGGAAATGGGGGCTGCTCTGGCCTACTACGCCCTGTTTTCCATGTTTCCGATGATTCTGGTATCGCTGAGCGTGGTTGGCTTCCTGATTGGCCCCAACACGGTCGCCTACAATGCCGTGCTCAACTTTGCCCAGGAGACCCTACCGCCTGACGCCTTCCCCATTGTGCAGACGACGCTGATTCAGTTTCACACCGGCAGCACCAGCGCCAGCATCGTGGGCTTTGGCATTCTGCTGTTTACCTCCAGCGGCTTCTTTGGAGCGCTCAGCCGCTCTTTCGACAAAATTTGGCACACCAAGCCTCGCCACCACCGCTTCGACGGGGTGGGGGAAGTGGCGTTTATCTTTTTGTGGCGGCGGTTTCTGGCGTTTTTGCTGGTGATGGGGGCCACCAGCCTTATCTTTGTGTCGCTAATCTCCAATATTGCGATCGATACCGTTACCAAAATTCTGGAAGGGGTCCATCAGTGGGTAGTGGTGATCGGCATTGACCAGGTGCAGCTGCTGTCGTGGCTGCGGGTGGGCGTTTCCTTTGTCACGCTCACCCTGGTGGTCATGGTGCTCTACAAAACCCTGCCCAGCACCCGCGTGGGCTGGCGCGATGTGTGGCTGGGGGCGCTGTTTACCGCTGTGCTGTGGCTGATTTTGCAGCAGCTGATCAGCAATAGCGTAATTAGCCTGGGCAGCCAGTTTCGCTCCTACGGCGTGGTGGGCGGGGTGATGGTGCTGATGCTGTGGATTTACCTCACCAGCCAAATTTTCTTTCTGGGCGGCGAGCTGACCTATGTCTACGCCCATCTGTTTGGCAGCCGCAAGGGTCACAAAAAGCTGGCGGCCAAAGTAGGGAGCCGGTAGGGGCAGTTGTCCAGTTGTCATTTGACCAATGGATACCCCCAAAATCAGAGGTTACGGCCCCTGGCCTGGTGGGGGATGGGTGTTGCCCCGCCGAGGGGACAAGGGTGGTCACCAGAATGGATGACACGCCCTCCGTGGTTTAATTTATAGAGCAGATACGGAGTTGATGGCATGGCTACAGCGCAGCGTGGGGTAACAATCTGGTTTACAGGGCTGAGCGGGTCGGGTAAATCGACCATTGCTCGGGCTCTGGAGGCCGAACTGCGTCAGCGGGGCTGCCAGCTGGAGGTGCTCGACGGCGACATCGTGCGCACCAACCTGACCAAAGGCCTGGGCTTTAGTAAAGAGGACCGGGATGAGAACATTCGCCGGATTGGCTTTGTCTCTCACCTGCTGACCCGCAACGGCGTGGTGGTGCTGGTATCGGCGATTTCCCCCTATCGGGAGGCGCGGGATCAGGTGCGCGATCGCATCGACGATTTTGTTGAAGTCTTTGTCGATGCCCCCCTGGCCGTGTGCGAAGACCGCGACGTCAAAGGCCTCTACAAAAAAGCCAGGGCTGGCGAAATCAAGCAGTTCACCGGCATTGACGACCCCTACGAGCCTCCCCTCAACCCGGAGGTGCACTGCCACACTGACCAGCAAAGCGTTGAGGATAGCGTGGCCCAGGTCATCGCCAAGCTCGAAGCAATGGGTTACCTGGCAGCGGCAGCGGTAGCCTAGAGGGCGCATCTAAAGAGGGCGCATCTAATATAGAGCAGTGGGCGTCGCTGAATGCAGGTATGTTATGCCCCCCCAGCCCCCCCATCCTGATACTGCATCCTGATACTGCTAGCGAAATATTTCGCAATCCAACTTCCCTGTCCTGGCTCCTAAGATACAAGGGGGCGATGAATCCGGGTTATACGATGATGACACGTCCTACCCCCCCGCTTCCCCCCGCCGTCGGGCATGTTTCCCAAACAGGTGGGCGGGGGCCTCGCGGCGGGCGTAGCTAACCAGGTAGTCATGTACCAGCTGATAGCGATCGATGGGGATGTCGGGTAGCAAAAACACCAGGCCCGACCCCACCAGAATGTAAAGCACCAGGTCCATCTGGTCTTCCCGGTAGTCGGCCCCGCGCAGGTCGAGTTCTTCCTCCAGGTCTTCGCGGCTTTTTTGGGGGCGGTAGGGGCGGCCCTCGCGATCGATGTCGGTCAGCAGGTAGAGCACCAGTTGGGCCAGGCCAGCGTTTTCAGGGCCGCAGTCGTGGACGACGGTGCCCAGGAAGTTTTGCACCAGGGTTTCTTTGGGGTGGTTGCCCAGGGCTAGATAGGCGGCCAGGGTGGTGATTGCCTGGCGCTGGAGCTGCGCGCCCACCACCTGTAGCTCGATCGGGCGCACCTCACCAATGGCGTCGGCCAGGTCGGCCACCAGGCGATCGATCAGGGCGGTTTCGAGGTAGAAGTGGGCGTCGTCGGTGAGGCGACGAATTAGAAACTTGGCGTCGGTGGCTCTGAAGTTGCCCAGGTAGTAGCGGTAGTCGCGACTGAGAATGTCGTTGTTGAGGATGTCGAGGTCAAAGCCGCGCTCAATTTCGAGCAAGTAGTGGAGATAGTCCTCCCGCAGGGCCAGCACCACCTTCAGATAGGGGGCATTGAGACAGTCAATTAAAAAGGCGTAAAAGTCTCGCCGCTGAAATAGCTCCCCGGCCTCGACAAAAAACTCCTCAAACTGGTCAAAAATCAGCACAATCTGGCGATAGCTACGCTCGGTGAGGGCTTTAAGGCGCGCGATCAAGTCATTGGGGCCGATGGGGGCAGCCGGGGGAATGCCGTCGCCATCGGCCTCGCTCTGCTGCTGTAGGGCGCGGGCCAGGGCCTGGTTGACCTCGTCGGGCCAGTCGCGGTAGCCCCTGACCAGCACGGCTAGGGTCGATCGCCCCTCCGGGAACGATCGGTCGAGGGCGGGCATTAGTCCAGCGTAGAGAATGGAGCTTTTGCCCACCCCCGAAGGGCCATGGATGACAATCAGCGGATAGCGGGCCTGCTCCAGGCGGTAGGTGAGGGTTTCAACATCCACCAGGCGACCGGAGGCCTGAATTTCGGTCGCCATTGTAGCCTGGGGCGATGGCGCTGGTATGGCCGGGGAGTAGGCCTGGGGCTGAATTTCGCCCGCTCCAATGAAGGCCCGCAGCCGAAACTGGGTATCGACCCGGCGCAGTTTAAGCGTGACGCCAAAGGCCGCCCGGTAGTCTTTTTGTTGGTAATACTGCTGTTGCAGAGTTTGCAGAATGCTGCGGTAGAGGGGCAGATCGCTGTTGGGATCGGTGTGGGTAGCGGCGTCTTCGAGCAGGGCGATCGCCCGCTGAGGCTCGTCCTGGGCTATGTGTACGCGCCCCAGCAGATAGAAGTACCAGCCCCGCTGGTACTGGTTGGCCACCGCCAGGTCGGTGTTGGCGGCTGTCAACGCCGAGGGCAACGTCGGGGTCAACGACTCGGGAATGACCTCGGACAGGGCGGCATCGCCGTGGACAGCCCCCGCGATCGCCAGAATTTGCAGGGCCCGCTCCGCCTGGGTTTGGGCGGTGGTGGCATCGCCCCGGGCCAGGGCCACCTCCGCCAGGTAGCCGTGGTTGCGGGCCAGGCGAATGGGGTCCTGGCGGTGCAGGGTCAGCCCCTCCTCGGCGGTGCGGGCCAGGGCGGCCCAGGCCCCCAGCTTTTGCTGCACCTCCGCCAGGGCATGGATAAACTTACCCACCAACTCCGACTGCTCCAGGTGGCGAAAAATGCGCAGACAGGCCGAAAAGTGGCCCTCGGCCTTGTGCAGCATGCGATCGTACACGACCCGCTGCAGCACCGCCTGACTGCGGCAGGTCACCCCCAGGTAGAACAGCAGGACGGCCTGTTTTTGGCGGGGGGTGGGGGGTGAGGGGGTGAGGGGATGGGACGGTGGGGGGGCGTGGGTCGCTTTTTGCCAGTAGGTCAGGCTTTGCTCAAAGTGGTAGCGGGCCACGTCCAGGTCGCTGCGGCTCAAGGCGTCGCGGCCCTTGAGAAAGTCTAGGCTGGCCTTGAGTTCGCCGTCAAGGCTGGCCTGGGTTTGGGCAATATCGGCCAGGGCAAACTCCAGTTCGGTGCGCAGGGCCGACCCCTGGCTATAGTTGGAGGCCTCCCTGTGGTGGGGGCTGTCATCCCCCAGGGCCAGCATGGTGGCAAACAGATCGTTGGCGTTGACGTGCAGGGAGTGAATCAGTTCCCCCGGCGGATACTCGAAGGGAATGGGGGCGGCGGCAAAGCTCTTGAAGTCGGGGGCGTGGCGGGTGAGGCTGGCCAGGGTGCGATCGCTGACCCACAGCACCACCGGAAAGGGCAGCGCCTGGGGAAAGGCGTTGCGGCCGAGGTTGGCCGCTTTAAACACGGCGGCCAGGTTTTGCACCTGGTCCAGCCCGGTCACCATCAGGGCAAAGGAGGGATTGCCCAGGGGCTCGGCGGTCAGCGCCTGCAGCAGGGTGACAATCTGCTCGGGCAGCGATCGCTCGACCACCGGGGCGACTGTGTACAGGTGGTCCACCACCAGTCGCCGCAGGCGCGAGTAGTTGCACCGCACCAGCACCAGCGAAAAGCGGTTGGGCCGCAGGGTGATAGCCCGCTGAAGCTCCGCCAGGGCAGCCTGGTTGTGGGCCAAAATCTCGGTGGGGCTGGCGCTGCCCGGGCTGGTGCTGCTCACGGCCGGGGTTGCTGGGCCTGCCAGCTGCGGTAGCGATCGGTTTCGGCCAGCAGCGGATTGAGGCCAAACCAGCGCCCCTGGTTGTCGCGGTACTCGTACAAAAACAGGCTGCGCACCAGAATGTTGTAGTCCTCATCGCCCTGCACATCCTGACGAGAGACCGCTTGCAGGAGCAGATCCCACTCCTGCTCGCTGACCAGGCCCATCAGGCTGTCGCGCTCGTTGCGAATCACCGCCTCCAGGGTGGCGCGCAAAAAGGGCGGGTCCTGCTTACGCAGGCAGCCATCCAGCAGCCGAATCAGGTTGCGCATGTGGCCGCCGCTGACCTGACAGAGGCGATCGAGGGTGGCCATTTCGTCGAAGACCTCGCCCACCGCATCGATGCGCTGGTTCACATTGAGGTCGGGAAAGGCGCGAATCAGCACCATCTGCCGCAGCAGGGCCATGCCGGCATCGTCGGAACTGCCGCTGCGATCGCGCACGGGCACCATGGGCAGCACCAGGGGATTGGTGCCAAACCGATTTGACAACCGCACCAGATCGTTGGAAAACATCAGCTCCAGCGGAATGGTGTAGACCAGGTGGCAGTCGAGCTGCCTCAGCTGCTCCCCGCGATCGACAAAAATGTACTCCGACTGCAGCCGCCCCTGGGACCGCAGGGTGCTGTCGATGCGATCGAGGTTGTCCATGATCACCACCAGACGGTTTTTACCCTGCTGCTGGAGGCGATCGTTGGCCGGAGTCAGCAGTTCGTCGTTAATGGCGGTAATGATGCTGCGGGTGCGCGGCTCCAGGTACTGGCGCAGCTGGCTGCGCATGTCGGGGCTCTGCTTGGCCGAGGCGGTAATGCTGGCAATGCCCGCCGAAAAACTCACGTCGGAAATCTCCATCGGCGTCCGCAGAGTGTTGGCCAGGTTCTGAAACAGACTTTGCAGGTAGGTGGGCCTGGTGACAATGCCAATCCGGTCGAGGTGTTCGCTAATGTTGTGGGCAATGCTGAGCAAAATGTCCGAAATTTCTACATCGGCCATCTCCAAATCGCGGTCTGACTCAAAGTAGACCACCTCATAGCTGCGCTGGGCCAGCCGATCCTGCAGGCGAAACAGCTCCGTCGATTTGCCACAGCCAATGTGGCCGGTAAATAGCTGCGTGGTGGGTCGATTGCGGGCCAGACGGGCGATCTTGCGCTCCAGCTCCTGCACAATGTCGCCACCGCGCACGGTCGAAAAATCAATGTAGTAGCGCTTGCCCCGCAGCGGCTGGGTGGGGTCGCAGGCATCGTAAAACTGCTGTAGATCCAGCATGGGCTATTGGGCTATGGCCGTAGGGTTGCCTTCAGGGTATCGCACCGACGGCGCGGAGAAACCAACACCGAGGCCAGGATACGATTTCACAGCCCCCATCTTGCTAAATCGCTGACTTTGCCTAAGCCCCAAGCCTCAGGCAGCGGCCAACAGATTCACTAAATCGGCTTTCTTCAGCTTGGAAAGCCCTTCAATATCGCGTTTTTTGGCCATCGCCTTAAGCTGTTGCGTGTTGAGTGATTCCAGTAGGGCGCGATCGGTTATGACCTCAGGCATCGGTTCTGGAGTTAGGTAAAAAAGCTGCTCCAGGGCTTTAAGCTTTTTGCCAGCGGTGATGCGACAGCCCAGCTTAGTGATCGGTTGTAAGTTTTTCCAGTATCGACGGGGGGCATCGTCTAACCGAGCTATCAGTGAGGCCTGATTTATGCCCTTAAGAGGACTGTCTATTTGGCTAGTTAGGTAGGCGATCGCCGCAGATATTTCCTCTCGACTAGCGGTAGAAAGGTTAGTTTTAGGTGGGATTTCTTGAGCCAAAGCCCTGGTAATGCTCACTGTCTCGGGCTTATCGTCAGCAATAACACACCAGACTTCGCTTAATCCAGCCTCAGCCGCGACGGCATAGATAAATGCATTGCCAATCACCTGGTACTGATCGGGGGCTATTTCTTTAACGACTAATGGAACCCAGTTACGGCCTTCTGACCCTAGCTGACTCGCCGCAAACTGAATCAAATACTCGTGGGCTTCAGTGGGTTCACCCGGTTCGATTTCATCAAAGGGCAAACACATTAAATTGCCAATGTCTGAGCGACTCATTAGAGAAAATACTCCTTCACAAGGTTTAGATATTGCTCTCGAGCGGGCTTGAAAGCAAACGCCGCTGGCATATGCATAAAGTCAGCCCTAGATATATAGGCCATATAGGGAATAGTAATCATTCGCAGATCTTTGTGGCCTTTGCGGAACTTTGGGTAGAAGTAGGGTGTCAAATCAAACTTATTGGCATTAGCTTTGCCCTCTTTAATGATTTTGGCAACAGCTTGATGCATAAGTTGGAGTTGAGCATCAGACACTCTAAAAGCATTGTTCATGAATATGGGCAGTGCCGTTGGACCGGCATCTCCAAAACGTTGCCTTTCCGCTTGCATTTCAGGAATAAACCGAGTGATGGCCATCCCCGCATTTTGGAGAGAATGCAAGTTATCGTGCCTGGCAGGTATTAAAACAACATCTGCGGCATATATAGCTTTCTGAGCAAACACTCGCCAGTTAGGTGGCGCATCAATAAGAACATAATCATATTTACTTTGAACAGATTCTAATGCTCGGCGCAAAGCATGAAGCTTGACCTGCTGTTTTAATTTTGCTTCGTCTACGTCGCCAATTAAGTCCTCGTCTGCCAAAATTATGTCAAAGCCCAAAGGCTCCGTAAGTTTTGGGTGCTCAAACTTATAGGGAGTTATAATGTCTCCAATATTAGATTCTTTATTTTTAAGAATATCTAGAACTTTGCCTTTCAATGGTCGCAGATTAAGGGCATCGCCTAAATCGCTTTGATTTGGATCAAAATCAACAATAAGCACTCGCTTTTTGAGTAAAGCCAGTGTAGCTGCCAAATTCAAAGTTGTGGTAGTTTTGCCAACGCCACCTTTGTTGTTATAAACCGCTATCGTTAATGCTCGGCTAGGAGTTTCCAAACGTTGTTTGAGATCTTTAACTATACGTTTAACGTCCCCATCTAGGGGCAGACATGGTGTTACAGGGTGTACCACCTTACCGTGCTTTCGGAATAACTGCACGTGAAGTGAATTAGTTAATAATCCCCACTTAACAGATTTGGAGGCTGAATCTAGTAAATAATGCTTAAGTTGTAGGGCTGCTCGGCAATAATTGGGATGGGACTGGTCCCCTAAATTTTCCGATCTTCCCTTAACCTCCATATAGAGATGAGGGCTCCTAAGGCTTTCCAGAAAAATGTCTTCGCCTGTATTTTTGCGAACAGCGTGGTCAACAGCACGATTCCCGACCGGGAATTGAGGAACCATTTCTAAGTCCTCAAACCCCAATGCCTTAAGAAATGGCTGAGAAAACTTGAGTTCTACAATCGCCTCAGAGGCATCAGTAGGAAGGAACTGTAGCGTTTGCTCTAGGCTCATGGGCTTTCTGAGTGGCTTTACTCTAGTCGTACTGAAGAGGCTTAGCTACAACCGTATAGTTTGGATGGAATTCATGGAAGTTTCATATCCATGCAAAGAACCCTTACCCTCTCATTAAGGGCGAGGGTTCTCTACTACATCCGTGTATTGCTAGGGCATCCTAGTTGAGTGTGGTCAGCTAAGGCAGCTATCCCACATCATTAAATGCTTGATTCTAAACGGGTGCCAACTTCACTGACTTAACGTACCCAGAAAGTGAAAATTTCTATCACATCGGTAATCCCACTTCAATAGCCCAGTGCGATAAGATGAGCCAGGTCAGTTACTCCCTACCAACGTCATGTCTATTTCCAAAACCGAGGCCAAGCAGCTGCTGGAGCGGATGATCTTTGACGCCACCGACCCGCAGGATTGGGTGCAGGACGTGTGGGGATTGAGCCCCCTGATGGGCGACAGCGCCGCCAAGCTCCTAGAAGCGTTCTATATTCTGATTGACTGCTGCCCCGACGAGCAGCTTGACAACCTGATCAAGGGGCTTTACCGCGACCAGCTAGAGTTTTAGCTAACGCTCACTTGCGGGGCAAAACCGGTTCGGACTCAGCGACCACCGGAGTGCGATGAACAACTTCCCGTTTGTAGGTGTTAATGTCCGGAGTTTTTCTACAAATCTTTTGGACAACACTTTCTACCTGGGCTTGCCAACTCCTGGAATACGAGAAAAACTGCTTTCTGAGAGCCATAGCATTTCTTTGCTTTAGCTCATAAAAGTCTTTATCTGTCGCCAGCTTCAAAATAGCCTTTAAGTATTCTTCTACATCGTCGGGAGGAACTTCCACTGCAGCACTTTTAACCATAGAGAGCGCTGGACAAACACCAGAAGTGACAATTGGCCTGCCTACGATTACGCCCTCAGCCACAACCTTGTTGAATCCTTCAACAAAGTCTTTTGTGGTGGGCACCACTACAACGTGAGATGTTTCGTACATTTTGCGGAGCTGCTCTCGCTTGCAGTGACCATGCACGACAAACTGCTTTGCGATACCAGCTTTCAGTGCGGCCGCCTTGAGATTTTCAACTTCACCACCCGTACCGCAAACGTTAAAAATACAGTTAGGTTTGATAGCTATAAACTTTTTCGCGACTTCAAGAAGCAGATAAACACCCTTACTCGCTTCCACCCTGCCGGCATACAAAATACTAAACGCTTCAGCTTCGCTACGATACTTTTGGACTTTTATATCTTTGAGAAAGTCTTCCCTATAGGTAGGAACGAACGTTCGGATGGGACGACTTTTGCCGTCGGTTATCTTAATAATCTGATCTCTGATATCGTCAGAAACCACACAAATTTCTTCGCAACCGTACCGAAAAAACCAGCCATTAAGTTTCTGAATAATTCGCTGAACGGTAGTTGGTTGTTTGTACTTGGGCCAAAGAGTGCAGTGAATGGTGGGAACAATCTTGACGCCAAGCAGAGGGAGAATGCCCAGGAGGAAAAAGAACGTTCTGTCCTGGGTAACGATCAAGATGTCGGCTTTGAACAGAAGAGTTGAAAAAATTAGCCTTAGACCCGACCAAAACTGCCCGGCAAAGTACGCGATGCTATTTCTATAATGGTGCTTCAGAGATCTAAACTCAATTCTAAAGTCTTCATCTTTTACGAGACCTTTTTTGTCCCTTGCCGAAATTAGCCAGGTTTTTGCTTTCAACCTACTGGCAAGTTCATAGAAGTGCTGTGCATAGGTAATTGCAAAATGAGCCGGATCGTCCTGCCCGAGAACCCAGTGCATGTAAACGCTTGTAGCATCTACCGGACCTGTGGAATATAGTATTCTCAACTGTTTTGTAGAATTCATGGGGGCAATGATGCACGAGTGCTACAGAGGACTTAATGCTACTACTCACATCAACTTTAGAGGGTCAACTACACAACATTTTGGTTGGTAGCAGACTACAGACTAGCAGCATCTTGAGAAAGTTGGTGTGCGTAAAAGATAAATCAGAAAAACGTTTTGTTGATCAGACCAAGCTCCAAAGCAAAAAGGTATGGCTAAGAATACGGCCTACCGTGTTTCATAGTATACAAGGCTTAAAAATATTCCATGTACCTTTAGATAGACCCCTGAAGTTGCAGTATGCCTATTGATACTTTTCAAGGTCTGTCATTAAAACGCCTTTGAGCATCCCAAAAACAGCGGTCAAGGTCTTTAGCCCAACTTGACTTTGGGCTGGCACCGCTGGTAGTAAAACGTTTTTGGCCAGAATTGATAACTTGCCCTGGGGCCAGATCGAGAGCGTTTTAGTTACTACAGTGGTGAACTGGGGCATTCAAATCAAATCGTGGTTATATCGGACTTCTGACTTCCGATTATTAGAGTCAGAAGCCACAGAGCAGATGACCACTGCTGAAGGATGAAGGTTAGCCAACAGCAATCACTTTACAATATCTTTAATTTGAAGTAAACATTCAATGAATATTGCGGTACCAACGACTCCCGCAAAGTCCGTTGCGTCCACACACTATCCCTTGACACCGCTTTCTCACATGGTTTTTCTGCCAGTTACAGGTCTCTCCTGCGGGTTCTAGCGATCGCTACAGCTGTCCGAATCCAGATGACAGGCAGATCTCACTGTGGTGTCAGTGGCTGAGGATCGGCCTTCAAGCACAATAGCGACTGACACCGCAGAAATGACCGTGCTGCGGAGGGAAAGTACTCCGGGCTAGAAGCCCAGGCTACCCACAGCCCCCCGCGCTTTGGGCTTAGGGTTGAGCCGTACCCCTGACTACCTGCTGCCGAATGAGCTCAAACACGGCCCGGATCCCCATTGCCTCACCGCCCTCCGGGCGACCGGGTAGGGTGCGGACGTTCCAGGCCATCAGGTCGAGGTGCACCCAGGGCACCTCCGGGCGAACAAACTCCTGCAAGAACAAGGCAGCGGTAATGGCCCCCCCAAAGGAACTGTTAGAGATATTCGAGAGGTCGGCGACAGAGCTATCGAGCATGTTTCGGTAGGGCTGGTGCAGGGGCAGCTGCCACAGGGGGTCGTCTACGGCCAACCCACAGGTCAGTAGAGCCTGGGCCAGTTCGGGCTGGTTGCTAAAGCAGGCCGGTAGCTCGGTGCCCAGAGCAACGCGGGCAGCCCCGGTGAGGGTGGCAAAGTCGATCACGAGCTGGGGGCCGGGTTCTTCGCAAACGGCTTCCCAGAGGGCATCGGCTAGCACCAGGCGGCCTTCGGCGTCGGTGTTGCCCACCTCGACGGTGAGCCCCCGGCGCGAGGGCACCACATCCAGGGGGTGAAGCGCATTGCCGGCAATGCTGTTTTCTACAGCGGGGATCAGCACCCGGAGTCGCACGGGCAGCTGCAGGCCCATGATCATTTCGGCCAGGCCCAGCGCGTTGGCGGCACCGCCCATGTCTTTTTTCATCAGCTTCATACCCGTAGCGGGCTTGATATCAAGCCCGCCCGTGTCGAAGCAGACGCCTTTGCCCACCAGCGTTACCTTTGGCGCGCCGGGATCACCCCAGGTGATGTCGAGCAGGCGGGGGGCCTGGGTGTAGGCACGGCCAACGGCGTGGATCAGGGGGTAGTTTTGGGTCAGCAGATCGTCGCCGACCGTGATGCTGAGGTTGGCGTTGTGGCGATCGCAGAGGGTTTGAGCCGCCGCCGCCAGCTGTTCTGGCCCCATGTCGCCAGCTGGGGTGGTGATCAGATCCCGAACCAGGGTAATCGCAGCAACGGTGGTGTGCACGTAGGCTGCATCCGCCCCCGCTGGAGGCACCAGGTCGGCCAGGGGCGGGGTGGCCTGACGCTTGTACTGAGCAAAGCTATAGCGACCCAGGCTCCAGCCCAGCCAGAGCCTGGTGGCCAGGTCGGCGGGCCACTCGTCCGCTAGGGTGTAAGTGTGGGGCGGCAGCGCCTTGGGCAAATGGCCCAGGGCCCAGGTGTCGACGGGGTCGGGCTTGCCGACCAGCACTTTGGCGATGCTCCCATCGGTACCCGGTACCAGGCAAACGGCGTTGGGGTCGGCCTTGAACCCGGTGGCCTGGGCCCAGGGTTGGCTATCGGCGTGGTCTTTGGCGAGGTCAGTCTGGTTTACCAGGTAAATGGGAACTGGTGTGGGGTTCGGCGTTGACAACGGTTATCCTCCGGGAGTGGCACCCAAGTCAATCAGTCTATCGGAGTTTTGGTCCGGGGGTAAGCCCAAACTAACAGCTTCTGGCTCAGGGTTTGGGCAGCTGCCAGTAGCGGTAGCTGGCGTAGGCCATGGTCAGCACTCCGGCGGCGATCGCCGACTCATCCACCTCAAACTTAGGGTGGTGCAGCGGGTAGTTGACGGGGCGATCGGTAAAGCCCACCCCCAGGCGAAACATGGTGCCCGGCGCGTGCTCCAGATACAGCGAGAAGTCCTCGGCCCCCAGGGAAGGTTCATGAATGATGTGCAGGTACTCATTGCCCAGAGCTTCGCTGGCGCAGCGGGCAGTGAGTTCGGTCAGGGTGGGGTCGTTGAGCACCGAGGGCACCCCCCGACGGTAGTGGATTTCATACTTGGCCCCATAGGGCTGGCAGACCCCCGCCACAACCGACTCGATCCACTGGGGCAGGTGGTTGCGGGTGTCGGGATGGAGCGATCGCACGGTGCCCAGCAGCTTTACCGTATCGGCAATCACGTTGGGGGCGCGCCCGCCCTGAATTTGCCCAATGGTGAGCACAATTGGGTGCAGCGGGTTTTGGGTGCGGCTGATAGCCTGCTGTAGGGTCGCAACCACCTGGGAGGCAATCCAGATCGCATCGATCGCCTCGTGGGGCCGGGCTCCATGACCGGACTCCCCCACGATCACAATTTCTAAGTCATCGGCGGCGGCGGTCAGGGCCCCGTAGCGAATGCCAATAGCGCGGGCAGGCACCGAGGGGTAGGCGTGCAGCCCCAGCACCGCTGATACCCCGGTCATCACGCCGTCTTCAATCATCCAGCGGGCCCCCTGGGCGGTTTCCTCCGCTGGCTGAAACAAAAACCGCGTGGTGCCCGGCAGGGGCAGGCTCAGCTGGGCCAGCACCATAGCCGTACCCAGCCCCACGGTGGTGTGTACGTCGTGGCCACAGGCATGCATAATGCCCGTCTGATTAGAGGCAAAGGGCAACTCTACCCGCTCGGCAATGGGCAGTCCGTCCATATCGGCTCGAATGGCCAAAATCCTGTCGTCGCGCCCCCCAGGTAGCTCAGCCACTACCCCGGTTTTGCCCACCAGCTCCTGCACCCGCAGGCCGCAAGACGACAGCACCCCAGCTACGTAGGCCGCCGTTTTGTACTCCTGGCCGCTGAGTTCAGGGTGGCTGTGCAGGTGACGGCGAATTTCGATTAACCGGGGGGATATCGCCTCAACAATCGATCGGATCTGACTCAGCATGGGTTAGCAGTGGGGGTAGTGGCCATGTCTAGCCTAAAGTAGACCACGATTGATGTATAACACCACACCAACCTGCTCGGCCAGCCGTCCCCTGGCTCGGACTATTTACGCAAATGCTAACCCAGATCGGCCTGTCCCTACTTGTCGGGCGGAATAAACGGTGGGGGCTCAATCGGAGGAGGCGAGGCGGGAGGGTTACCCGGTACATCACCACTAGACGGCGGGTTGGTATTACCAGGACCGCCAGGGTTGGCTGGGCCACCAGGGTTTGGATTAGCTGGGCCACCAGGGTTTGGATTAGCTGGACCACCAGGATTCGGGTTGGCTGGACCACCAGGATTCGGGTTGGCTGGGCCACCAGGATTCGGGTTAGCCGGGCCACCAGGGTTTGGATTAGCTGGACCACCAGGATTCGGGTTAGCCGGGCCACCAGGATTCGGGTTGGCTGGGCCACCAGGATTCGGGTTAGCCGGGCCACCAGGATTCGGGTTGGCTGGGCCACCAGGATTCGGGTTAGCCGGGCCACCAGGATTCGGGTTGGCTGGACCACCAGGATTCGGGTTAGCCGGGCCACCAGGGTTTGGATTAGCTGGACCACCAGGATTCGGGTTAGCCGGACCACCAGGATTCGGGTTGGCTGGGCCACCAGGATTCGGGTTGGCCGGGCCACCAGGGTTCGGATTAGCTGGATTTCCAGGGTTCGGATTAGCTGGATTCCCAGGGTTCGGAGTGGCTGGCGCAGGGTTACTACCACCCGACACCGGGGGCTGAACCGGCTGCGATCCGACTGGATTGATGGGGGCGGTGGTACCCAGACCCTCGCCGGGAGTGAGCACTCCCCTCAAAGTAGAGACAGGGGAAACGCCAGAGCTGGCTGGGGAGAGGAGCCAGGGCTCCGCCGCAACGTTGGCACTGCTGTCTAGGCCAATGAGGGAGGGATCCAGGATGACGGCATCAGTGAAGGGGGTCTGGTCTTGCAGCGCTTCCAGGGTTTCTTCCCGCACCTGTTCCAGGACTGGACCCAGGGGAGATTCGGCGTCGGGGTTATCCAACTCCAGCCCTTCCACCAGGGGACTGGTCTGGTAGAACATGGGCAGGTCGAACTCGACCACCTGCACCTGATTGTTCTGAATCAGGGCCATCTGCCCGCCGTAGAGGGAGTATTCGGTAGCGGCACAGACTGCGGTGTCGGCGCAGCCACTGGCAGTAATGGTCATGGGCCCGCTAGGGTTGTTGGTGAGGGCCATGACAACGGTCAGGTCGTTTTCTGGAACGTAGCGCACGACCACTGCCGAGCCCTGAATGCCGGTAACGGCGCTGGGGGTCTGGATAGTGGTGCGGCCGCGCCCAGGGGGAATCAACAGCAGCACGGTGCCGTTGTTGAGCCGGAAGTTGCGGGTGTTGGGGACAAAGCGAAAGGTGGCTCGCTCACCCACTCGGGCCAGGGACCCATCGTTGAAGCGCAGGTCGGCCTGGGAGGCGGCGGCGGTCCGCAGGGCATCGCCAACAGCCAGAAAATCTGACATTCTGGCCGACCTGGGCTGGCGACCGCGGGGAATAAACTCAACGCGGTTGCGCAGTGCCTCCACATCGGCCCGAGTTAGGGTCACACTCGCCTGGGCGGGCAACCCGACCAGAACCAGCGCCACGAGGGAAACTAGCCCGGTCACCTGGGGGGCAAGGTGACGTGGACCTAGTCGGACGAGTTTGCCGATGTTCAGCATGACACAACCGCAGTAACAGCTTTTTAGGTTCTCAGCCCTGGTCGCTGGGGCCGTCGCAACGGGCGATCGCAGCGAAGCAAACAGGATGCATGGAGACCATTAGCAACACACCCCAATCGGCAGCCCACAGGGAACCTGCGTAGATCTACCAATGTCGTAATAACAGATCCGTAAGAATGTCATAAAGTTAACAAGAAACATTTTACTTCATCTTCACATTCATACTGCTCAGTAGTTGTATGTAAATATTTACACCGAACCCGCCGAGCAGTTCCGTAGGTCTGAGTCGGGTTGGCTAAGCTGAGCTGATTTGGGCAGAGAGGTTGGCTGCCTTGAACGGTGCTAGCCCAGGTCGGCAGGGGCGGGGTGGTTCAGACCGATAGCTCGCCCTGAAAGGCGCTGCTGGCGGGGGCAGAGAGCGGTTCGATGCAGGCGGGTGAGTCGTGCTGGGGGCTGTTGACCACTGTCGAAACCGGGTGACGAGCCATGGTGTCAGCATCGTGGGGCCGCAGCATGGCCTGAAGATTGTGGGGTTGGGAATAGTCGGGGTCTACCCAGGCCGCGTAGTCTTCCGGGTATAAAATGACCGGCATGCGGTTGTGAATCGGCTCCATTAGAGAATTGGGCTCGGTGGTTAAGATGGTACAAGTTTGCAATTCGCCGCCGCCAATGGGGTCGCTCCAGTGCTCCCAGAGGCCGGCAAAGGCGAAGGGCCGGTGATCCGTCAGAAAAATGTAGTGGGGTCGCTTGGGCTGGCGCTTGCCCTTGGCGGTACTTTGTCCCTGGGGCTGCTGCCACTCATAAAAGCCATCGGCCAGCACCAGGCACCGCCGCCGCTTAAACGCCGCCCGAAAGGAGGGCTTTTCTGCCACGGTTTCGGCCCGAGCATTGATCAGCCGACTGCCGATCGCCGGATCTTTAGCCCAGCTCGGAACCAGGCCCCACTGCAAAATAGTCACCTGGGGCTCTGGCTGCTCTGGGGTGGCCAGCAGGGTGGCTACGGGCTGGGTTGGGGCTATATTGTAGCGGGGCGCAAGGGGGGGAACAGTCTTGAGGTGAAAGGCCGCCGCCAGGTCTTCCCCCGTTTGAATCAGGCTAAACCGTCCACACATCGGCTTTTCTCTCCACAGCCCCTGACTATCCCTTTACCATCAAAGTGTAGCAACCACACCCAAAACCCACCTGGGAGTTCACCTTGAGAAACCAGCTAGAGCAACCACTAAGGGGCACCGTGGCCCTGGTCACCGGAGCAACTCGGGGCCTGGGAAAAGGAATAGCCATTGGCCTGGGGGAAGCCGGGGCCACCGTTTACCTGACGGGGCGCACCACAGCGGCCACGGCGGAGGGGGTGGGGTCGCTGGAGGAAACTGCGGCGGCGGTCACCGAGGCGGGGGGAGTGGCCCTGCCGGTGCCGGTTGACCACGGCGACGACGCCCAGGTGCAGGCCCTATTTGAGCGCATTGACAGCGAGCAGGCCGGGCGGCTGGATCTGCTGGTCAACAACGCCTACGCCGGGGTATCAGCCCTCAAAGCGGCCTACGGTAAACCCTTTTGGGAGTCAGAGCCCGACTTTTGGGACGCCTGCAACAGCGTGGGGCTGCGCAGCCACTACGTCGCCAGTGTCTACGGCGCACGCCTGATGGTGCCCCGGCGGCGGGGGCTAATCTGCACGCTGTCGTCCTGGGGCGGGCTGTCGTACATTTTTGGAGTGCCCTATGGCGTGGGCAAGGCCGCCTGCGATCGCATGGCCGCCGACATGGCCGTGGAGCTGAAAAAACACCGGGTCACCTCGCTGTCGATCTGGCCGGGCATTGTCGGTACCGAACTGATGACTCAGTTTGCCGCCGAGATGGGCCTGGGCGGCACCGCCGGAGGCAGCGCCGCCGACTCCATCCAGGCCCAGTACAACTGGGAGACGCCCCTGCTGACCGGCCGCGCGATCGCTGCCCTGGCGGCCGATCCTGAGGTTTTGCGCCGCAGCGGGCAGGTGCAGATTGTGGCCGAACTGGCCCGCGAGTACGGGGTGGTAGACGCCGACGGGCAGCGGCCCGCATCGCTGCGATCGCTGCGGTTTGTGCTGCCTGCGGCGGTGCCGGGGCTGCAACCCTACGCCGACTGGGTACCCGATCTGGAGCTGCCCTGGCCGTTTTTGCTGCTGGGCCCCCTGGGCTCCCCCAAGGCTTGATCGGCGGACTGCTGGGACGGGGTTCAAACGGGGTGACCGGCCTGGAGCAACTCCACCAGCGCCTGAACCAGCGCGGCGGGCTGCACCGGCTTGGGGATGTGCCGCTGAAACCCGGCGGTCAGGGCCTGCTCCTGATCGGTCTCGCGGGCGTAGGCGGTGAGGGCGATCGCCGGTACCTGGCCGCCCTGGTCTGGGGGTAGCGCCCGAATCTGCCGCATCAGCATGTAGCCGTCCACCTCGGGCATGCCAACATCGCTGATCAGCACCTGGGGCGGCGACTGCTTGAGAGCCGCCAAAGCGGCATCGGCGGAGGCGGCCGAGACCACAGTAGCTCCGGCCTGCTCCAGCAGGAAGACGATGAAATTGCGGGTGTCGGCTTCGTCGTCGACCACCAAAAGGCGGGTGCCGCTCAGGTTGAGTCCGCATTCAGGGGGGCCGGGGCCGGGGTCGGCATCGGGCTGGCGAGCCAGAGTCGGCAGGGTGACGGTAAAGGTCGCCCCCTGGCCTTCGCCGGGGCTGTCGGCGCAAATGGTGCCGCCGTGCAGTTCGACCAGGTGCCGCACGATCGCAAGCCCCAGGCCCAGCCCGCCAAACTGCCGGGTGGTGGCGCTGTCGGCCTGGCGAAAGTAGTCAAACATGAGGGGCAAAAAATCTTGCGCAATGCCCTTGCCGGTGTCAGAGACGGTGATCACAGCCTGGTTGTCGTCAGCCCTGGCCAACCCCACCGTCACCTGTCCGCCGGTCGGGGTAAACTTCACTGCGTTGGACAGCAGATTCCACACCACCTGCTGGAGGCGCGTGGAATCCCCTGAAACCAGGCCAGAAGAGTTATCCAGGTGAACGTCAAGGGCGATTGACTTGGCCTCCGCCGCCAGCCGCACGGTTTCGACAGCGGCGCGAATGGTGGCCGCCAGGTTGACCGCAGTGGCGTTGATCTCAAGCTTGCCCCGCAGCATCCGCGACACGTCGAGCAGGTCGTCGATCAGCTCGGTTTGCAGTCTGGCGTTGCGCTCGATCACTGCCAGGGCCTGCCTGGTTTTGGCGTCGCTCAGGGTGCCGGTTTGCAGCAGGGTAGCCCAGCCCAAAATTGGGTTCAGCGGCGACCTGAGTTCGTGGGAGACCACCGCCAAAAACTCATCTTTGGTGCGGCTGGCGGCTTCAGCGGCGGCGCGAGCGGCCCGTTCCTGGCGCAGGAGCTGGCTGCGCTGCTGTTCGAGCTGTTTTTGGTCTTCGATATCGGTGGCGGTGCCAAACCACTTGAGCACCCGTCCCTCAGGGTCTTTCATGGGTACCGCCTGGTGCAGGTGCCAGCGGTAGACCCCATCGGCCCGGCGCATGCGGCCCTCGGCCTGGTAGTTGGTGCCCTGCTGCTGGGCGATCGCCCAGTTCTGGGCCAGGGTAGGCACATCCTCGGGGTACACCACCGTCTGCCAACCCTCAGCTTGGACCTGCTCAAGGCTGAGCCCGGTGAAGCTCAGCCAGCGCTGGTTGGTGTCGACAATCATTCCCTCGGGGTTGGCCGTCCACACCAGCTGGGGAATCGACTCGACCAGGTAGCGGTAGCGCTCCTCGCTCTGGCTGAGGGCGATTTCAGCCTGCTTGCGATCGCTGAGGTCGGTGATTAGCGCCACAAACCCTTCTACCCGGCCCTGGTCACTGAATCGGGGCACGTAGGTGGCGGTCAGGTAGCGAATGCGGCCGTTTTGAAACTCGACGGAGCGCTCAAAGGTTACCTGCTGCCCGGCCAGCACCTGCTCCACGTAGGGGCGAACCCGTTCGTAAGCCTCCTGTCCCATCACCTCCCAGAGGGGTTTGCCGTAGATTTCGGCGGCGGACTGGCCAAACCAGTTTTCGTAGCCCTGGTTGTTGAAGCGGTAGCGCTGCTCGGCATCGACAAAGGCAATCAGGGCGGGCACGGCGTTGGTCACCAGCCGCAGTTCGGTTTCGCGCTGCCGCAGGGTTTCTTCAGCCTGCTTGCGATTGTGAATATCAAAACACGATCCGATGTAGCCCAAAAAGCTACCGTCGGATGAAAAGCGAGGTTCGCCCACATCAAAAACCCAGCGATACTCACCGCTGGCGTGGCGGAGCCGGTACTCCATTTGAAATGGGGTGCGGGCGTTAAAAGCATGGGTGTAGATGCCCAGGCAGAATTCAGCATCATCGGGGTGGATGCCTTCGGTCCAGCCCAGGCCAGTCTCCTGCTCCAGGGTTCGGCCCGTAAAGGCCAGCCACGACTGGTTGAAGTAAATACAGCGCTGGTCAGGTTCTGCCAGCCAGACCATCATGGGGGCTGCATCGGTCATTTGCCGAAAGCGAGTCTCACTCTCGCGCAGGTTAGACTCAGTGCGCTTGAGGTCCGTGATGTCAATGGCAGCGGCATAAATTAGCTGCTCGGTTGGGTAGGGCTGAGCGTTCCAGAGAAACCAGCGGTAGGAACCGTCTTTGTGGCGGTAGCGATTTTCAAAGGAGAGGAGGTCCTGGCTGACTCGAAACAGGTTGGCATCTTGTTTCAGGGTCCTGTCAAGGTCGTCGGGGTGGATAAATTCAACCCAGGGACGGGCGGTCATCTCCTCAGGAGTCCAACCCAGCAGTCGCTCCAGGGTGGGGCTGACCCACTTGAAGTAGCCGTCGCTGCCGCTGATCACCTGTAGGTCTGAACCCACTGCCAAAAACCGCTCCCGCTCGCGCTCCGCTCTGCGGCGATCGGTAATATCAGTAAACAAAATCGCAAACCTGCGATTCTGAGGGTCTTTGAGCGCAAAGGCGCTGACGCTAAACCAGCGGCCCAGGGGCACCGAGGCATGCTCAAACCGGCAGGGTTCGCCAGTTGCCAGCATGCGACTATAGGTCTCAACCCAGATGTCTTCCAGGTCGGGGACCAGTTCTTTCGCTGTTTTGCCTGCCATCTGCGGTATGCCGCTGAGGATTTCAAAGGCCGGGTTGATTTCCAAAAAGCGGTAGTCAATCGGTGCACCGCTGGCATCGAACAGCATTTCGCAGATACCAAAGCCCTCTTCCATCGCCTCGAACAGGGTGCGATAGCGCTCCTCGCTGCGCTGTAGCACGGCCTTGGCCTCCTGCCGCATCTGGGCCAGCTTCAGGGTGGCCTCCACCCGCGCCAGCAGTTCGCGGGCCGAAAACGGTTTGGTCAAGTAGTCGTCGGCTCCCGCCGCCAGGCCTTCCAGCCGCGCCGCCTCCCCGGCCCGCGCCGACAGCAAAATAATCGGCAGTTCCTGGGTTTGGGGGTCGGCCCGCAGCTGACGCAGCAGCTCAAACCCGTCCAGTTCCGGCATCATCACGTCGCTGAGTACCAGGTCCGGGGGCTGCCGTCGAATCGCTGCCAGCGCCGCCTGACCGTGCCGCACGGTTTCGACCTGGTACTGCGGGCCCAGTAGCCGCGAGACGTAGTCGAGCATGTCGCCGTTGTCGTCGGCCAGCAGCAGGCGGGGTAGGGCGAGGGCGGTTGGGGCCGGGGCGGGCGGGTTGGGAGCCGGGAGCCAGGTGATCGCTTCCTCCAGGTAGGGGGTGGGGCCGATCGCGGTGGAGGCCTGGGTGCGGGGAGTGCCGATGCGATCGCCGGGCAGGTGAGCCAACCCCAGGGGCAGCGTAACCGCAAACCGGGTGCCCTGCCCCACCGCGCTGGTGACCTCCATGTGGCCGCCGTGCAGGGTGACCAACTCCTGTACCAAAGACAGGCCTATCCCCGAGCCTTCGTGGGTGCGGCCCCTGGCCCCCGGCACCCGATGAAATCGCTCAAAGATGTGGGGCAGTTCCTGGGCGGGAATGCCGATGCCGGTGTCGCTCACCTCCAGCCGAACCTGGTTCTGCTCAGTTGTGGGGCGCAGGGCCACCTCGATCGCGCCCTCAAAGGTGAACTTAAACGCATTGGAGAGCAGGTTGAGGACAATTTTTTCCCACATCTCCCGATCGACGTAGACGGGTTCGGGCAGGGGCGGGCAGTCGACCCCCAGCCGCAGTCCGGCCTGCTCGATCGCGGCGCGGAACACCCCGGCCAGGTCGGTGGTCAGCCGGGACAGGTCGGTGGGTTCGTAGACAGCCTCAATCCGCCCCGCCTCCAGGCGAGAAAAATCCAGCAGGGTGTTGACCAGCTTTTGCAACCGCAGGGCGTTGCGCTGCACCATCGCCAGGCGATCGCGCTGGTCGGGGTCCTGGGTGTGCTGTAGGGCGTCTTCCACCGGCCCCAACATCAGGGCCAGGGGGGTGCGAAACTCGTGGCTGACGTTGGAGAAAAAGACCGTCTTGGCGCGATCGATCTCGGCCAGTTGCTCCGCCCGTCGCCGCTCCTCCTCGTAGGCGCGGGCATTGGCGATCGACAGGGCCAACTGGGCCGCGATCTGCTTGAAGAAATCGCGGTAGTTGTCATCTAGTCGACGGCGAGGACTGGCCACCGCCACCAGTACCGCCGCCGCCTGGGCTTGCCCCGGCACCACCACCGGCAGCACCATCGCCTGCTGGGGGGGCTCGGGCCAGGGGCTACCGGGCAGATCCCCAAAGCGATCGGGCAGATCCTCCAAGGTTTGCGGCTGGGCAGACTGGGTGACGGCGGCGATCGGCCAGCCGCCGGGGGCATCCCCAGCGTTGAGGCTGACCTGGGCCGGAGCCTGGTTTGCCGCGACCGCCTCCGCTGGCGGACAGAGAGAGGCCACTCCCTCTGCATTTACCCCGTAGAGTAGCGCCAGGGGAACGTCAGCCCGACCTGAACCCAGAATCTCGGTGGTCAGCGCGCAGGCTTCTTCCAGGGTTTTGGCCCGGGCGGTTTTGGAGGCCAGTTCCCGCAGCAGCTGGGCGCGGCGATCGCTCAGCACCCGGTAGGTGGTCTCGCTCACCACATTGAGAATCCCTTCCACCCGGCCACTTTCCCCCTGAATAGGGTTGAAGGTGTAGTCGAAGAAACACTCTTCGGTGTAGCCGTACCGATGCATGGCCAGCAGCTCGTCGCTGTGGAAAATGCCCTCCCCGGTGGCCAGGACATGGGCAAACTCCGGCCCAATCTCAGCCCAAATTTCGGGCCAGACCTCCTGGGCGGGCCGCCCCACCGACCAGGGGTGCTTGTCGCCCACGATTGGTCGCCAGGCATCGTTGTAGAGCAGCAGGCCCTCTGGCCCCCAGTAGATGGCCATGGGAAAGCGGGAGTGCAGGCAAATGCTCAACGCCGATCGCAGGCTCTGGGGCCACTGCTCAGGCGGGCCAAAGGGCGTTTTTGACCAATCGTAGGTGCGCAGCAGCGCCCCCATTTCACCGCCCCCGGCAAACAACTGGTCAGTCGCCTGCTGCCTCATCTACTGTGCTCCTCCCCCTGCTGTAATCCACCCGCTTACCGTTGACATGACGTCTTCCTAGGTTTTGAGGTTTTTCCCAGCTAAAGGGCAGCCCCAGCCGCTGCCCTGTCCTTTGTTCCTTAACCTAGGGTCGCTACTGGCATAGCCCGATTGGATTGACCCGATTGGCCCGCTTGAATTGAATTAAAACTATCGCCTCGTCTGGTCGTCCATAACCCTGGGACCTGGGTTGCAGGGGGCCGTTCAGCAATATGGGGCAATGGGACGTCCGAACTTCATCGGTTTTAATCCTCAAATGCCCGATCGCAAAAGCTGACCCAATCCCGCTCTTCTCGCCCCTGGCAAACGGAAGTGGTAATTATACTCACCAATTCTTATGGCAATTGCAGAAACGGGAATCTGCCCAGGGAGAGATAATTAAACCGCCGACCCGCCGTAGCCTGAGCACTTTTTGGGGAGACTTAGCAGCTTCCAAACGTTGACCTGGCACGGGTTGCCCCGACGGGATCTATAATCCCGACAATTACCCATCCCGACCATCACCCGACCAGCAGTAGTGCAGGCACAGCAGGAGCAGGCCCGTGGCGCAGTCTCAGTCTCAGGAAACGTCGTCGCTGCGGCAGCTGCAGCGGGTGCTGGGCAGTCTGTGGCGCTACCCCTGGCTGACCCTGGGGGCACTGGTCAGCGCGCTGCTGCTGGTGGCGGCCTACGCGGTGACGCCGCAGCTGTTTCGCTGGGCGATTGACGATGGCATTGCCCAAAACAACCTGACCGTGGTGCTCCAGAGCGGCGTGGGGCTGCTGATTGCGGCCCTGGCCCGGGGGCTGTTCAACTTTGGCCAGAGCTTCTGCGCCGAGGCCATGTCCCAGAGCGTGGTCTACGACCTGCGCAACCGCATTTTTAGCAAAATACAAATCCTCAGCTTTAGCTACCACGACCAGGCCCAGACCTCGCAGTTGCTCACCCGCGTCACCAGCGATACTGAGCAGGTGCGCACGTTTCTCAGCACCAGCCTGGTGCAGGTGATTAGCGGCGTGGTTACTCTGGCGGCGATCGCGGTCATTCTGCTGGTGATGAACTGGCGGCTGGCGCTGATCAGCCTGCTGGTGGTGCCCCTAGCGGGGTGGCTGATGGCGCGATTCTTCAGCCGCAACAACCTGCTGTTTCGCCAGGTGCAGGAGCAGCTCAGCGACCTGAACGCCGTTTTGCAGGAGAACTTGATTGGGGTGCGGGTGGTCAAGGCCTTTGTGCGGGAGGAGGTGGAGCGCGATCGCTACACCCAGCTCAACCGTGGCCTGGTGGCCGCCAACATGAAGACCATCCTGGCAATTCGCAACACCTTTCCCTTTATCTTTCTGGTCAGCAACCTGGTGATCGTGGCGGTGGTGGGGTACGGCGGCGTGGCGGTGATCGACGGTCAGTTTTCGGTGGGGCAGCTGGTGGCGTTTAACACCTACCTGCTGCTGATTTTGCAGCCGATTTTGCTGATTGGCTTTGCCGCCCCGGCGATCGCCCAGGCGGCCTCCTCGGCGGAGCGGGTCTACGAGGTGCTCGACGCCCCCGTTGAGATCCGCGATCGCCCCAGCGCCGTGCCCTTCACCACCTGCGGCGGCCGCGTCACCTTTGAAAACGTCTCCTTTCGCTACCCTGGGGCCACCACGCCCGCCCTGTGCGATATCTCCTTTGAGACCAAACCCAACGAGCTGATCGCCATTCTGGGCATGACCGGCTCGGGCAAAAGCACCGTCACCAACCTGATCCCCCGCTTTTACGATGTCACCGCCGGGTCCATCCGCATCGATGGCCGCGACGTGCGCGACTTTACCCTGGAAAGCCTGCGATCGCGCATCAGCACCGTATTTCAGGAGACCACCCTGTTCTCCGGCACCATTTTCTCCAACATCACCTACGCCAAATCCGAGGCCAGTCTGGACCAGGTGGTGGAGGCGGCCAAAGCGGCTCAGATCCACGACTTTGTGATGGGCTTGCCGGAGGGCTACGACACCGTGGTCGGCGAGCGCGGCGTGGGCCTGTCCGGGGGGCAAAAGCAGCGGATTGCGATCGCCCGCACCCTGCTCACCGACTACAACATTTTGATTCTCGACGACAGCACCTCCGCTGTCGATGCCCAAACCGCCGCCCAAATTCAGGCCGCCCTGGATGACCTGATGCGCCGCCGCACCTGCACCGCCTTTGTGGTCGCCCAGCGGATCAGTACCGTCCGCACCGCCGATCGCATTTTGCTGATGGACAGGGGTCGCCTGGTGGCCCAGGGCACCCACGAACAGCTGATGGCCACCAGCCCCCTCTACGGCGTCATTCTGGAGTCTCAGGTGGGCTCGTCCCCCGCCCTAGGCCAGGGGCTGAAGACCAGAACCTGAAACCATTTCTAAACGCTGCTCGCGATCGATCTGTGCATCAACCTAAGCAAATGAACCCCTGAGCAGACGGTTGCTGCGGCCTCACAGCCAGAAGAGTCTTACCATTTTTTATGAAACTCATCTTGATCGACAGGCCAAAAATCCAGGCAGTCTTTTGCGTCTATTTTACTGGCTATCTTGGGATGAACAGTGCATTTAATATAGGGATTTTTGTTGAAGAAGCGGCACTTTGAGCAAGGCGTTGAATAGCGAAAATTAGGCATACTACCTAAGCCATTTCTAGCTTTTTCGGACTTCTGGAGACGCCTGATCATGAGAAAAGCTAGCGCAAAGGCCGATAAACCCAGGGCCGTGAATAGTCCGCCGGGGCCACTGTCTGGGGTGGGCGACTGAACCTGTGTTTCTGCGGTGCCTCGGACAGGGACCTGAACCAGAAGGTTCTCGTGAGAGCTTTGATTGTCAAAATATCCTGTCAAATGAGCGGAATAGGAAAACGTCTGTTGGGCTTTCATGGGGCTTGCTTAGTTCATCAAAACTGGGTTCTAACGGCTAAATCTACGTCTGGAGAAAGGGATTGGTTAGCCCAGCCTGGGTCGCTTACTCCACCCGATTGCGATCTCCCCGATTGCGATTTTGTCGCTGACACTTCAGTGCGGCCTGTCAATACTCCTTAGTCATAGCGTGGAGCAATGGGGCTACCGATGAGTCCCCTCTTGGGGACAGATTAGGCTGCAATCCTCTCTTCCCTTTGCAGGAGATGAGGCGTAGCAAAGGTCCTCCCATAGCGTTGGCCAGTTCGCTTGGGACAGTATTGATTGTCAATTGCTAGATTGGGACTGCAATCTGGCGTATAGTCGTCGCCAGTCACCGATGAAACCGTCCTAACCTTCAGGGCGTCGGCGATAGCTTTAAGTGTCGTACTAACCTTAACGAGGCCAGAAATTAAGGTCAGCCGTGCACTGGCACAGTTGCCCCTGGAGGCCGATGTGGAGTAGAAGTCGAATTGATTAGGTTGTGATCAATCCATACAGGCCAAGGGGCAACATTCCCGCCCTGGGCAGCAGCTGTGCGGTATGACTTTTTGCAGTAGGTAGTAGGGATTGATTATGAAATATCGACAGCTTGGCGACAGCGACCTGACCGTTTCAGAAATTGCCCTGGGCTCCTGGCTCACCTATGGCGGCGGGGTCGAGCGGCAGCAGGCCGAAGCCTGCGTCCACACGGCGCTCGATGTTGGCATCAACTTCATCGACACCGCCAATGTCTACGGGCGCGGTGCCGCCGAGTCGTTCCTGGGGGAGGTGCTGCGGGACATCGATCGCAGCTCCTACGTGCTGGCCACCAAGGTGTTTTTTCCCATGTCGCCGGAGGACCAGGGCCTATCGGCGGCGCAGATCCATAAGCAGATCGACGCCTCCCTCCAGCGCCTGAATACCGACTACGTGGACCTCTACCAGTGCCACCGCTACGACAGCAACACCCCCTTGGAGGAAACCATGGCGGCCCTCACCGACGTGGTGCAGCAGGGCAAGGTGCGCTACATCGGCTTCAGCGAGTGGAGCCCGACCCAGATTCGAGCGGCGCTTGAGCTGCCCAATGTGGCCAAGTTTGTCTCCAGCCAGCCCCAGTATTCCATGCTGTGGCGGCAGCCCGAGGCCGAGGTGTTTCCCCTCTGCGCCGACCACGGCATTGGCCAGATCGTCTGGTCGCCCCTGGCCCAGGGGGTGCTGACCGGCAAGTACAAGCCCGGGGCCGCGCCCCCCGCCGACTCCCGTGCCGCCAACGACAAAATGAACGGCTTTATGCAGGACATCAGGAGCGATCGCGTGCTCAGCGCCGTCCAAAATCTGCAGCCTTTGGCCGACCAGCTCAACATTTCGATGGCGCAGCTGGCCCTGGCCTGGATCTTGCGCGACCCCAGGGTGAGCGCCGCGATCGTGGGGGCCAGTCGCCCCGACCAGGTGGCCGACAATGCCGCCGCTTCGGGCATCCCCCTCGACGATGCCATGCTGCGCGAAATCGACATGGTGCTGGGGCCAGCCCAACACCAGATGGCGGCCCGGTAATCGGGTGCGAACCTGTATTGGCGGAGCCTGTACCGCCCACGGCTGAGCGTTTTGGGAGTAGAGCAATGTTCAACAGCTGGATGATCATTGGCGGCGTCACCTTTTTGGTGGCCCTGGGGGGCAGCCTGATTCGGCCCCGCGATGTCTCCTGGGGGCTGCGGCTCGATCGCCCCCGCTGGCTGTTCTTTGAACCCGCCATTCCCGTCATCTGGACGGTGATTTTTGCCTGTGGCGCCATCTCGGCCACCCTGGTCTGGCAGGCCGAACCCGGTAGCCCCAAAACCTGGCTGCTAATGGGCTTCTACCTGCTGGTGGAGCTGATCACCGTGGCCTACATTCCCCTTACCCTGCGGCTCAGAAGCCTCAAGGTGGGCACCGTGCTGGGCGGCATTGGGGTACTTTTGGGCTTTGTGCTGGCGCTGACAGTGCTGCCCAGCTCGGGACTGGCGACGCTGCTGCTGGTGCCCTACGCCATCTGGAGCCCCATTGGCACCTACACCACCGGACAAATGATCGAGCTAAACCCCGATGCAGGCTAGTAGTCTGCCAAGCCAAAGATGACAGGTTGGTGGGGCTCACGGTGCACGGTGTACGGTTCACGGCAGTCCTTAAACCGTACACCGTGTACCCTGCACCGTTAGACGGTTGGAGCCTGTCACAATCAGGTTGGTCAAGTACTAGTATCTGCGGCAGAAATCAGTCAATTGTTCCTGACACCTGACACCTGATACCTGACACCCCCAGCAAGGGTTGCTCTATTTCTGCAGTCTAAATGAGGCGTTGTTGAATGGAGGCATGACTGCTTGTAAGGGCACTCGGTCGTTTGCTCCTACAAGAGGCGTTGGAATATGGCTGCATGGTCCCCCTACGGGACGCGCGGGGCGGTCGTCTGGGCAGGGGCAACCTGGTCAACCAGACGCTCCAGGGCATCGGCCTGGCGTTGCAGCTGTTCGGTTTGTTTGTGCATTTCGTCAATTTGCCGCGTCTGCGACAGCGCCCGACTGGTGTCGGGGGTAAACACCTCGCACCCCGTCAACAACAGACAGAACAACAGCCCTAGGGTAAATAAAATCCGCATGCCGATATCGTTTTGATTTATTCCCAGGATGCGGCAGCCTGGCCCAGCTGAAACCTATCTTTGGGTCAGACCTGGAACGCGATCGCCCCTCCCACAGCGGGGAAGATTAATATGCCCTCCCTGAGAGATCGCCTCTAAAGCCCTATCCCTGACTTCAGTAACAAGTGACCTTCACCTCAGCAATCGCAGGCCGTTCAGCGTCACCAGCAGGGTCGATCCTTCATGGCCAATAACCCCAGCGGGTAAGGTGAGTTCGCCCAGAAAATTGGCCACCATTAGCAGGGCAACAGAGGTCAGGGCCAGGGCGATGTTTTGGCGAATAATGCGCTGGGATTTTTGCCCAATCACAATCGCCTGCTCCAGCTGGTCGAGGCGATCGCCCATCAACACAATGTCCGCCGTTTCCAGCGCCACATCTGTGCCAGCGCCCCCCATGGCAATACCCACCGACGCCTGGGCCAGGGCCGGGGCGTCGTTGATGCCATCGCCGACCATGGCTACCGTGTGGTACTGCTGCTGCAGGCGCTTAACCACGTCTACTTTATCTTCGGGCAGGAGGTTGGCGTAGACCTCACTCACCCCCACCCCCAGGGCAATGGTCTCAGCGGTGGCGGCGTTGTCACCGGTCAGCATCACCGTGGTCGGAATGCCCCTTTGCCTGAGGTTCTGCAAAAGCTGAGCCGCCTGGGGGCGAACCCGATCCGCCACCGCCAGGAGCCCGAGGATTTGGTCCTGCCGCCGTACCCAAATGACGCTTTTGCCTTCGCCCTCCAGCCGTTGGCTGGCCTGGAGCAGGACGGGATCTACAGGGGTAGCCAGGCCAGCACTAACGTAAGCCAGCTTGCCCACCTGCACGGGCACACCCTCGACCTGGCCGTGGATACCCTGGCCCGCCTCAGCCTGCACCGAGGAGACAGGCTGGGTGAGAATGCCCCGCTGGTGAGCGGTGGCCACAATCGCTTCGGCGGCGGGGTGTTCTGAGTAGGCTTCTACGGAGGCCGCCACTTGCAGCACCTGCTCAGCCTCAACGGTGGGGGCCGGGACCAGGTCGCTGACGGTGAGCACCCCGGTGGTGAGGGTGCCGGTTTTGTCGAAGGCGATCGCCCGCACCCGCCCGATGGTTTCCAACTGAGCCCCATCCTTGAACAGAATCCCCTGCCGTGCCCCTCGGGCGATGCCCGACAGCAGGGTGGGCATAATCGAAGCCATCAGGGCGCAGGGCGAGGCCACCACCAGAAAAATCAGCGCCCGATAAATCGTGGTTTCCCAGGTCCACCCCAGCAGGAGCGGCGGCAGCAGGGCCAGCAACAGCCCCGCCCCCACAATGAGGCGGGCATAGCCCCGCTCAAACTGTTCTAAAAATTGTTGGGAGGGGGGCTGGCTGGTCTTGGCCTGCTCCACCAAGCGAATCACGCGCTGAATCAGGCTGCTGGCTGGGGGTTTGTGCAATGCCACGGTGAGCGCGCCATGGCCATTGATGGTGCCCGCAAAGACCTCGTCGCCCACCCCCTTTTCCACCGGAATCGACTCGCCCGTGATTGGAGCCTGGTTGACGGTGCTACTGCCCCCCTGCACCAGGCCATCGGTGGGGATCAGGTCGCCGGGCTTGATCAAAATGCGATCGCCCACCCCCAACGTTTCCGTAGCGACGAGCCGCTCCTGGCCCCCAACCAGCTTACGAGCTGTGTCCGGGGCCAACTGCATCAAGCTGCGAATATTGCGCTCGGTGCGGTGCAGGGCGATCGTCTCCAAGGCTCCACTGACCGCAAAAATCAAAATCAGCACCGCCCCATCCACCAGCAGGTAGTACTGCCGCTGCCACAGCCCCAGCGCCGCCGCCCCCAGCGCCGCCACGATCATCAACAAATCCACATCCAGCTCCCGCTCCTGCCAGAGGGTGGTCAACCCCTCCTTGGCGCTGGCATAGCCACCGATGACGTAGCCCGTGAGCAACAGCCCCACCCCAAGACCCACTTGCCCCCCCTGCAACCCCAGCCACCCCACCAGCGCCAGCAGCGCACAGGCCCCCGCCGCCACCGCATCAGGGTAGGTGTGCATCCAGATTCGCAGGCCCTTGGGCATTGTGCCCGGAAAAGTCGAAGTCATCGGGGTCAAGCCCTACGTCAGAACCTCTACAGGGTAAAGGTTGACATTGATGTTAGGGTCAAGGGGTATTGGGTGGATGGGTGGATGGGTAGGTGGGTAGGTGGGTAGGTGGGTAGGTGGGTAGGTGGGTAGGTGGGTAGGCGGGTAGGTGGGTAGGTGGGTGGATGGGTGGATGGGTGGATGGGTGGATGGGTAGGTGGGTAGGCGGGTAGGTGGGTAGGTGGGTTGGCAGGTTAGGGGGAGTGTTCAGAAAATCACGCTTGACAGGGCTGAACCCTTGATTTTTCGTTCTCGAAACAGGGATTTACACAAAATTCTGATCCCTCCCGGTTAGGTTTTTCTATTTCACTGATTTTGGCTCCGTCCACTCATCCACTCCTCCACTCCTCCACTCCTCCACTCTCCCACTCATCCACTCCTCCACCCTCCCACTCCCCCATGCTCACCATCAAACAACTTACCCAAACCGTTGGCCATGGCATTACGCCCCGGATGGTGCGGCACTACCATCAGATTGGGCTGTTGCCTCAGCCGGTGCGATCGCAGGGCAACTATCGTCTGTATGACCAGCCTGATGTCGAGCGGTTGCGGCGGATTGTGGCGCTGAAGCAGCAGGGGTTTCAGCTGGCCCACATTAAGCAAATGCTGGAGGTGGATTCGCCTTCCCTGCAAACGGAGCCCCTGCTGGAGCAGTTGCAAGGCGAATACCAGGGGGTGCTGCGGCAGTTGATTCGCCTGCGGCAGACGGCAATGGCGCTGGAGGGGATCCTGGGACGCGATCGCGCCTGTCAAGACATGCAGGCCGAGGCTCTGGCCCAGTTGCGCCTGCTGGAGGTGGAAACCCAGACCGCCCAAGCCCTGACCGAGTCGCTGTGGCAGCACTTAGATGCCGCTGCGGCGGATCACCCCGAGGACTTTCAGCAGGCCCTGCGGCGACTCTTGCCCGACCTATCCCAACGACCAGAAATTGAGGTAGACGTGTTGTCGCACCTAGTTTTGGCCTGTGGGGATGTGGGGTTGGCGGCCTTTGTGCGGTTTAGCCAGGATGCGATCAAGGCGGCGCGGGAAGCCCTGGCGACCGGGTGCACGGTGGTGGGAGATGTGCCAGCGGTGGTCGCCAGCCTGGATCAGGCGCGCCTGACCCATTTGGGCTGCCAGTGGCGGACGCTGATTGACAATCCCCATCTGGACAGTGCCGCCGACGCGGAGCGACAGTTCTGGCAGGATGACCACTGGCCCCAGTGGTTTCAGGCCTGGGGAGAGGGCAGCATTTGGGTGGTAGGCTATGCCCCCTCGGTGCTAATGCGGCTGTGCGATGCGATCGCCCACCAATCCCTGCGTCCGGCCCTGGTAATTGGCTTGCCCATCGGCTTTAGCCATGCCCCTGCTGCCAAGCGCCGGCTGATGCAGCTCGATGTCCCCTACATCACCACGGAGGGATCCCTTGGCGGCGGTTTACTGGCGGCGGTGGTCCTAAATCGACTGGCAGCTTCCCTAATCGAGAAGCCCGATTGTCACTGTTATTTGAAAGGATAAGAGCGGGGGGGAGTCGGGTATTGGGTTTTAGGCGCTACTTCAAGCCGTTATCTTGCTCGAAACGCAATGGCATCGTTCCGCCAAGCCGCCGAATACCGCTATTTCAACCTTAACCGCCTGTAGATAGGGAGGCGTAGTGTGCGCTTGTCAGCATCCATGGGCGGTGGATGGTGAAGGTATCGTCATGATTTGGATGAAATGCCTGAACTTTTCCCCGATCGGTATGGGCAAGCTAAGAAGACTTAAAAAACTTAGCTTTCATAGTGATGGGGTGTGTGGCTAGCACGGCGTCTGAATAGCTGGGTTATAGCCACAGACCGGCGGAACGATGGAGAAACTGGCATGGCGAGATTTGTTTTAACCCCCAGCAATAGCTATGCCACTGCCCTGGACTGGTCAACGCGGCCTGGCTACCAAATTGTGACCCCATCGCGGCTGGCGGCTAGGGCCTTGGCCAAACCCCATGAGCCTCTGCATCGATTGGCGATCAAAGCCCTGGAGCCTGGGGGCAAGAAGATTGCTCCGGACCTGACCGCCCAACGGCTGTTTCGCCAGGTGGTGCAAGACATTGTGCAGCCGGTGGATGGGCTGGGTACCGCTAGAGCCTGGTTGCCGGGGGTGCGATCGCTCCTCCAAAGTAGCCCCAATCTCTCGACAGTAACCGCCGCCTCTGAGCGCACCGCCCAGCTTTTCGCCGTAGCCAGAGCCTACCAAACCGCCCTGGATGAACAAGGGTTGATCGACGGAGCATACCTCCACTGGCGGGCTGCCGAGGGCCAGGTGAACCCCCAGCCGGTACTCGTCTACGGCTACTTTCAGCCCCGCCCCGATGAATTGGCCTGGATCAACGCTCTGGCCGCTGAGGAAAGTGTGCTGTTTTTGCCGATCGCCGATTCACCGCTGTTTGCCGACAGCCAGGCATCCGTGGATTGGCTAGTAGCCCAAGGTTGGCAGGTCATTGGGGAGCCCAGATCCCTGGGTTCTAGCGAGGGGACCAGAACCCAGGGTTCTAGCAGGGATCAGGCTGCAACCACTAACTCTAGGCAGAACCCTGGGTTCTTTCCAGCTGAGCAGAACCCTGGGATCTTTGCGATCGGGGAATCACTCAGCCAAGTTTTTTGTGGAGACAGATCCCAGGGTTCTAGCGGGGGTGAGGACATAGCCGTTAAGTCTGAACAGAACCCTGGGATCGCTTCACCGGGCCAGACCCCTGCGATCGCCTACGCCTACAGCACTTTAGACGCCGAGGTGCGGGGCACGCTCGCCCAAGTCAAAGCTCTGCTCAACGACGGCATCCTGGCCCGAGACATCGCCATTGTCGCCAGGGACGAAGTCGCCTATGGCCCCAAGCTGATCGACATCGCTTGGGAGTACGGCGTACCCCTGCGGGCGCTCTACCAAACCCCGCTGCTGAGCACCCGTCTGGGAACCTGGCTAAACCTGCTAGTGGACGTGCTCGATGCCAAATTTCCCTTCGAGGGCACAGCGCGGCTCCTCAGCCACGCCCTGGCCAGCAACCCTGATCGCGATTTTTGGGCCACCGCCCGCCGCCAGCATCCCCAGGGCTTTGCCGCCTGGAAAACCCTGGCTCAAGAGCACCTCGACTTGGATCTCGACCTCCTGGCCCAGATCAACCAGGCCCGCCGCCGCGATACCTGGGTAGACCTGTGGCAACGCATTTTGGGTCGATTTGACCTGCGCCGCCGCTGCGCCCGCTGGGCCAGGGAGAGCCTGGCCTTCAACACCTTCCGCAGTGCTTTGGGGGAACTGGCCGAACCTGAAGAGGAAATTCTCAGCTGGGGTGACTTTCGCCAGGAGCTGCGGGACTTACTGGATAGCTTGACTGTCCCCGCCCAGCCGGGTCGCGGTGGAGTCGAGCTGCACAGCCCTCGGTCGGTAGTCGGGGCAAGGTATGCCCATATATTCGTCATTGGCATGGCCGAGGGCGTGCTGCCCGCCCCCATTGGCAATGACCCGCTGCTGGATTTCTTTGAGCGGCAGCAGCTCCGCCCCCAGGGGGTGATGCTGCCCAGCGCCGCCGAAATGGCGCGGCGAGAGGCGCTGAATGTCTACTTTTTGCTGCAAACGGTGACCACCGCCGTGGTCTTTTCCTATCCTCAGTTGGAGGGGCGCAAAGAACTCTTGCCCAGCCCTTACCTGGCACAATTGGGGCTAAAACCCAGTGAACCGCCAATGGGGGCGATGGTCTCCGACCGGCCCTTGGCCATCGCCAGTCCCGAAGAGCATCGCCGCACTGTTCTGCGCCACACATCCCTAATCCCAGATGCCGAAGACCCGGTGCTCCTGGCCGCCCGCCACGCCTATGAAATCGAGCAGGGCCGCGAAAGCAGCAATGCCGCCAACGAGTACGACGGCGTCATCGGCATTCCCTTCGACTATAGCGACTGGCCCTTTAGCGTGTCGCAGTTGCGGAACCTGGGCCAGTGCCCGTTCAAGTGGTTTGCCCAAAAGCTGCTGAAGCTTGGCCCCCCAGAGGAAATCAACGACGACCTGGACCCCAGCCAGATTGGCCAGCTCTACCACCGGGTGCTGGAACTGGTGCTGGCCGAGTGGAAGGAAGCTTCAGAGCAAGCGTTGAGCGATCCAGACTTCTTTTCGGATACCCTCAACGCCGCCTTTGCCCAGGCCGAGCGCGATATTCTCCCCCCCAACCTACCCGCCTGGACCCTGCGCCGAGAAGAACACCTGCGGGTTCTGGCCCTGGCCCTGCAAGACCCCAGCTTTTTGCCCACCGGGGCAGAGCCAGTTTTGCTAGAAGGCGATTTTGAGGGGGAATGGCACGGCATGAAAGTACGGGGCCGCATCGACCGGATCGATCGCACCGACGTAGGGCTGGTGCTGATCGACTACAAAACCGGCAAGAGCCGCCCCACCGGCATCAAAGACCAAACCGGCAAAGCCTGCATTGACCTCCAGCTCCCGCTCTACCGGGAGGCCGCTGGCCCAGCCCGGTTTGATGAACCCGTTGCCGATGCCTACTACTACTCCATTCGCGGCAGAGCAAAAATCGCGCTCTCGTCGAAGGCACCCCAGCACGAATTGCCCGAGGCTATTGAGCGCTGCAAAGCCCATTTAGAAGCTGGCCACTATCCGGTGCAGCCCGACACCGAGCGCAAAGCCTGCGCCTACTGCGATTTTGATGCCCTGTGTCGCCAGGGCGACCGCCTCAGCCGTAAGGAGATGACCCATGGGACTGACTGAACAGCAAGAACGCGCCGCCTACAGTCCTAAGAGTGTGGCGGTCACGGCAGGGGCAGGCACCGGCAAAACCCACATGCTCTCCGAGCGCTATCGGTACTTTTTGCAGCAGGGATTTTCGCCTCTACAAATTGTGGCGGTTACCTTTACTGAGAAAGCGGCGGCAGAACTGCGATCGCGCATCCGCTCCACTATCGCAGCATCCATGGGCGATCGCCCCGACCTGCTGGCCGAGCTAGAAGCCGCCCAAATCAGCACCTTCCACGCCCTGGCCGCCCGCATCTGCCGCGAGCATTCCAACATCGCCAACGTGCCCCCCGACTTTGCCGTGCAGGATGAGCTGGAAAGCCCCATCTGGCAGGCCGATGTCTTTGCCGATGCCCTGGCGCAACTGCCCAGTCACTTCTACCTGGGCATTCCCTACTCGCTGATGCGGGACGTGTTGCAGGCGTTACTGGCTGATCCGCTCACCGCCGAGCAAGCGCTGGAGAAATGTCGCGATAATTGGTTGCCGCAGGTAGAACAGATACGAAACCAGGAATTAGACAGATTTCTGTCAAACCCGGACTGGCTGAGCAGCAAGCACACCCTGCAAGCCTACGCCGCCCCCGGCGACAGACTGGAGGAGCATCGGTTGGCAGCACTGGAGGCGATCGCCCTCTTTGAAAAACGCGATGCTGCCCAGGCATTGGACATGCTCGACAGCTTGAAAATCAACGTCGGTAGCCCAAGGAACTGGGGCGGCAAAGAGGCTATGGCGGCGGTGAAAGATGCCATCAAAACCCTAAGGACATTGGCCCAAGAAGCGATCAAAACCGGATTGATCACCCTGGAACCCAACGCCTACGACGACCAGACCGATGCCCTGCTGCCCAACCTGCGCGGAGCCTTTGCCTGGGTGCGCGACTTTCTGCAAAAAGCCAAGTACCAGCAGCGGGTTTTGGACTTCAACGACCTGGAAGTTCACGCCCTGCAAGCCCTGGCCGACCCGGCGGTGCAGCACTATTACGCCCAGCGCTGGCAGGTCTTCCTGATCGACGAATTTCAAGACACCAACCCCATCCAGGGGCAGCTGCTAAAAACGCTCACCGCCAACGCTACCCTCACCATCGTCGGCGATGTCAAACAGTCTATCTACAGCTTTCGGCGGGCAGATGTGCGGGTGTTTGAGGCATGGCAGAGCCGCATTCACCCCAACAATGACCCCGTCGAACTCAGCCTCAGCTTCCGCACCCACCAGGCCCTGATCGCCCAAATTAACCAGGTATTTGCCCCCGTGCTGGCCGACCTCTACCAGCCCCTGGCCGCCCACCGCCAGGAAATCCTGGAGCCCACCCCACAGATCCAGCTTTTCACCGTGACGGTGGATGAGGAACACCAGAAAGACAAGGCCATCGACACCAATGCCGATGCCTGCCGCCGAGTGGAAGCGCAGAAGATTGCCGACCTGGTGGAGGAAATGCTGTCGGCCAAATTGCCAGTCCACGACAAAGCCAGCGGCCAGTTGCGGCAGATTCAACCCAAAGACATCGCCATTTTGTCGCGCACCTGGGGGCCGCTGGAGCTGTACGGGAAGGCGATCGCCGCTCGCGACATCCCCATCTTGCAGGCCGGGGGCGGCAACCTGCTCGCCACCCGCGAAGCCAAGGATGCCGGGGCGCTGCTGCGGTTTTTGGCTGACCCGACGGATAGTTTGGCCCTGGCGGCGGTGCTGCGCAGTCCTTTCTTTGCGGTGAGCGATCGCACCCTCTACACTTTTGCCCAAACCCTACCCGAGAAAACCGGCTGGTGGAAGCACCTCCGCACCAGCACCGACTTCGACCTGAGCCGCGCCAGAGGAACCCTGGGCGAGTTGCTGATTGCCCGCCGCACTGAAGCGCCCACCCGGTTGCTGCAACTGGGCGATCGCCTGACGGGTTACACCGCCGTCATCGCCAACCTTCCCGGTGCCGATCGCCGCCTGGCCGACTGGCAGGGCTTTGGGGAACTGGTGCGATCGCTGGAAGCAGGCAGCTTCGACGTGCTGGCCGTTGTCCGTCGCCTCCAGCGGTTGCAGGCCGCCGGGGTGGAGGTGCCCCGCCCCGCCCTGGCTGGGGGCAATGCCGTCAGCCTGATGACGATCCACGGTTCCAAGGGGCTGGAGTGGCCGGTGGTGATCGTGCCCGATCTGGCCCGCCAATCCCCCGCCGACTCGCCCCTGGTGCGCTTCGACCCGGATCTGGGGGTGGCCCTCAAGCTGGAGGATGAGGAGGGCGATCGGCAAAAGTCGGCCCTCTACATTCTGCTGGAGCAGCGCAAAAAAGCCGCCGACAGCGAGGAAAGCAAGCGGGTGCTCTATGTGGCCCTGACTCGGGCTCGCGATCGCCTTATCCTCACCGCTGCCAAACCCTCCGGCGGCGGCCTGGACGTGTTGCAGCCTGGGCTAGACGGTCTCATTACCCCAGCACCTATACCCTTTGCGCCCCACCTGGCTCAGCCCGTGGCCCCGGTGGCCCCCAACCTGCCGCCCCTGCCCGAGCAGATCATGCTCTACCCCGCCAGGGCAGGCTTTGCCGAACTCCCCGTCACCGCCCTCAGCGACTACGCCCTCTGCCCCCTGCGGTTTAAGTTTCGCCATGTGGATGGCCACCCCGGCTACACCAGTGGCAACGGCACCGCCAACCCGGGGATGGAGTTGGGCAAACTCACCCACAAAGCCCTGGAACTGGGCCTTGACCAGGCCGAAACCCTAGCTACCTATGCCCCCCACCTGCCGCTCACGGCAGTGGCAGAAGCCCTCACCCTGGCCCAGGTGTTCCGCCAATCGCCAGTCTACGAAGCCCATCGAGCCAGCGCGACCCACTGGGAACACTCCGTTTCCCTCACCGTGGGCGGCCTCATCCTCAACGGCATGGTGGATTTGGTAGGCGAAGACTTTGTGCTCGATTTCAAGACTGACCAGGCCATGCACCCAGAGCACCACCAGTTTCAACTCTGGGCCTACAGCCGCGCCACGGGCAAGCCCAACGCCCACCTGGCCTACCTACGCCACGATCGCCTGTATTCCTTTGATGACGCTAACCTACAAATCGTTAACCAGCAAGCTAATGCCCTGGTAGAACGCCTAATGAGCGCCGATTTTGCTCCCAAAGCCACCCACCACGCCTGCGGAATTTGCCCCTATGAGAAAATTTGTGGTGATGCAATGACGATCGGTGTGGAATAAATGTTGTACTGACTGACCAATTCAGCGCTAGTCTTTTGGCCTCGAATCGCTATCACAGTCCAGTCCATAGGTCGCTTCATGCTCGCCTACACTCGTTATCCCGATTCATACAACGGTAACAATTCTTACTTGTAACCAGGGCGTGATTGGGCTAAGTTTCTGAGCTAAGGCTGTGTGCGTGCAGTCTGAGCTTCCCAAAATTTGGTCAAGCGCCACTGGGTGGTCAGTGTTCTAGCAACAGTCTGTATTGGCATTGGTCTGCGCAAGTCTCACCACCCCATTTGCGGTGCTGCCAGGGCTGGCGATCATGCGCTGGTCGGCGGCCCAAGCTGCCTCGTCATCAAGACGAACAGCTATAGTGCGACACGCCACCAACGTTAGAAAACGCCTTGGGTTTTAGACGATAGTATTTATCTTCTACTGCTTGGGATTGCTCATCATAGGGATAGCTCAGAACTTCTTGCAACTCTTTAACTAACGTGTAGTCCTAGTTCCCCCCGAGTTTGTGTCGAGTAAAATAGAGGGAAAGCGCTCAGGAGGCCAACCCGATGGCCAAGCAACGACGGAAGCGTGGAACCGCAGGCGATAAAGTGACTCCTTATCATTACCTCGGCCATTGCGGTACTGGTTCTGCCCCTTGAACAAGCCCGCCAGCTCATCCGGCGTTACCAAAATGCCCCGCTCCGGCTGTTGGGCTTGGATGCGGGCGATCGCCTCCCGTGTCGCATCCGAGGTGTGATACTCCCGTGGCATCGGCTTCCTGGGGCGAATGCCCCTCTCCTCAGCTCGGGTCTGCTCCCAATCGCGCAGATCAACCTCATACTCCGAAGCGGCATACTCATACTCCTGATCCGCCTCCGCCTGGAGCAGTGAGAGCGGCCCCAAAATCTGCCGCTGAATTGGGCTCTTCTTGCTGCCTGAGGGGGCCACCAGTCCCGTGAACACTATCGGCGGCACTGAGAACCCCATCCCAGTATCAATTTCCAGCTCTGTACCCACCCGCAGCAATGACGCCGCCACCGGCAGCAGCGTCACCAGCATCGCCGCTGGCGTCGCCCCAATCCAGTCAGCGATCTGCTCCAAGGGTTCCGCCAGATCAGCGTGAAGATACTCCCCCAGACACAGCTGGTAGTCGCCAATTTTCAGCAGCTGGTGAATCTCAGCCCGGCGATCATCCCGTTCCTCGGTTTGCTCCAGCTCCGCCTGCACCAGAGTGACCAGGTTACCAATATCCCTGGCCGATAGCCCCGTCTCCTGGTGCCATTGCACTACCTGCGCAGCGAGGGCCAGTTCGGTGGGGCTAGTGCCAAGGTAGGTGCGAATCTGGTCTTGCAAGGCCTGCACCGACAATCGCTCGGGGCCTTGGGTAGCGCTGACCATCTGCCGCCGGTCTTGCACCGCCGCTCTGATCTGCTCAGCTGTGGCCCCATCGTGAATCCAATCCACCACATCCAGCCCGCCATGCTTCGGCAGGTTTTGCCAGCGCAGACTGTCAGGGTAGGGGTAGCACCACTGGGCCGAGGGAAAGTCCTGGGCAACTTCTCCCATATGGGCAACTCCAACCTGGTCGCGATCTGGGCACAGCACCAACTGGGCCGCTTGCAAATCCTCAGCGTAATCGCCATAGCTGCGGTACTTCTTCGAGCCCCCCAAAGTAGTGGTCGCGGGAATGCCAATTCCCCACAAGGCATCCGCGCAGCCTTCTCCCTCCACCATCCAGATGGGTTGACCCATAGCGATCGCATTCTGGACATCCCGGTAGCGGTAAATCGGCACCTGGGCTCTAATCTCAGGGGTTAACCCCTTGATCCACTGCTGCCCGTTCCAGTGGTACTGCACAAAAAACTTCGCGCCGTTGCCCCGATCTACCCGCGTCACCTTTACCAGAGGCTGTCCGGTTCGGCTGGGATAGAAATAATCCTGCCGCTGCTGGGGTCGAACGGGCTTCTCAGGGGAGGCGGTGGCTGCAAAGTATTGCCCCCACATGCCATCGGCTGTTGCGCCCCGGTAGACGTAGCCGTCTACCGCCCCATCCTGGTCTACATGGCACCTTATATGCCATGCAAAATTTCCACGGGAAATGGGGCTCCGCCGAGCAATCCAGTCGAGCCATGGCATTACTCTGGAACTTTCATCCATTTTGTCGCAAAACTCGGACAGCGATGGATGGCTGCTTATGCCCCTTTGAACAACTCAACGGTTTCCGCTATCACAATAACTGGGTGCGCAATCTGCTGATTGCCTCATCGTTGAATGGCAGAAGGCCGTTGCCCAAGAAAGCTGACACAAAATAAGTTGGAACTAGGTGTAGTCACCCTGCATGGCTTGTTGATAGGCAGGGACAATCAACCACTCTCGCCATGCGTATTTTGGGTTAGTCTGTTTCATCTTTGTTGATATCTCAGTCGAATTACCGGCGTTAATCACCAGGTCACGCCAGCTTTTTAGCCAAGATTGCCATTGTTCATCGAGTTGTTGTGACGTTTTACTATAAAAGCTCTTTTTCAAGACTGAGATATCGTCTGGTATATGGGATAACTCTCGGAAGAAAATGGTGTAATCTACCTCTGATTGGGTGATTAGCTGCATTAATTCCTTAAATAGCTCTGGGTTAAATTCAGGCAAGCCAAGTTTGGCCGCCCACATGGTTTGAATTTGTCCCTGCATTGCCTCTGCAAAGCCATGGCATACTTGGTCGAAATGTTCTAACGATTCAGCATCTTCTGCAAGTAACGGTCTCACAGATTGCCAAAACATATGATAATTCGCTTCGGCTGCAACGGGCTGATTGAAGAATGAAAAGTGTTTGCCGCCGCCAGTCCAGGGTTGAAACCAGGGGTCAAAAATTTCACAAAATCCAAATGGCCCATAGTCGAGGGTAAAGCCACCAGCGGCGCAGTTGTCACTATTAAAATTACCCTGACAGTAACCAACCCGTAGCCAATTGGCCACCAGGGTCGTAAGACGCTGGCGAAATAGCTTAGCTAACTCAACCAATTGATCTGCAAAACTCAGGGTTTGATCAATGTCGCTTTTGTATTCTCGCTCAATTAAATGCGACACTATCATGCGCAACTCTTCTAATGCTCGGGGATGAGCATCACTGCGAGCCCGGCGGGCGAATAACTCTAGCTGACCAACACGCAAAAAGGATGGTGCAACGCGAGTTGAAATGGCCACAGGATTGTCCACCAAAATATCAGGGTCGATGGAGTGGGAATCTTGGGAATACCAAGGCCGGGTGACGGTCTCAGATTTAGAAACATACAGGGTCAAAGAGCGCGATGTGGGCACACCTAACGCCTGCATATATTCTTGCGCTAGAAACTCACGCACACTTGAACGGAGTACGGCGCGCCCGTCGGCACCCCGGCAATAGGGCGTTGGGCCACCACCCTTCAATTGCATTTCCCAACGCTGGCCATTAATGATTCCTTCAAACACAGATATGGCCCGACCATCGCCATAACCATTACCAGTACCGAATGGACATTGTTGAGTATATTCGGTGCCATAAATCGACAGGGCATAACCAGTTGCCCAGCCAACCTGACGCATCGGCCCATGGGCCGCAGAGAGATCACCAGAAAATACATGGCGAAATTTTTCATTCAGCGCCAGCTCATCGCTCAACCCAAGTTCCTTAAAAAAAGTGCTGCTATGGGTTACATATTCTGGTTCTGCAAGGGGCGTGGGTGTCACAGGTACGAAATGACCAGAGACAACCTGGCGGGGCCGGTGATCATCACCATCGCCCGTGGCATCAGGATCAGCATTTAGAGTATCCATCAGGGAATAATCCGCCAATTGCACAAACCCGTCAAAGGTCGTTACGCAAGGCTTAGCAGATGGTTTAGATGAGTATGACATTATTGCTAGCGCCCGTATTGTCGGGAAATTGTTATTCTATTAACACTCTCTTATTATCTACCTTTACCCCCGGTCTTGTGGAGATTCCGGCGGGTCGCTATGTGCCCTCGGGAGCGGTGATTACCACCCAGAAGGCGGCGGATCGATTGCCGGAGGCGAAGGATAGCGACAAAGCTTTTTCTCACCATGTGGTTGCCGTCAACCAGGCGCTGCTGGCGGGCTATCGCTGTGCCAACGATGGGGCCTGCTTGACCCAGTGGCAAACCCCCGGCCACCCAGTGGGCAACGGTAGGGCCAGCAATGGCCACAGACCCACCGCTGGCCGGTTGAGAGCAGAAGCTGTAGTCCAGGTGCGGCAGCTAGGGCACCGGGTGAGTTTGGAGTATGCTGACCAGCGCCGATTTAAAGCGGGGTCTTGGCAAAGTGGCCCTACCCTGGCGGCGACCCAAGAAGCTGAGGTTTTGGCCCAGATCGAGCAGTTTTTAGCAACGCACTCCGACAACTATGTTCGCCTGCTGGGGATTGACCCCAGGGCAAAGCAACGACAGCTTGGGCATGTGATTCAAATGCCTGGGTGAGCGATCGGGCAGGGAATGTGTATTCATAGCAGGTCTAACGGTGAAGTTGTGCGGCGGTAGGTAACCTCGAACACCTACCGATAACCTCTGTTCCGTCCGCACCAACGCAGTGTGTACGCCCAGCATGGGCGTGAACTAATGGGGTGAAAGTCCCCTGTGGGAGAACCAGCCATCCAAATGCTCGCAAGTCATAGGAGCCGAGAGATGGACAACCACTAGCTAAAGGCAAGGGCGTTTCCGCGAGGGAGGGTCTGGAGGAAGCCAGCGGCAAAGGTGCGAGCCGACGAACAGAAACGTCATAGAAGGCCGAGTTTCTGGGGCGAGTTGGCACAACACAACGAAGCCTTTTGGTTCAGGGGATACGGTAAATGACGCGGTTGCGCATCGACAGTTCACGGTCTTATCTGGGGAGGTCTGCCCTTTTGGCAGTCCTTGAGGCTAGGAGTCTAGTTCCCCCCGAGTTTGTGTCGAGTAAAATAGAGGGAAAGCGCTCAGGAGGCCAACCCGATGGCCAAGCAACGACGGAAGCGTGGAACCGCAGGCGATAAAACGATTTGTCTCCCCATTGCAGACGACCTCGACTACGCCACTTTGGTGGAAGATCGGGAGGCCTTTCGTCAGTATCTCGACGAGCAGATTGCGGCTCACCCTGAACTGTTCCCCGAAGGCATTGAGGCCGGTCAGATCCACGCTGGCCAGGAACCCGCCCCCGGCACCAACGCCCGCGCTGTGCCCATTTACCAGACCACCTCCTACACTTTTGACGACGCCGACCACGGGGCGCGGCTGTTTGCCCTGCAAGAGTTTGGCAACATCTACACCCGGATCATGAACCCCACCACCGATGTGTTTGAAAAGCGCATCGCGGATGACCCAGCCCGTGATTTTACTGCGCCACCAAAAGCGATTTCACACCCGAGTTTCTAAGGCCTTTGAGGAGATTTTGGTAGGGGGGTGAGAAGGTGCGAACGTGGGAGCGTTGAACGTGTGAACGTTTTGGGGGGGTGTTGTAAATAGATTAGTTATAGGAATCTGAATATTTTCAATTGTCAAACACTTCCTACTCCCTATCCGGCACTAAATCCTCTAGCTCGATCACTGTACTCGTCCCCTCTCCGGTGATCAAAGGTAATCGTCCGTCCCATTTTTGCAGGGCTTCATACTTGAGAATGCTGGGCGTTAAGGTTTCCTGCAAAATTTGGTGGGCTTCGGCGGTGCCTCGGGCTAAATTGATCTCAATTTCGGCCTGGAGCGTGGAAGCAAGTGAAGTCCAATCAAGGTGCCCCCGGCATAGACGGGATGGTGCTGGACGACTTTGCGGCCTACGCCCGACTTCACTGGGGAGAGATTCGCCAAACCTTACGAGATGGACGCTACCGCCCTGCTCCGGTGCGACGGGTCGTCATCCCCAAGCCAGGGGGCAAGGGAGAGCGGCTGTTGGGAGTTCCAACAGTCCTAGACCGGGTGATCCAGCAAGCCATCTCACAGGTGCTGACGCCACTGTTTGAGCCGGAGTTTTCCGAGTTCAGCTTTGGGTGTCGTCCCAACCGCAGTGCCCACGGCGCGATTAAACAGGTGAAGGCATACGTCAAGGAAGGCTATCGGGTGGTGGTGGATTTGGACTTGGAAAAGTTCTTTGACACCGTAAACCACGATGTCCTAATGGCAAGAGTCGCCCGCAAAGTGCGGGATAAGACCCTGCTAGCCTTGATAGGCCGATACCTGCGAGCCGGGGTCATGGTCGAGGGGGTAGTACAGGCCCCAGAGTGGGGGACACCGCAAGGGTCGCCCCTGTCGCCGCTGCTCGCCAACATCCTGTTGGATGACCTCGACCAAGAGTTGGAACGCCGGGGCCACCGCTTTACCCGCTATGTGGACGATGTGGTCATTTTGGTCAAATCAGCCCAAGCCGGCAGGCGAGTAATGGCGAGCGTGACTCGCTATCTGAGCCAGGTGTTACGACTGAAGGTGAATTCGCAGAAAAGCCGGGTTCGACGGATTGAGCGATTGGAATACCTAGGATTTACGTTCCAGGGAATCCGCATTGTTTGGTCTGAGCGAGCCTTCCAGGACCTCAAGTACCGCTTGCGGGGGTTAACCTCGCGGCGGTGGCGAGTGTCGATGGAGTATCGGCTGAAGCGGATTAGCCTCTATCTGCGGGGTTGGATGGGCTACTTTGGAATTTCCCAATTGTACGGGCCAATTCCCGAGTTAGATGGGTGGCTGAGGCGTCGAATCCGGATGTGCTACTGGAAACAGTGGCGTAGGCCGAGAACGCGCATTGGCAACCTGCTCAAACTGGGGACACCGAGACGACACGCCTTCTCGACGGGCTTAAGCCGGAAAGGATATTGGCGGTTGTCGCGGTCCTTAGCGACGCAGACGGGGATGACCAATGAGTGGTTAGCACAAGAGGGATTGCTCTCGATTCGCGACCTTTGGATGAACGCCCAGGGTTACGGTGAGAAGTCTATTACTTCGTCTAGCAGGTAGGTTGAGAACCGCCCATTGCGGAGCCGCACGATGGGTGGTGTGGGAGGGGGGATTCGTGAGGATTCTCCCTATCCCGATTCTTCCGCAGTGCCCAAGATTTTATCACACAGCACCAAACACTTGTACTACTGCGGAGGAACTACTGCTTAGGAGATCTCTAGCAGAGAATTTACCAAGTCGTTAAGGTAGGCATAGAGCTCATTTTCAGCACTGACCACCGATGACAAACGATTCACCTTGCCTTCCGGTACGTCCCAGTCCCTCTCAAGTTGAAGACCTTCGCCTGGCTGCTTCAACGTTAACGGGAGCGACCCGCCGCGCCTTTCAAGCTGAGATGGCTCTGAAATACTGTGACAGTCATCCCCGTTTAGCTGAAAGTATCTTTGGCTGGGGTCGCCAAACGGTCGCGTTGGGCCTGGCCGAAAAGCGGAGTGGTCTGGTCTGTGTCGGAGCACAGTCAGGCTTTGGGGGCACCCGCAAGTGGGAAGCGCGTTACCCTGAGGCCGCCGCCACCCTGGTGAGCATTGCCGAAGCCCATAGTCAGCAAGACCCGAGTTTTACCACCTCGATTGCCTACACTCGCTTAACGGCGCCCGAAGCGCTGAGACAACTGCAAGCCCACGGTGTGGCTGAGGAGCCGTTACCGGCTCTCAGCACGATGGCGGTCATTCTCAATCGCCTCGGCTATCGCTTACGTCCTGTGGTCAAAGCCAAACCCCAAAAAAACTACCCGAGACCGACTTGATCTTTGAGAATCTACAGGCCAAAGACCAACAGGCCATGACCCAAAACGCGGTGCGGTTGAGCCTCGACTGCAAGGCGACGGTGTGCCTCGGAGACTCCTCACGCGGGGGCAAAACGCGGGGAGATACTCAGGCTTGTGACCACGACATGGGCATCAAGGACAAGTGCATTCCCTGTGGCGTCGTGGATGAGGACCGAGGGGATCTCTATATCGAATTCGGCCGGTCCTACAAAACCAGTGATTTCATTGTCGATGTGCTGGAACACTGGTGGGCGCATCTCCCGTCATCCACCCGGCAGGCGCTGCCTCGCATACAACTCAAAGTCGATAATGGTCCCGAAAGCAGCGGGGTGCGAACCCAGTTTCTCAATCGCCTCGTAGCCTGGGTTGACCGGATTGGTAAGCCGCTGCAACTGCTTTACTTTCCGCCTTATCACAGTAAGTACAATCCCATCGAGCGCTGTTGGGGGATTTTAGAACAACACTGGAATGGAACACGCCTTACCGATGTCGAGACGATGCTGGCCTGGGCCCAGAGCATGACTTGGAAACGCCACCATCCCACTATCCGGCTGAACACAACACCTTACGAAAAGGGGATTGCGTTAACGAAAAAGGAGATGAAGCGCATTGAAGAGCGACTGGAACGACATCCGCTGTTACCGAAGTACGACATTCTGATCCGTCCCGCTTAGCTGGTAATTTCTTTCCTAGTTATCTCCTTAGCACCTGAAACCTGCCACCTAATCTCCCTCTGCGATACAGTCCCTCAGCTTTTCCTCCATCGCTTTGCGATCCAGGTTGCGGCCAATGCAGACCAGTTGATTGCCCGGTGGCCCTGTCCACTGGTCGTCTTCAGCTGAAACCGCCTGCCTGTGAGCTGGAAAAAGTGGCGGACGGGGCTTTCCTTGAACCAGAGAATCCCCTTCATGCGAAACAATTCTGGCGGCAGGTGAAAGTCAAGCAGCTGCTGAAATTTCTTCAGGGCGAAGGGCTGGTCGGCGCGAAAGGCCATGGACACAAAGCCATCGTTATCTAGATGATCAGAGTGGTGATGGTGGTGTTCGTGGGGATGCCCATGGTGGTCGTAGCCCTCGTGATGGTGATGCCCGTGGTCGTGGGTCTCGGGTTCGGGGTGATGATCATGATTGTGATCATGGGCAGCTTTTTCGGCATCGGCCTGGGCCACGGCCTGGTAAGGCCCCTGGTCTCCGGCCTTCACATCAATGATCAGCGGCAGGGGCACCTGACCATGCTGACTATGGAGGATTTTGGCATCCTCTCGAATGGTGCGCAGGTATTGTTCCACCGTCTCTAGGCGTTCGGGGGGCACCAGGTCGGTCTTGTTCAGCAGCAGAATGTCGCCGTAGGTCACCTGGCTCATGGCGGCCTGGCTGTTGAACAACTCTGGCTCAAAGCTTTCGGCGTCGATCATGGTCAGAATAGAGTCTAGCCGAGTCAGATCCCGCAGTTCGGTACCGAGGAAGGTGAGGGTGATGGGCAAAGGGTCGGCAACGCCGGTGGTTTCGACCACCAGGTAGTCGATCCGGTCTCGCTTCTCCAGCACCCGGTACACCGCCTGCATCAGGTCGTCGTTGATGGTGCAGCAGATGCAGCCGTTGGTGAGTTCCACCATGTCTTGCTCAACGGTGACCAAAAACTGACTGTCGATATTGATATCGCCAAACTCGTTAACCAGCACCGCCACGCGATAGGCATCGAAGTTTTGCAGGATGTGGTTCAGCAAAGTGGTTTTGCCGCTGCCTAAAAAGCCGGTGATGATGGTGACGGGGAGGCGGGTGTCGGGGGTGTTGGGTTGCATGGGTGGATGGGTGGGGAGTGGATGGGTGGGGAGTGGATGGGTGGATGGGTTTCGGCATCTCCTCCTGGGAGGGGCAGGGGTGGGTTGTTCGGGTATCGGGTTCCGAGTATGAGGCTTTATCTGACACCCAATACCTAAAACCCTGTTTTACAGACAGCGGGAGCGAGTCCCGGTTAGGCAATTGGTGAGTTGCTGATGCAGCTGGAGAGGGTTAAGCTGACGACCGATGAAGACTAATTGGTTTTGGGTTGGGCCGGTCCAGGGTTCGGGGCTGAGGTCAAAGCGTTTGCCGCTGAGCTGAAAGATGTGGCGCAGGTCTTCGCCCTCGAACCAGAGAATGCCCTTGGCCCGAAAGACTGCGGCGGGCAATTGGGCCATGAGAAAGTGCTCAAAGCGATCGACATTGAAGGGGCGATCGCTTCGGAAAGGAACGGCTATAAACCCATCAATGCCCAGGTGTCCGTCGGGGGACTCTTGGGCCGCGCTAACCATGGCCGGGGGCAGGGCCGGGGCCAGTCCCACATCCAGCAGGGCGGAAAGGGGCAGTTGGTCGGCCTGCTCGGTCAGCGAGCAGCGCAGTATCCGAGCTTGGTCTTTGAAACCCTGAATGTAGGTCTCCAGCCAGGTCAGCTTGACCTCGGGGGTGAGGTCGGCCTTGTTGAGCAGGATGATATCGCCGTAGGTGAGCTGGCTGGTGGCGGCGGCACTGTCGAAGTGGTCGTCGGTAAAGGTTTCGGCATCGACAACGGTGATCACAGAATCCAGGTGGGTGAGCCGCTTCAGCTCGGTGCCCACAAAGGTGAGCATGATCGGCAGGGGGTCGGCCAGGCCGGTGGTTTCCACCACCAGGTAGTCGATGCGTTCGGGCAGCTCCAGCACTCGATACACCGCGTCGATCAAGTCGTCGTTGATGGTGCAGCAGATGCAGCCGTTGCTCAGTTCCACCATGGTCTCGTCCATGGCGACCAGCATCTGGCTGTCGATGTTGATGTCGCCAAACTCGTTGACCAGCACCGCCACCTTGAGATTCTGGCGGTTGGTCAGAATGTGGTTGAGCAGGGTAGTTTTGCCGCTGCCCAGAAAGCCGGTAATCAGCGTCACTGGCAGACCCCGCTTGGGGATGACCGGGTCTACCACTGATGAGGGCTGAGGAAGGGAGGACATCGCCGCATCACTCATAGAATGATAATCGTTGTCATAATAGTGCAAAATCGAGCTGCAACCCCCATAGCTGGCTTGCGGTCAGGTCAGCTGTCCTGATGCTTTTAGAGAATAGTTTCCGAATGGTGAGCGCTGCCCACCCTGCAACTCAACTTGGCAACCTTCACTCAGGGCGCTTATGGGCATACCAAGCCCGAGCCAAAAGGCTTTGGTAAAACAAGACTGGCAGCTCAAAGCCCGCCTCAGTGATGATTGCTGCAATGTTTTCCGGTGGCAGTAAGGCAACATCGCGACCGTAAGATGTGCGAAATTTGTCAGCTTCTGCAGCAGGCAATCCAGCGTATCTCAGCATTCGCAGCCAAACTTCAAGCAGGCTTTGATACTCTGCAGTAGCCATGTCAGCCGTCAAATCGGCACTGACTAAGTATCCGCCAGGCTGAAGCCGGGTTGCAATTTGCCGAAAGAAGCGGCGGCGCTCATCGATTTGCACCAGAAAATGGGACACCAAAAGACAGGTTGCCGCATGGAACGTATCTGTAGCAGGCAGCGAGTCCAGATAGCCCTGATGAAACGTACAGCGTGACGCGATGCCGGTCTCTTCGGTTTTGCGGCGACAAATATCGAGCATTGGTGCAGCGGGCTCGACCGCAGTAAATCGCCATTGCGGAAACGCTTCAGCAAGATAAATCAGTTCTGCCCCAGTGCCAACTCCCACACAGAGAATGTTGGCATTGGCGGGAAGTTCTGACAGGATGATGCGGATCTGTAGATGTAGGGCCTCACGGATTGGCGCTAGGGCAGCAAACTGTTGGTCGTAAGACGCAGCGCGTTTTTGATCGAAAACGATAGTCGGTTCTGGGCTTTTCATGGTGAAATAAAACGGTAAAGTTGCAGATTTTCTAGCATTTTCAAGCCCCATGCCCATTGAGGGCAGCCCGTAGTCACCGAGCGCCAAGTTCAGCCTTGTTTATTCTTTGGCCTGGCCGCACCAAATCCCCTGGCCGAACTGTGCTGAACATATTTAAAGCGCACTTGGTCTGTCCCAGGGTTATAGAGCACGTAGGATGGTTGACCTCCCTGGCGACCCACATTGCCGACCCCCACCACCCGGCGGGGCGACTTCCCCTGCTCCTGGGGTGGCGTGGTTTGATCGAGGGTGGTCACCGTAGAACGCAGAGCACCGGGCTCTACCCAGCACTCAAAAGCCAGGCCCGATCGCCCGCAGAACAGCGTATTGGCATCGGCGCGGATCAGGCGATCGCACAGTTGAATCGGCGGCGTCTCCGGCGTCAGCTCATCACCATAGCCCACGGTGCTGCCGTGGATCAGCAGGCAATCCAGCTCATGGAAGCCAAAATCTAGATCCGCCAACCACCGCACCGTCTGCCGCGACACCGCCTCCCACAGGTCTTTCACCGCCTCCAAGCCATGACGTTCCACCAGCTCCGGCGCGTCGGGCAGCCCGCGAAAACCGTGCAGGCTAAAGCACTGCTCCTCCCACCAGCCCGTACAGACCTGGGGTATAGGTTCCCCTGGCTGGGGCTCTCTCACCCGCCGCACCACTGCCTCACTGTCGCCCTGCAACCCCACCAGATCCCCCAAAATATAGAGATCCGTCACCGGCTGCCGCTGCCGCCGAATGTCTGCTAGCACCGCCTCGTAGGCCGCTAGATTGCCCTCGATGCCGCTAAGAATGGCCCATTGCATGAATTGGACTCCTATTTTGTGGATGGGTGGATGGGTAAGGGGTGGATGGGTGGATGGGTAAGGGGTAGATGGGTGGATGGGTAAGGGGTGGATGGGTGGATGGGTAAGGGGTGGATGGGTGGATGGGTAAGGGGTGGATGGGTGGATGGGTAAGGGGTAGATGGGTAGGCGGGGAAGTAGGTTGTTTAGACTCATCCACCCATCCCCTCATCCACCCATCCACCCATCCACCCCATTACCGCTCACACACATGCCCCCCATCCTCCGCCCGTTCAGCGAACTCCATGCCGCGCTCCAGTCGCCAGGCGAAGATCGGCGGCAGGCCCTGTTCGAGGATGGCGGCGCAGGTTTTTTTGTAGTCGTAGGGCACCTCCCGCAGGGTGATCTGGGTTGTGTCGGTGTCGTAGAGGACGTAGGTGGCGTTGGGTCTGCCGTGGCGGGGTTCGCCGACGGAACCGGCGTTGACGATGCGTTTGAGGGGGGCGGTGAACTGGCGCTGGGTTTCGCCTTGGCCGGGCTGCTGCACCCTGACCGAGAGGGTGCCATTCTCTAGCTCTCGCAAGTAGGGGACGTGGGTGTGGCCACAAAACAGCACATCGGCCTCAGCGGCCAGGACTCGCTCCAGGGCGGCGAAGCCATCCATGGTGGGCAGCAGATACTCGTGCTGGCTGTTGGGGCTACCGTGGACAAAGCAGAGGTTTTCCTGGCGTAGGGTCATGGGCAGGCTGGCCAGGTACTCGCGCACCTCGGGGTTGATCGCGCGGTTGGTCCACTCGTGGGCGAGGCGACCGCGCTTTTCCGCCAGTTGGGAGGGGTAGCTGCACTCGCAGGCGTTCAGCCCCTCGACGATGTCTTCATCCCAGCAACCCTGGCAGGTGGGGATATCCAAAGACCGAATCATCTCGACGACGGCGTTGGGGTAGGGGCCATAGCCCACCAGGTCCCCCAGGCAGTAAATCTGCTCAGCCTTTTGATCGTCGATGTCGCACAGCACGGCATTGAGGGCTTCATAGTTGCCGTGGATGCAGGAAATGACCGCTAGTTTCATACCGAAATGACCTCCTCACTGGGATGTAGGGCTTGGTAATGCTGTTGGTACTGGGCCAGGGCGGCGTCGGATAGGGTGCTGTCCAGCAGGGTTTGGGCGATCGCCTCTCGCTCCAGCCCCCAGCCCACCACCTCAATGCCACTGAAGCGATCGGGCCGCCCCGACCGCCAGCGAGGAATGGCCAGTTCGGTATACTCCATCCCCGGCAACCCCTCGACAAAATCCACATGGAAGGCGCGCCCATCGGGGAGCTCAAAAATTCCCTTCATGCGCCCCACCTGGCCATAGGCTCCCCCCGACACCTCCAGCAGCAGCGCCTCCAGGCTGGGCGGGTCGAACACCTGCCCATTCAGCGGCGTACACCAGATCTCGGGCAAGTAGCCATTGGCCGGAGCCGCCACAGGGTTGCCGGTCACGATGCGATCGCTCCACCCGTGCCAGTCCGATTCGGCCAGGTCAGGGGGCAGCACCGCCACCCGCTCCCAGGGCAACTCCGCCAAAAACGGCGAGCCCAAATCCAGGTGAAACCCCCATTCCAGGTACACCGTCGCCTGCTCCGGCAGATCCGCCAGAACAGTCTTCAGCTGAGCCTCGGGTACCACCTGCACCGAGGGAAACCGATAGCCCATCCGCGCCAGATCCACCGAGATCTCCCCCAACCCCGGGCACACATAGTACTGGGGGGTGGACTGATCCTTGAGGAACTGGCTAATCCAGGTGGTTTTGCCGCTGCCAGAGGGGCCGGAGATGGCGATGAGGTGAGGCATTTGGGTGGATGGGTGGGAGGGTGGATGGGTAGGCGGGTGGATGGGTGGATGGGTAGGGGGTGGATGGGTGGGAGGGTGGATGGGTAGGGGGTGGATGGGTGGGAGGGTGGATGGGTAGGGGGTAGGTAGATTGCTTAGACTCATGCACTCATGCACTCATCCACCCATCCACCCATCCACCCTTTAATGGAACGCCGGGGTATGCCGAATCAAACTCATAAACTCCTGCCGGGTGCGGGCGTCGTCGGCAAAGGCCCCTTTCATGGCGCTGGTGACGGTCCATGAGCCGGGCTTTTGGACGCCGCGCATGACCATGCACATGTGGGTGGCTTCGACTACGACGGCGACGCCCTGGGGTTGCAGTAAACCCTGGAGGGCATCGGCGATCTGGGCGGTGAGGCGTTCTTGCACTTGCAGGCGGCGGGCGTACATTTCGCAGATGCGAGCCACCTTGGAGAGGCCGATCACCTTGCCGTTGGGGATGTAGGCCACGTGGGCACGACCCAGGATGGGCAAAATGTGGTGTTCGCAGGAGCTAAACAGGTCGATGTCGCGTACCAGCACCATTTCATTGGTGTTTTCGTGGAAAACAGCGCCGTTGAGTAATTCATCCAGGGATTGGTTGTAGCCGGAGGTGAGGAATTTGAGGGCCTTAACCACCCGTTTGGGGGTGTCGATCAGCCCTTCGCGATCGGGGTCTTCCCCCAGGCCAATCAGCAGAGTGCGCACTGCCTGCTGCATTTCGGCATCGGAAACGCGGGCCTGGGGCTGGGTAGAAAGAGCAGCGATCGCCTGGTCGGCGGAGATGTTCTTGGAAGGAAGTTGAGCGGTCATGGAATGAGACTCCTAATTGCGTGGAAAAACGGTAAACGGTCAGCGGTAAACGGGGTTTCAGGTTTCAGGTTTCAGAATCCCCTCCTGGGAGGGGCAGGGGTGGGTTATTCAGGTTTCAGAATCCCCTCCTGGGAGGGGCAGGGGTGGGTTAACCTGACTCGCCCCCCCCTTAAACCGCCGACAATTTCGTCCTAGGCAGCACGATCGCCACCAAAAAAATCGCCAGCTGCATGGTGACGATCGCAGGCCCCGACGGCAGATTAAACATGGCAGAGAACACCATGCCCAGCACTGCCCCCAGGGCTCCGAGGAAAGCTGACAGAATCACGTAGCCGCTGAATGTGCGGCTGAGTAAGCGGGCAGCGCAGGCGGGAATCACCACAAAGGCACTGATCAGCAGCACACCGATCGCCTGAATCGAGGTACCCACCACCAGCGCTAGCAGGACAATAAACACAGTGCGGTGGATGGGGGCAGAGATGCCGCGAGCCAAGGCTAAGGGTTCGTGGAGGGTGAGCAGGATTTGCGATCGCAGGGTCAGCCCCACGTAGACCACGCAGGCCGCCAGCAAAATCGAACTCACCACCAAATTGCTCTGCCGCACCGCCAAAATGTCGCCGAACAAAATGTTGTTAATGCCGCCTCGGTACTGCCCCACAAAGGTCAGCAAAATCACCCCGATCGCCAGGGACGACGAGTAGACAATATTCAACAGCGCATCCGTCCACAGCCGCGTGCGCTCTAGCAAATATGTCACCCCCAGGGCGAACACCACCGCAAATGGCAACAGTACCGAGGTCGGACTTACGCCCAACAGCAGCCCCAGACTGATACCCAACAGCGCCGAATGCCCCAGGGCATCACTAAAAAACGACAGCTGCCGCAGGATGGTGAAACTGCCCATGAGCCCCCCCATCAAGCCGGTGAGGATGCCGCCCATCAGGGCGCGCTGCATGAAGGGGAGTTGGAAGAGTTCGAGGGTGTGGGTGAGGGATGGCATGGGGGAGTGGATGGGTGGGAGGGTGGATGGGTGGATGGGTGGATGGGGTAGGGGTAGACCTGGGTGTCTGCCCTAGTGGAGGGGTGGGAGAACAAGGGAATTATGGGGGGGTGATTTTTTGGGGAAGGGTGGATGGGGAGGGGGTTGGTTAGGGGATATCGGGAATTGGAGGTTTATCAAGCGGCTTTTGAGGCGGCGATGGAAATTTTTGAGGTCTCAAAAAAGTTTCCGGTTGAGGAACGGTACTCATTGACCGATCAAATTCGGCGCTCCTCGCGATCGGTCTATGCAAATTTGGGAGAGGCTTGGCGAAAGCGACGATACGAAGCAGCCTTCATTGCCAAGATCAGCGATTGTCAGGCTGAGGCGACAGAAACACAAATCTGGCTAGAATTTGCCGTCAAATGCCAATACCTCGATCCTGAAACTGGCAGACACCTGTACTGCATGTACGACAAAGTCCTGGGTCAACTCGTTAATATCATCAAAAACTCCTCCCACTGGATCATCAAATAACCCCACCCATCCACCCCCTACCCATCCACCCATCCACCTCCCCCTAATGACGATGCCGATACCTGACAAACTCCGACCCGTAGACCAGCGCCAGGTTATCCGGGGCTAGGGCCACATCGGGGGTGCCCTGGCACCGGATAGAGCGGTTGAGGCAGAGGACGCGATCGCAGTGCTTCCTAACCATATCGAGGTCGTGGGAAATTTGCAGGATGGCCCAGCCCTGGTCTTGTTTGAGCTGGTAGAGGAGTTGGTAAAACTCCGATTCGCCGCGGGCGTCGAGACCAGCGGGGGCTTCGTCGAGGATGAGCAGGCGGCGGGGGCGCACCAGGCAGTAGGCCAGCAGCGCCCGTTTCATTTCACCGCCGGAGAGGCTGCTGATGGGCTGGGGGCCGAGGTGCAGGGCATCGACTCGGGCGAGGGCCTGGCGAACGGCGCGGCGGCGGGGGGTGCGATTGGCCCAGGGCAGCTTCAGGCCCAGGTCATCCCAGCCCAGGGCCACCAGTTCGTTGACGGTGATGGGGATGCGGCGGTCGAACAGAAAGTTTTGGGGCAGGTAGGCAATCTGCTGCCGCACCTGGGCCGGTAAACGACCCTGACGGCTAAGGGACTGTCCCAGCACAAACACATCCCCCGCCCGCCGGGGCAGGATGCCCAGGATGGCCTGGATCAAGGTACTTTTGCCAGCCCCATTGGGGCCAACGATGGCAGCGTCGGTGCCCTCGGCCAGGGCAAAGGACACCTCCTCCACGGCGGGGTAGGTATCGCGGTAGACGGTCAGCCCGTCTACCAGCAGAACGTCAGGGTTCAAGGGCACCCCTCCTAAAACCGCAGGCCCACGGGCTGGGGCAGCAGCGCTAGGGGTTGGGTAGGCCATACCGGCAGCCACGACTGCTGCTGGTTAAACGACTCAAAAGAGGCGACAAGGTTGGCGGCATTTTGGCGCATGGCATTCAGGTAGTACTCCGGTTGCACAGCCTCCGGGCCACCCACTTCAATCGGGTTGAACAGGCCCACGTCCACGCCCAGGTCGTTAGCGACTGCCGCAAAGCTATCCTCCCCTGCCGACGGTTCCGTCATAATGGCCTTCAGGTTGGAGGCTTGCACCGTGTCCATCACCCGTTTGACATCCTCGGGGGAGGGGTTGATGGCAGGCACATCCACCAGAAATTCGGTTTCAAGCCCGTAGCTCTCGGCGAAGTAGGGGGCAAAGTCGTGGAATACTACGAAGCTCTGGCCGGTAAAGGGCGCTAGTTTTTCCGCAATCTCGGCATCCAGCGCCTCTAGCTCAGCAATGAAGGCTGCCGCGTTGGCGGTGTAAATTTCCTCCCCTTCCGGGTCCACCGCAATCATGCCGTCGCGAATGTTCTCCACCTGCTGAATCGCCCGCTTGGGGTCGAGCCAGATGTGGGGGTTGAATTCGCCGTGGTGGTGGTGATGGTGCCCCGCCTCGGCGTGGTCGTGGCTGTGGCCATGATCGTCGTGGGCATGATCATGGCCGTGGTCATGGTCGTGGCTGTGGCCATGACTGTGGTCATGGCTGTGGCCGTGGCTGTGGCCGTGGTCTTCATTGGCCAGCACCGCAATACCCTCACTCGAATCGATCATCACTAGATCCGGGTTCTCGGCATTGGCAATCAGGTCGTCTAAAAAGAACTCCATCTCCAGGCCATTCTTCACCAGCACGTCAGCATTGGCCAGCGCCTGCACATCCGCAGGCCGCGCCTGAAAATCATGGGGGTCCACATTGGTCGGCATCAGGGGGATGACCTCGGCGCGATCGCCCACCACCGCATTGGTAAACTGCGTGATCGGCAAAATCGTCGTCATCACCGTCAGGTCAGTGGCCTCCACCGCCCCACCAGGGGCATCGGTCTCACTAACCTCGGTAGGGCCAGTGCCGCAGCCCCCCAGGGCGATCGCCACAGAGGATGCAAACAATAGGGCTGTTCGGCGGAAAGGGAAGAAGGTTGGCATGAGGGTCTCCTAGGTTGGGTGGATGGGTGGGCGGGTAGGGGGTGGATGGGTAGGGGGTGGATGGGTAAGGGGGTGGGCGGGTGGATGGGTGGATGGGTAAGGGGGTGGATGGGTAGATGGGTAGGCGGGTAGGGGGTAGGTAGATTGCGTAGACTCATGCACTCATCCACCCATCCCCTCATCCCCTCATCCCCTCATCCCCTCATCCACCCATCCCCTCATCCCCTCATCCCCTCATCCACCCAAAACTCTCGCCACATCCCTGGCAAAATACGTCAAAATCACATCCGCTCCGGCTCGCTTGATGCTGGTTAGGGTTTCGAGGACGACGGCTTGCTCGTCGATCCAGCCTTGGGCGGCGGTGGCTTTGACCATGGCGTATTCGCCGCTGACGTTGTAGGCGGCGATGGGCAAGTTGGTGTGCTGCCGGATGCGGCGGATCACGTCCAGGTACGCGAGGGCGGGTTTGACCATGACGATGTCGGCCCCTTCGGCGATGTCGAGATCGACTTCCTTGAGGGCTTCGGCAGCGTTGGCGGGGTCCATCTGGTAGGTCTTTTTGTCGCCAAATTTGGGGGCGCTTTCCAGGGCGTCGCGGAAGGGGCCGTAGTAGGCGGAGGCGTACTTGGCCGAGTAGGCGAGGATGCCGACGTTGATCCACCCCTCGGCGTCGAGGGCTTGGCGAATGGCCCCAATCCGGCCATCCATCATGTCGGAGGGGGCAACTATGTCGGCTCCGGCTTCGGCGTGGGCCAGGGCTTGCTTGACCAGGACGGCTACGGTTTCGTCGTTGAGAATTTCGCCATCCTCCACAATGCCGTCGTGGCCCATGCTGCTGTAGGGGTCGAGGGCAATGTCGGTAATCACCAGCAGTTGCGGGAAGGCCTGCTTGATGGCGCGCACGGCTTGGGGAATCAGCCCATCAGGGTTGTAGCTTTCGGTACCGGCGTTGTCTTTTTGCTCGTCGGGGATGAGGGGGAAAAGGGCGATCGCCCCAATGCCTAGCCTCACGATCTCCTGCAACTCCTCCAGCAGCAGATCCAGGGAATAGCGGAAGCACCCAGGCATGGAGGGCACTTCCTGCCGCTGCCCGCTGCCCTCCATCACAAACATGGGGTAAATCAAGTCATCTACAGTCAAACGGGTTTCGCGCACCATACGACGTAGCCCCTCTGTCCGGCGTAGGCGGCGGGGGCGATGCACCAGGGGTTTTGGGGGAACCGCCCCAACCTGCCGGGCTGGAGCCTCTGCAATCTCTGGAGTAGGGGTCGGTGGGGGAGACAAAACCATAGCCTTGCAATATGATAATGATTATCATTCCAGGTTATCTTAGCCTATCTTGCTATGGATCGCGACCCTTTTGCCAAAGAAATCGGTGCGGTGGTGTCTACCGCTACTCCCCCACCCCGTCTGACCCCTGGGCAGCAGGCTGTGTTGGCGGCCCTGCGGCAGCAGCCCCAACCGCTCTCGGCCCAGGCGCTCCATGGAGTGATGGGCACCCAGCGCCCGATCGGGGTGGCCACGGTTTACCGAGCGCTGGATGCCCTCAAACTGTTGGGGCTGGTGCAGCACCGGGTGACTTTGAGTGGGGAAACGCTCTACAGTGCGGTGGAGCACGACCACCACTACCTCACCTGCTTGCAGTGTGGGGTTTCGGTACCAGTGGAGACCTGCCCAGTGCAGGAACTGGCGGCGCAGCTCCAGGGCACTGGCTCATTTCGGATTTACTACCACACGCTGGAATTCTTCGGCGTCTGCGATCGCTGCTCTTGACCCCCTACAGGACGGGTTGACTGGAAAAATTCAGGTGGTAGAAGTACTTTGTATAGGCTTTTTCAAGGCAGTTGCGGTACGCTTTGGCGCGGCGCGGTTGTGGAACACTCATACGCCCATCCCTGTCATAGGCAATATTCGAGCACAAGCCGCCATCACAAGCTGCGAGTCCAGCAAGGAATAGAGTAATGACCGGCAAAATTCTCTTAAAACTGTTGACCGTTCCCGCTATTGCCGGGGCCATTGTGGCAATGGGATTTTTGGGCTTGGCCAACAGAAACCCATCCCCGCAGCTTTATACAGGCACCACAGCGGGGTCTGAGGTGGCGTCCTGCGGAGTGTCGGCGGAGCCTGGGTCAGCACTGCGAACGCTCCACGGCAACACGTTAGTGGCCTCCGCCACTGGAATCCCGATCCCAACGGGAACCCAAAACCAGCCCGACGACTATGAATTTGACGTCAACTTTAGCGCTGCCGAGAGCGATGCCGCCGTCGCCCTGTTCGGCTGCGATTGCCCAGCCTGCCTCAACGCCCTACAGCAACTCCGCAACCAACCCCCCACTCCCCAGGTATTCACCAGCCGTCGCCTCGGCCCCAACAATGGCCCCGCCGCCACCAATCCCGCTCTGTTTGCCAGCCGCCAACCCTCTGCCTTAGGAGCCACCCCCAAGTCCGCCGTCCCTGCTGTAGGCCAAGCCGCTATGGCTGACCCCGTTCAGAGCCACTGCTGGGTCAATCTCCAGGAGCGCAACACCCCCGCCCAAATCCAGGCCGTACTGCAAACCCTAGAAGCCGAAGAGGCAGGAGCGAGGTAGGGAAGGTGTTTGGTGAGTGGATGGGTGGATGGGTAGATGGGTAGATGAGGGGATGGGTGGATGAGTGAAAACCACCTGTTCACCAACATTTACCCTATCCCCAACTCATCTACCCCCTACCCGCCCACCCATCCACCCCGTACCCATCCACCCGCCTACCCATCCACCCGCCTACCCATCCACCCGCCTACCCATCTACCCAAATCCCTTCCCCGCCAACACCTGCCCCCACACCATCACCTCGCCCCCACAGCCCCCTGCTGCCAGGTGCTTTCCCTGGGGCGACCAGGCCAGGGTTGAAAATCCGTCCGCTGCGCCTTCCAGAATTTGGGCGGCCTGGGCGGCGTTCTGCCATAGACAGACCCAGCCGTCCTCGGAGGCGGAGGCCAGTAGCTTGGACTGGGGCTGAAAGGCGATTGCCCGCACCGTCCCATTGTGCAAATCCAGCACGTTAGCGGTCCAGCCCTCGGCTTCACCTTCGGCCTTAGCCCACACCACCACGCCCTCGGCGCTGGCCGACGCCAGCAACGGCGCATTTCCCTGGGCCTTGACCGTAGACCAGGCCAACTGTCGCACCTTGCCCGAAAAGCCTTGCATTTGCCAGGGGTAGGGGTTGTCCCAGGCCCACACCAGCAGGGTGCGATCGTTATTGCCCGAGGCCAGATACTGACCGTCGGGGGAGATGGCGATCGCCCCGCTGGCCCCACCGGTTTCTCGAATCAGCGGATCATCATCCCAAGCCCCTCGTCGCCAGGTCTTCACGCTCTGGTTGCCCGCCAACAGCAAAGCGTCACCGCTGGGGTGCCAGGCCAAGTCCAGCACCGACGACGCCTCAAAGTTCAGCGTCGTCACTACCGCTTGCCCTGCTGCATCCCATACCTGGGCATAGCGCCCCAGTCCCACCGCCAGCTCTGGTCGGTGCGGATGCCACTGCAAGCAATCCACCCACACCCTAGCATTTTCTAGCTCAGTCACTAGCGTCGGCGGATCGCCTGCCATCGACCAAATTCTCACAGCGCCATCCTGCCCCCCTGCCGCCAAAAACTGGCCATCAGCCGAGACGGCGATCGCATCCACCGACAAGCCCTGCTTTGCTTGCAACGCCACCGATCTCCCTGTCCTGGCGTCAAACAGCACCACTTCTCCTGCCGCCGAGCAGGCCACCAGCCGACAGCCGTCGGGCAGCCATGCGATCGCGGTCACATAGTCAGCGAGGAGAGTTTGCCAGGTGGGGGAGAGGATGGATTTGGGCATGGGAAAAAGGTGGATGGGTGGGCGGGTGGATGGGTAGGCGGGTCGCGGGTGAATGGGTTGGGGTAGGGCGAGTGTTAGTGAACAGGTGGTTTTCACTCATCCACCCATCCACCCATCCACCCATCCACCCATCCACTCATCCACCCCTTCACGCCGCCAAACACCCCCTAAACGACTCCTCCAACCCCATTTCTTCCAAATTCCGCCCGATAAACACCAGCTCATTTTTTCGAGTTTCATCAGGTCGCCAGGGGCGGTCTTGGCGACCGTCAAACAGCATATGTACACCCTGGAAGACGAAGCGGCAGTCTTCTCCTGCGATGTTGAGGATGCCCTTCATGCGAAAGATGTCGGGGCCGCGATCGCGCAACAGTGCCCCCAGCCATTGGTTCAGCTTGTCGCCGTTCACTTCGCCCGCTTCCACCAAGGCAATGGAGCCGACGGTTTCGTCGTGTTCGTGGGCGGTCTCGTTGAGAAATTCGGGGTCAATCTGGAGGGCATTGCCCAGGTCAAAGGCGCTGACGCCGAGGATGGCATCCATCTCCACCTGGGCGTCACGGGTGCGGTAGATTTTGGCGATCGCGTTCATGCCGCGAATCCGCTCTTCTAAAGCGGTTAGCTCAGCTTCGGTCACCAGGTCAATTTTGTTGAGCAAAATCACGTCGGCAAAGGCAATCTGCTCGATCGCTTCGTCGGCCTCCCAGTGCCGAGCAATGTGGGCCGCATCCACAACAGTTACCACCGCATCCAGGCTGGCCTGGGTCTGCACCTCGTCATCCACAAAGAAGGTTTGAATTACCGGGGCGGGGTCGGCCAGGCCCGTGGTCTCGATCACCAGGTGGTCAAACTTGTCGCGGCGCTTCATCAGGTTGCCGATGATGCGGATCAGATCGCCGCGCACGGTGCAGCAAATGCAGCCGTTGTTCATCTCAAAGATTTCTTCGTCGGCGTCGATTACCAGTTGGTTGTCAATGCCCACCTCACCAAACTCGTTGACGATCACCGCCACTTTCTTGCCGTGCTCATGGGTGAGGATGCGGTTCAGCAGCGTGGTCTTGCCCGCACCTAAATAACCCGTGAGCACCGTAACCGGAACCGAATGCAGAGTATCAGCAGCAACCATAGCAGACCTCCAGTATGAACGATAATCATTTTCAAATTATAAGTGGGGGTTAGGGGTTAGGGATTAGGTGCCGGGTGTCAGGAAGACCTAATACCCGATACCCGACACCCGACGCCCAATACCCGATACCTTCCTTATCCCTCCAAATGCTCTTGGAAAAACGGCATTAGGCTCTCCAGCACTGCTTTGGGACATTCTTCATGGGGTGCCAGGGAACCAGGAACGATGGCCCATTGCACTTCGGCCATTGCGTTTAGCATCTCCATTTCGGCCTTGGACTTGGGTGGGGTATGCTGCCCGGCGATCGCTAGTTTGGGCACCGGAGTCGCTTCTACTAAATCCAACCAGTCGGTGCGCCGCTGCACCGGGTCGAGCCCACCCGTGACAAACGCTGCCGAGGCAAATCGGGCTCCCTTCGCCTGGGTCGTGTGGTGCTTGGCCCGCATCAGGTCGGGGGTAATGAAGGCAGCCTCGCTGTAGACGTGGCGGCCCATCATCCAGCGCAGGAAGGCCGGGTGGGCATTGAGCGCATACAGCCCCTGGCCCAGCAGCGGCGACCACACCAGCCAGCGCAGCGCCGTGTAGATCCGCCGCCATTCCCCCATGGCCGTGGGTAGGGGGCCGCGCCAGGTGGGGGCTACCAGGGCGATCGCCCGCAACCCTGCCACTTCTCCCGACCCTGCCAGCTCCAGAGCATAGCCCGCACCGTGGCCGCAGGCCACAATCGCCGCCACCTCCGGCACCATATCTTGCACAAAGTCCCTCAGCATCGCCCGGTAGATCGCTGGCCGACTGCGCCAAGCCGGTCGCGCCGACTCCCCAAACCCCAACCAATCCAGGGTGATCACCCGGTAGCCCCGAGCCAGCTCCACCGCCAGCCCATCCAACTCAGCCCGCGTTGAAATGCTGCTAAACGCTGGCAGCAGCAGCAGCGTCTGCCCCGCTCCCCGCCCGTCGTAGGCAATGGACGCCTCCCGCCCCTGCCACCGCCAGCCGTAATACCGCATCCCATCCCCCACCTCAGCCGCCAACCCACCCAGCACCTCAGCCACAGCAATTCCTCCCCCAAAGTATTTCGATAATGATTATCATTGTAAGCCGGTGTTAGGTGCCGGATATCAGGCGTCAGACCAACCCACCCCTACCCCTCCCAGGAGGGGATTCCGAAACCCAATACCCATCCACCCTCCCACCCATCCACCCTCCCACCCATCCACCCTCCCACCCATCCACCCCTTCACACCCCCCATGCCCCCCTCCACCGACATTGCCATCATCGGCGCTGGCCCCCAAGCGCTCACCCTGGTCACTCACCTGCTGCAAAAGAAAGCCGCCCTGCGGAACCGCTTTGTGGTGATCGACCCCGCCGGGGAGTGGCTGTGCCAGTGGCACCACCAGTTTGCGGCCTTTGAGATTCCCCACCTGCGATCGCCCGCGGTCCACCACCCCGACCCCCACCCTTCTGCCCTGCGCACCTTCGCCGAGGGGCGGCCCGATGAACTGTTTCCCCCCTACTCGTTGCCCAGTACCTCCCTGTTCCGAGACTTCTGCCAGTCGGTGATTCAGCGGTGGGATTTGACCCATCGGGTGATGGCAGGGACGGTCCAGCATCTGGAGTTGTGTCAGGGGTTGGGACGGCAGCGGTTTCGGCTGGGGTTGGCGGATGGACGGCAGCTTTTGGCCCGGCGGGTGGTGCTGGCGATCGCCGGTGGCATACCCCAGATCCCGGACTGGGCGCGGCAGATTCCCCAGACTTACCCCAGCGATCGGCTACGGCACTCCAGCCAGATCGACCTGCGCGGGCTCTCCCTGGCGGGCGAGCAAATTTTGATTGTGGGCAGCGGCCTGACCAGCGGCCATCTGGCTGCGGGAGCCGTGGCCCGCGGTGCCCAGGTGATCCTGATGGCGCGGCGGCAGTTCTACGCCAAGCTGTTCGATGCCGAACCAGGCTGGCTGGGTCCCAAGTATCTCAAAGGATTCCATGCCGAAACCCGTTGGCACCAGCGCTGGCAGATGATTCAGCAGGCCCGCAACGGCGGTTCTGTCACCCCAGCCATGCTCCTGCACCTGCGACGGCTGGAGCGCCAGGGCCAGATCACTTTCTACGAACAGTGCGAGGTGCAGCGGGCGGAGTGGAAGGGCGACGCCTGGCGGGTGCACTGTAGCACCGGAGCCGAGCACGACTGCCTCACCCACCTGCCAATCGATCGGATCTGGCTGGCCACCGGCAGTCAGCTGAATGTGGAGCACTGGCCCCTGCTGGCCGACCTGCGGGCGAATTATCCCGCTGAGATTGTCGACGGGTTGCCAGTTCTAGATCATCACCTGCGCTGGCCGGGGTGCAATCTGTTTGTCATGGGCGGGGCTGCGGCGCTGCAACTGGGGCCAGTGGCGCGGAACTTGTTTGGGGGTCGATTGGCGAGCGATCGCATTGTGCCCGCCCTGGTCAAACCGCGTATCAGAGTGCCTCGCACAACCACAGTGTGACAACGGGCGGAAACGTAGCCTGCAAGGTCTTTCTCAACACAGGGGAATTGCACCACCCGGTTTAAATGACCTGCCGCACTGACCAGCTATAACCGCGAGAAACCGACTCAAGGCGCTGGCAGGATTCAGGTGACTATGCTCGGGCAGTGGTGCTCCTTGTGCTTTGAGAAACAGCTCTAGAAGGGCTTTTAGGCTTTGGCGTTGGTAGGCACTCGGCATCCGGTCCAACAGTTGGTAGATTAGCTCTTGGGCGTGGGCAAGCATCGTCATGGTCCTTGCTGTCTATACGTTTCACGCCCTTTTCTCGCCTCCCTCCAGCCAAGGTGCAAGATCTGAGTCGGGTAAAGTACATCGAGATGATCCCCTCTGCCCCCCTAAGGTGGGTACAGCGTGAACCAATGACCTCTGTAAAACTGGAATGCACTCCGCAAGCCAACCGCAGAGCGCATTCCAGCGTTACACTAGCCACCGGGCAATTTTAGAGAACCGAGCCATGAACCAGGCGGCAGACGAAACCACCATCGCCAGAGTGCAAACCCTCAGAGCACAGCTGCAGGCCGCCAGCTATGCCTACTACGTCCTTGATGCCCCCGACCTGCCCGACGAGGTGTACGATCGCCTCTACCGCGAGCTGCAAGACCTCGAAGCCGCCCACCCCGACCTCGTCACCCCCGACAGCCCTACCCAGCGCGTCGGCGAAAAGCCCGCCACCCAGTTCACCTCCGTTCGCCACAACATCCCCCTCTATAGCCTGGAAAACGCCTTTGACCTGACCGAGTTTCGCGCCTGGGAAGACCGCTGGCGCAGACAGGCCCCCACCGTGGGCAAGGTTGAGTATGTCGCCGAACTCAAAATCGACGGCAACGCCCTCGCCCTCACCTACGAAAACGGGGTGCTGGTACGCGGCGTCACCCGGGGCGACGGCGTTTCGGGCGAAGACATCACCCCCAACGTGCGCACCATTCGCTCTATCCCCCTGCGGCTGAACACCGACACCCCGCCCCCGGTGGTCGAGGTGCGCGGTGAAGCCTTCCTGCCCCTGGACGTGTTTGAGCAGATCAACGCCGAGCGGGAAGCTCGCGGCGAAGCGCTCTTCGCCAACCCCCGCAACGCCGCCGCCGGTACGCTGCGCCAGCTTGACTCCCGCATTGTCGCCGCCCGTCGCTTAGATTTTTTCGCCTACACCGTGCATTTGAGAGATGAGGAGATGAAGGAGAAAGAGCACCCCTCATCCTCCTCACCTTCTTCATCCTCCTCACCTTCCCCGTCCACCCCACCTTCCCCATCCCCCTCACCTTCCCCATCCTCCCAATGGGCCGCCCTCGACCTGCTCCAGACCCTCGGCTTTCGCGTCAACCCCAACCGCCAGCTCTGCCAGTCTGAAACCGAGGTGCAGGCCTACTTTAATGAGTGGGACACTAAACGAGCCCAGCTCTCGTACCTCACCGACGGCGTGGTGGTAAAGCTCAATGATTTTGCCCTGCAGCAGCAATTGGGCTTTACCCAGAAGTTTCCCCGCTGGGCGGTGGCGCTCAAGTACCCCGCCGAGGAGGTGCCCACCCTGCTGGAAGCCGTCAGCTTTCAGGTAGGGCGCACCGGGGCAGTCACCCCCGTGGCCGAGCTGCGCCCGGTGCAGCTCGCCGGAACCACCGTCGCCCGCGCCACCCTGCACAACGCTGACCGCCTGGCCGAACTCGACATTCACCAGGGGGATACGGTGATTGTCCGCAAGGCCGGGGAGATCATCCCCGAAGTGGTGCGGGTGCTGGGTGAGCTGCGGCCCGAGCACGCCACCAAAGCCACCATGCCCACCCACTGCCCCCAGTGCGCCAGTGCCCTGGTCAAGCCCGAGGATGAGGCCGTGACCCGCTGCATCAATAGCTCCTGCCCGGCGATCGTCCAGGGGGCAATTATCCACTGGGCCAGGCGGGATGCCCTCGACATTGAGGGGCTGGGCGAAAAGTGGGTGAAGCAGCTGGTGGAGCAGGGGCTGGTGCAGTCGGTGGCCGACCTCTACGGGCTGACGGTGGAGGCCCTGCTGCCGCTCGATCGCATGGGGCAGAAGTCGGCCCAAAATCTGGTGGACGCGATCGCCGCCTCCAAAACCCGCCCCTGGGCCTCGGTGCTCTACGCCCTGGGCATTCGCCACGTGGGCACCGTCAACGCCAAAACCCTGGCCCAGCACTTTCCCACAGTGGCGGCCCTGGCGACCGCCAGCCCCGATGAAATTGAAGCCGTCCACACCATTGGCCCCGAGATTGCCCAGGCCGTGTTTCAGTGGTTTCGGGTGCCCGCCAACCAAACCCTGATCGATCGCCTCCAGCGAGCGGGTCTACAGCTTGCCGCCAGTCCCGAGGAACAGGCCCAGCTAGCCCCTGGTCCCCTGGCGGGCAAAACCTTCGTGCTGACCGGCACCCTGCCCACCCTCACCCGCCCCGAGGCCAGCGCCATTATCGAAGCCGCCGGGGGCAAGGTCACCAGCAGCGTCAGCAAAGCCACTGACTATCTGGTAGCGGGGGAAAAGGCCGGGTCCAAGCTGACCAAGGCCGAAACCCTGGGCATCGCCATTCTCAGCGAAGCGGAGCTGGTGGCGATGGCAGGTCCACAGACTGCTTAATTAACCCAGGAAATATCGTCTGAATTGGGCTGGGCTGGGGTTTCTGCTGGGGGGGCTGCAACCGGCCCGGGGGGGCTGGGCTGGGCCGAGCCCGCTGGGCTGACGCGATCGCCCTCCGACCGCTTCCGCTTCATAAAGATCGAGGCTGCGGACTCCTCCGGGGCCAGGGATTGCAGAAACCAGTCCAGGGTCTCCTGGGAGAGCCAGCCGCGCAAAACCGCCAGGGCCCCAATTCTCAGCCCTGCCTGCGCCTGCTCCCGCAGCAGGGCGTCTACCTGGTGAGCATCCAGCAGCCCCGCCTGCTGAAAGTAATAGCCGATGGGATTGTCTCGCCCCCCTGCCACAAGCTGCGGCCACTGTTCTGCAAAAAAATCAATGGCGTCGCGCTTGACCCAGCCGCGCAACTCCAGAATGTCGCCAATTCTCAAATCCGGTTGCCACTGCTGATCCTGCAGCACCACCTGGAGCTGGGCTGAGGAGAGCAACCCCGCCCGCTGCAACAGTTCGCCAAGGGGTCTGGTTTGAGTCTGGGCTGGCATAGCTAAGCACTGTATACCTATAGACTATACCCTTGTACCAGAAAACTCTAAAACCGTAGGTTTTTGGTAAACGTTTCAGAAGCTAAGCCTCCTTGCAGGGGTAGGCCCTCAGGATGCAGAGCCGCACCAGCTGGGCCAAACCCTACGGTCCTATTGACCCAGCCTGGCTTTAACCATCGCGAGATATTTTTTTCTGTGCCTATCCACCAAAAATCCCCCTTTATTCGGAAATAAAGAGGGATTCTTAGTTCAAATATTTACTGTTTGGTCATCACACCCTTGCAGGCCGGAAAACCCTAGGCCCGTTTGACAAAATTCATGATCAGCGAAATTACGAAAATGGCCAGGAAAATGTAGAACAAAATTTGAGCAATGCCGGCAGCACCAGCGGCTACACCGCTAAAGCCAAAGAAGGCAGCAATCAAAGCTACAACCAGAAAAATCAGCGCGTAGCGTAACATGGGGGGTCTCCTAGAGAGATAGGGCGATGATTCAAGCAGTTAGGTCTTTTTCGACCTGACAAAATTATTATCAAGAGCTGAATCCATTCGCACATCTGCCTAACGACTGCGAACGATATCTAGCTTTCGGTAGAAATAAAGGCCCTAGATCTCTGTTTGATGACGGCCCCTAGGGCGTGTCATCAATTGTGGCCAAAAGCTCGGTACAGGACGCTTTGCCACGCCCGACCCAAAAGCCAGGCTAGGGGCTGCAACCCCTGACTTCTAGGCGTTTGGCCGCTAACTGATGACGGCCCCTAGCGGGACTGAAAAATGTTTTGCACCATCTGGCGATCGCTGCCCTGGGCCGCCCGATCCAGCGCCTCCACTTCACCGGCATCGAGCCGCCAGCCCAGAGCTCCGGTGTTTTGCTCTGCCTGGTCCAGGGTTTTGGCCCCTGGAATGGGAATGGTGCCCTTGCAGAGACACCAGTTGAGCGCCACCTGGGCCGAGGTTTTTTGGCGCTGGGCCGCGATCGCCGCCAGCGTATCTAACAACGGCTGTATTTTGGGCAGCAGCTGACGAAAGAGCACGCCTCGAATGCCTGAGGGATAGGGGCCCTGGGCGGCGTATTTGCCCGTCAGCAGCCCCAGGGCCAGCGGGCTATAGGCAATCAGCCGAATGCCCAGCTCGTCGCAGAGATCCTTCAGCCCCAGCTCGCTCACCGGGTAGGTGGACAGCAGCGAGTACTGCACCTGCAGGGTGGCAATGGTCAGCCCCCGCGCCTGAAATCGCTGGTGGGCCAGCTTCAGGCGGCGGGGGCCAAAGTTCGAGAGGCCCACGGCCCGCGCCTGCCCCTGCTCCACCAGATCCATCAGCCCGTCGAGAAAGGGGGCCTCCTGCCAGGGCAGGTAGTTGGCCGTTGACCAGTGCATCTGCACCAGGTCGAGGGGACGGCCCAACCGTTGAACCGAAGCGGCGCCAGCCTTCACCACCGAACCCGGCGTCAGCCGCCAGGGGTAGGCGGCCAGCTTGGTTGCCAGGCAGAGCTGGTCGGCGTGGGGGCCCTGATACTGGCCAGCGAACTGCCCCAGCAGGGTTTCGCTCCGCCCGTTCAGCTGTCCGGTGCCGTAGGAGTCGCCGCTGTCGAACAGCGTCACCCCGTGGCTGAGGCAGTGGTTAAACACCTGCTGCAGGTCGTCATCCATGCGCTGGTCGTAGCCCCACAGCAGCTGGTTGCCCCAGGCCCAGGTGCCGCAGCCCATCTCGGGCAGGGGGAAGGGCAGGGAGGCATGGACGGTCGAGGCACTCATAGGTCGGCTAAAAAAAGAGCACCTCTCATTATTCCAGGCTGGGTAGCCCCGATAGCTGTTCGATCGCCGGGGGCGGCAGCTCGCGCACCCGATGCAGCCGAAAAGGCTCGGCGCTGACGGCCTCGACGTAGTGCGATTGTAAAAAGGGCCGGTAGTCCTCCCGCCCAGCCAGGTATACCTGACTAAAGGCCACCACCAGCGACTTGTTCACTCCCCGGGTCAGGGCCAGAGCCTCGTCAACGCTCTTGTCCAGGGCGTCGTCGAGGTACAAAAAGCGAGTGAGCAGCCGGGTAATGCCGGGGCTGTGGGAGGTGTTTTCGCCCAGGTACAGGTAGCGATCGCGGCCCTGCAGCCAGCTAAAGGCGGCCACCTGCTGCGGCACCACCGGAGCCACCAGATCCAGATCGCCGCCAAACAGCATCACCGGCACCGCCACCGGAGCCATCCCCCGAGGGCCAAACAGGTTTGACACGGTGGCAAAGGCCATCACCAGCTGAACGCGATCATCCCTGGTGCCCTGGGTCAGGCGATCCATCACCGCCGGGTCGGACCGCAATTCCAGGGCGCGGCACTCCAGCACCATAGCGGCGTCGAGCAGCAGGTTGGCAGCGGGGTCGCAGCGCTGAGCCAGCCGTTCAAAGTCAATGCTGGCGCCCCCCAGCGCTAGCGCCGTGTAGCCACCAAAGGAGTGTCCAACCACCGCCACTCGGTCAACATTCAGCCGATTGTCAAAGGTGCTGGCATTGAGCCGCTCTAGTTCATTGAGCAAAAAACTGACATCTAAAGGCCGGTCTAAAAAGTCGCGGGCCTTAAAGGTTTCGCGATCGAGCCCGGTGAGCAGGGCCTGCTTCTGGGTGTAGTTGCTGCCCACATGCTCGGGCAGCGCCACCGCGAAGCCATGGGAGGCGGCGTGGGTCGCCAGATCAAAAAAGCTGGTGCGGCTGTCGCCCAACCCGTGGGAGATCACAACAACCGGAATGGACCCGGGCCCAGCGGTCAGAGTTTGGGGCAAAAACACGTCGGCGGCGTAGGTGCGGCCCCGCTCGGCGTCCGTCATCTGTAGCGATACCTGGCGACTGCCGTAGGGACCGGGCTGAGTGAGGTCGGGCAGAGCCGCCAGATCGAGCGCCGGGGGCTGGGCGGCCTCGGCCTCCGACTGCTGGCGGATGGCTGCAACCAGACTGCGGGTGGCGGTCGCCTCGGCCTGCACCTGGCGGGCGATCGCCATCGCCTGGGCCCCATCCAGCCGCAGGCTGCCGGTGGGAAAGTGGCGCACAATATCGAGCGGCGAAATGTCGCCGTCCTCAGCCGCCGCCGCGACGATCGCCGCCCGTAGCGCCTGGCGGCCGTTGAGTCCCGCCTCGGTCTGGGCCAGCTGGCCCAAAAATAGCAGGCTGCGATCGCCCATGGGGCTGTTGAACCACTGGGAAATCGGCACCACCGACACCGCCCGGCTGCTGGTCAGAGCCAGGCGCAACTCCTGTCGCTGGGAGGGGCTGAGCCGCCGCAAAAAGGGGGCCAGCTGCCGGTCAACGGTGCCGGTCTCGGCAAAGGTGACCAACGACTCCGTCGGGACCGAGCGGCTCAGGGGGCCAAACTCAAGCCGCAGGGTTTCTGCAGCCCCCAGCGGCCCGGCCGTGGCCAGCGCTGCCCCGATTCCCAGAGCCAGGGGAAAAAATTTTCTTAGCGATCGGTAGCGAAGGAGCATAGGGCAGCCCAGAGCCAGCTAGGTATTCCCGCATTTTCCCCCAGAACTGTCTGGAAATTCTATGAAGCGGTGGTGGTCAGGATTCGCACCAGGGGTCAGGTTCAGCGCCTTTGCCAGCCCAGCTGGAACCCGCTAGACTTCCAGGCTGAGCTGCACATAGTCGGGCTCCCCGACGGGTTCCAGATTGGAGATGGTCAGCCCCAGCAGCCGCACGGGCTGGCGGGGATGGCCCTTCTGGGCCGGTGCTTGACTATCGCAGTGGGCCAACAGCATGTCCTGGGCCCAGGACAGCAGCGGCGAGTCAGCCCCAATCGCCGCCACAAAGGTGCGGCTGCGGGTAATCTGCCGGTAGTTGGCGTACTTGACCTTGAGGGTGAGGGTGTGGCCCCGGCGCTGCTGCTCTCCCAGGCGGCGGCTCAGGTCGTTGGCCACCTGCTCCAGGGCCTCGCCCATGGCGGCCAGGGTGGTCAGGTCGGGGGAGAACGATTGCTCGGCTCCGATCGATTTGCGAATGCGGTTGGGGTTGACGGGGCGATCGTCTTTGCCTCGGGCCACGCGGTAGTAAAACCGCCCCACTTTGCCAAAGTGCTGTACCAGATCGGCCTCCGCCCACTGGCGCAGGTCGGCCCCGGTGGCAATGCCCAGGCCGTGCATTTTGCGGGCGGTGACCTGGCCGATGCCGTGGAACTTTTCGATCGGCAGGGCTGCCACAAAGGCTTCGGCCTGCTCGGGCAAAATCAGGGTTAGCCCGTCGGGTTTGTTCTGGCCGCTGGCCATTTTGGCCAGGAACTTGTTGATCGATACCCCCGCCGAAGCGGTGAGCTGGGTGGCAGCGAGAATATCGGTCTTGATCTGGCGGGCCAGTACCAGGGCCGAGGGTTCCGCCAGGGCGTTGACGGTCACATCCAGGTAGGCCTCATCCAGCGACAGCGGCTCCACCAGGTCGGTGTAGCGGTGAAAAATCTGGCGAATTTGCCCCGAGACCTGCTTGTAGACCTCGAAGCGGGGCCGGGCAAAGATCAGCGCCGGGCAGCGCTGCACGGCGAGGCGGGCGGGCATGGCCGAGTGAATGCCGTACTGGCGAGCTTCGTAGCTGGCGGCAGCCACCGCCCCCCGCTGCTCGGGCCGCCCGCCCACCACCAGGGGCTTGCCCCGGTACTGCGGAAAGTCCCGCTGCTCCACGGAGGCGTAGAACGCATCCATATCGATGTGGAGGATCTTTCTCATGGCACAGCCTGGGGCAACAACAGCCTGGGGCAACAGGGGGATGGCGGTTATACCCCACCGGGGCAGGGGGCTTTCCCGACCTGTGGAACGGCGGGTTGACCGCGATGATTTAAGTATAGAAAGCAGGGAGTTAGGGCTATGGGCGTTTGGCAATCGTCATCTCAGCAACCGTATTTTGCCTCAGGTTGGGGGTTGGGGGTAGCCCAGGCCCAGATGGACGCGATCGCCGCGGCCCTTATGCCCTTGGGCGTTTCCCCCTCGGGCCGGGTACAGGTGCCTTCCATTGAAATTGAAACCACCGCCGCTGCCCTGGTGGTCACCGCCTTTCTGCCAGGGGTCGAGCCCCAGGCGGTGCAGGTGCGGGCCAGCGACAGGTCGCTCACCTTCTCGGGCCAGCGCCAGTCGGGCTCCCCCGGCTCCCGCTGGCCGGGTTCCCTGCTGCAAAGCGTTGGCCTCAACTACTTTCAGCAGACCGTGCCCCTGCCCGAGCGAGTGATCGATCGCCAGGTGCAGGTGACCTATCGGCAGGGGGCCATCATCGTCACGCTGCCCAGGGCCAGGGGCTGGGGCCAGCGGCTCAGGCTGGGCTGGCAGCATTTGCGCCACAGCCTGGGGCAGGTGCTCCAAGCCCTCGGTCAGCGCCTGTTAGAAGATCGGTAACAGAATCTAAAGCCTGGGTTAGAAAAAGCGCCGTCCGTCATCATCTGATCGACACTAGTGTTTATACCTAAACCTAGGACTGACTCCATTTATGAGTGACTTTGACGACTTTTTGCGCCACAAATACGCCTACGTGGCCATCGGCGAGTTCAAACCCGGCTGTTTTAGCGAGGCCCGCCAGCTCTACGAAAAGGCGGTCTCTACCTACACCGAGGGCTTTAAGGGCGCGTACCTGCTGCAGGAGCCGGGCAGCGATCGCGGCATCGCCATTATTTTGTGGGACAGCATTGAGAACATGGACGGCCACCACGACGCCGTCTACCAGCAGACCCTGGGCAAAATTGCCCACCTGTTTGAGGCCCCGCCAGTGACGGCTTTCTACGAAGTGTGCAGTGAAATTGGCCTGCCCCAGATTTTGGCCAGTGCCTCAGCTCAGTAGGCCGCCTTTTTCCCCGGGGTCGAGCACAGGCACGGGGTGATGCACCGGTATGAATAGGCATTCACCGCCCCACGCAGGGGCAAGCGGCGGTTTGCCCCTAGCCAAATTCATGCCCCCATTCAGCAACACCCTCTTCATAGCCGCTCCAGGGGAGCTGCCCTCAGGCCTTCTCCGCCGGCCACCGCCACCAAAATTTTGGCGGCGGTGGCCGCTTCGGTTGGATGGCGATGGGATTTGGAGGTTCTGCTTAAAGATGGTGGCAAAGCCGGCAAAAAAGTCGTTCCACTTTGAAAAACTGGGATAAGCTAATTGGCGACGTTCGCTGCTCCCACGATCGCGTTTTACACCATGATCGGTCGACTTCGCTCCCTGCCACAGCTTTCTCTTCTAACGCCGGTCACCGCCCGCTGGGCAAAGACCGCAGCCCATACCTTCACCAGGGTTTTCAAGTCCTGGCCTCGCCCTAAAGCCCTGCTGGGGCTGGGGGTATCGACGGCGGTAGCGGTGGCCCTATTGATGCCCCGCTCGTTGCCACCGGCTATTGCCCAGGACATTGCTGCCGCCCTCTGGACCCGGGCCTCCTTCCCGGTCGAAGATTTTCAAACCTACACCTCCCCCTTTGGCTACCGCAGTGATCCCTACAGCGGTAGCCCTCGTTTTCATTACGGGCTGGACCTGGCCGCCCCCAATGGCAGCTACATCCGCAACTGGTGGACCGGGGAAGTGCTCTGGGTAGAAGACCAGGGGGCCTGTGGCACCTCCCTGGCGATCAAGTCGGGCGAATGGACCCACATCTACTGCCACATGCACGGCCATGTGGAGGGCAGTGGACAAAATAAAGTCCTCGTCGATCGCAACGGCGGCATTCAGCTGCGGCCAGGGCAGACCGTGCCTGCTGGGGCCCGCATTGGCCGCGTGGGCATGACGGGCCGCACTACCGGCCCCCACCTGCACTGGGGTCTCAAGTACCAGGACAACTGGGTCGATCCGGCCCTGGTGCTGCGCGCCATGTACGTTGGCCAGCAGGCCGCCCTGTAGGCCGCGGTGCCCTCCCCCAATCGCCTGCTCCGGCCCTGGGAAGACAACCCCGTAGGACCAGCCCTGGCCTGGCTGGTCGCGCTGGTGCTGGTGCTGGGAATTGCGATCGCCGGTCCGGCCCCGGCCTTTGCCGCCGACAGCCATCCCCTCCTCACCCTCGACCTGCTGCGGCAGCGGCTGGCAACGCCTGTGCAGCGGGAGGGGCGAGCGGCGATTGATCTGCGCTACTACACCATTGACCTGCGCCCCGACAGTCCCCTCGCCGACAGCTTTTATCGCCTGCTCAGCGGCGGATTGCAAAAACCCGCCACCGCGCCAGCCCTCGACCTGAGCTACGCCATTGTGCAGGGCGACCTGGATTTGCAGCGGCTGGGCCAGCGCGAACCCCTCTACGGCGACACCCTCTCGCCGCTGCTGAGTGGGGCGGGCCAGGCCCAGCTCAAGCGCGATCGCCAGCGGCTGCTCCAGCTCAGTCGGCTGTCGCAGTCGCTGTTAATTCAGGGCCAGGGCAGCAGTCAGCAAATCTATCTGTTCAAAGCCCCCCTGGTGGCGGCCCAGACCCGCTTTACAGGGCAGGTGCTGGGGGGCGACACGTTCTTTTTGGGCCGGGTGCTGGCCAGCGGTGCGGTGTTTGAGCAGGGGCTGGCGGTGACGGGGGCGCGCTTTAACCAGTCGGTCAACCTGTCCGGGGCCGACTTTCGCCAGGGGGTGCAGGCCAAGGGCAGCCTGTTTTTTGAGACGGCCCGCTTCGACCAGAGCCAGTTTCGAGCCGGGGCCAACTTTCAGGGGGCCGAGTTTAAGGCCGATGTCAACTTTAGCCGGGCGGTGCTGGCGGGGGATCTGAACTTCAGCCGGGTGCAGTGGCAGGGGGTGGCCGATTTTGCCCGCACCCTGTGGCTGGGGTCGGCTTTTTTTGTGCGCAGCTACTTCGCCAGGGCGCTGTTTTTTACCGAGGCCCGCTTCGATGCGCCGCTGGTGCTGCGTCAGGCCCGCTTTGGCGAGCCGGTCAACCTCCGCAACGCCATGCTGGGCCGCGAGATGGACCTGGGCGACGCCCTGTTTTTGCCTGCGGCCTACCTGAATGTGGCCGGGCTGGAGTTTAGCCTGGAGGAAACGCAAATTTTGGGCACCCCTGGCAAAATTGGCCGGGTGTTTTCGGTGCCGCAGCTGGCGGGCAACGAGACCCTGCTGCGCAACCTGGAGCGCAACTTTCGCCGCCTGGAGCAGATCAGCGACGCCAACTACATCGCCTACACCGCCGAGCGTCTGCGCCTGAAGGCCTGGCAGCAGCGACTGCTGGGTACCAACATCAACACCGCCTCGGTGGCGGCCCTGGTGCGGGTCGGCTTTAGTGCCGCCCAGGCGGCGGCGGTGGTGGAGCAGCGCCAGAACCAGACCTTTATCGGCACCGAGGGGGTGCTGAGCGTGCCGGGGGTGGACCTGGCGGCGTATTTGAAGGTGCGCGATCGCATCTTTGCCCGCGATGCCTACCCGATCACCCAGCGGCTGGCCCTGGGGCTGCGCTGGCTGTGGCTGGGGGGGCTGGTGGTGCTGAGCCGCTACGGCACCAGCTTTGGCCTCACCTTTGGCCTCGGGCTGGTGGCGATTCCCACCTTTGCGCTGATGTTCTGGATCGTCGATCGCTACCGCCGCCGCCGCGCTCCCCCCATTCTGCCGCCGATTGAGGAGGGGCTGTGGCTGGCGGGCGGCGGTGGGCTGCTGCTGGGGCTGGGGCTCAACGCCCTGCTGCGCGCCGCCGACTACCCGCTGCTGACCCTGGGGTTTCTCTTTATGCTGCTGGTGCCGGTGCCCGCCGGGCTGATTGGGCTGGTGATTCAGCGGGGTCGTTACCACGACCTGATGGAGGAGAGCTACTTTGTCGAAGACGGCAGCATGCGTCAGCTCCGGCTGCTGATTGCGCGCCTGCCGGTGATTCCCAAGTTTCCGTTTTTCCGCGATCGCTACACCTACCTGCTGCTCGATCGCCGCTGGAACTGGTTAAATTATCTAGACTTTAGTCTCAACAACTGGCTTAAATTTGGCTTTAATGACATTCGGTTACGAGACCAGCACGTGCCGGGGCTGATAACGGCGCTGGTGTGGTATCAATGGGGGCTGGGTCTGCTCTACACAGCGCTGCTCCTGTGGACGCTCTCGCGTACCATCCCAGGCTTGAATCTCCTGATCTACTTTTAGCGTCGCTGTTGGCTATCCATTGACCGTTGACTTCCCCCTCGTGATTCAATCTTCTTCAGATCTCAACCATCAGGCTAAATCCGATCTGCGCCGCCGACTGATCAGCGCTCGCCAGAGCATTCCCCCCCAGGTGTGGCGACAAAAAAGCGATCGCATCTGCGCCCATCTGCTCAACTGGAGCTACTTTCGCCAGTGCCGGGTGATTCTGGCCTACACCAGCTTTCGCCAGGAGCCCGACCTCAGCCCCCTGACCGCCCACCACCCCCACTGGGGCCTGCCCCGCTGCGTCGACAAAAAACAGCTGACCTGGCACTACTGGTCGGCCCAGAACGCCTGGCCCCTGCGCAAGGGAGCCTACGGCATCGTGGAACCCCACCCCAGGTCGCCCCAGATCGACCTCTCCCTGGTCGATCTCATGCTCGTTCCCGCCGTCGCCTGCGACGTGCGCGGCTACCGCCTCGGCTACGGCGGCGGCTACTACGATCGCCTACTCAGTCAGCCGCCCTGGCACGGCATTCCCACCGTGGGCATTGTGTTTGAGTACGCCCGCCTGCCCAGCCTACCCCGCGATGTGTGGGACAAACCCCTGGCCGGCGTCTGCTCCGAAAGCGGCCTCTTCCTGGGCGAAAAGTAACCCCTCCCTCCCTGGCTTCCCATGCACGGCCCCAGCCCCACCACCCGCTACCCGATCCCCGGCGTCACCCGCACGGCATTTCTCAAGACCTTTGTGACCAACCCCAACATCGTTGTGGGCGACTACACCTACTACGATGATTTCGAAAACCCCGAAAACTTTGAGCGCAACGTGCTCTACCACTTCGACTTCATCGGCGATAAGTTGATCATCGGCAAATTTTGCGCGATCGCCTCCGATGTCAAATTCATCATGAACGGCGGCAACCACCGCACCGACTGGTTCACCAACTACCCCTTCCCCGTGTTTTGCCAGGGCTGGGAGTCGGTCATGCCCAGCGAGTGGCCCCACAAGGGCGACACCGCGATCGGCCACGACGTCTGGATTGGCTACGGTGCAACGCTCATGCCCGGCGTCCAGGTGGGCGACGGAGCCATTGTTGCTACCCAATCCGTTGTGACCAAAGACGTACCTCCCTACGCTGTAGTCGGCGGCAACCCCGCCCAAATCATTCGCTACCGTTTTGATCAGGCCACCATTGAAGCCCTATTGGCGATCCAGTGGTGGCACTGGGATATTGAGAAAATTACCCGCCACCTACCTGCTATCTGCGGCTCTGACCTCCAGACCCTGCAATCTGCTGTTTAGAAGCCTTAGGGACTGTCATCAATTAGCTGCCAAACCCCCAAATGTTCAGGGTTACAACCCCTAGTGCTCTTTCAAACTTCAATTTGAAGGTTGGGTGGCGCGCTAGCAGAACCCAACCGGGCCGACTGCCGTTGGGGTACACTTCGCTGATGCTGTTGGCGAATTATGTCTTCAAGGAATTGCTCGGCGTTAGCCCCCTTAAATCCCCCCAACCTTGGGGGACTTTGACTTTCCGGCACCCCCAAACTTGGGGGCCAGGGGGGCCTTTGGGGGCAAATTTTCCAAGCGTATATAGCCATCGCTTCAGGGGCATTGGTCATGGCCTAGCGGTTCTGGCGATGGGTATATCTCACTCGCCTGGGGACCGCTATAAAAAGCTTGTTTCGGCGCTCTGAACCGAAAAAACTGCGTTATTCTTTGGGCAAATCCTTCCAGTGGCTGAGAGCATGAAACGGCGCGGCATAGTCTACGGTTTCGTTGTGGCCCTTGGGGCAGTGTTGCTCTGGGCTTTGCCTCTGGGGGTGCGGGCTTTCGCCCAGCAGGCTCCCCCCCTGGGTGCCCTGGTGCGCGAGTACGAAGTTGTGACCATGCCATCGGCGACCGCCTACTCGATCTACACTACCAACCGCACCACGCCTCACCAGGTGTGGTATCGCATTTCTGGGGGGGATGCGCTGTTTCGCCAGCGGCTGCGGGTCTACCAGGAAAACGCTGGCCCGCGCCCCATCAATCAGCTGCCCCCGGAGTCGGAACTGCGGCAGGAAATCACCACGAACAACCCCACCCGCTGGTTTTCGCTACCCCGGGAAACCGACGTTTTTACCTACTACTTTGACGGCGACAACCGCCTGACGGTCAATAGCCCCTGGCGCGACGCGTTTGGCGTCAGGGTCCAGCGCACCCGCTACGCCAACGGCAACCGCTACGCGATCGGCTTTGAAGATCAAGAAACCCTCGACGACTACAACGATTTGGAGCTGGACGTCGTGATCATTCAGCCCGCCTAGGGGGCAGTCCGACAGTAAAGAAGCTTGATCCCCGCTGCACTGAGGCATTCTTTTCCTTTGAACGTGGCTTGCCGCCCAGCGGCACTGGGCAGACCCTCTGCGGTAGGGACTGAATCGGGCGAGAACCAGCGTTGTCGGTGCCAACTGGGCCAGGTTACGCGATGATAGAACAAAGGTATGGGTTAGGACAGCTATGAATCGCTTTATTATTGGCGGTATTCTGGCCGCTATGGTGGTGATGCTGACCGGTGGGCTGAATCGGCTCTTCCGCGATCGCCCCCAGGGGGCGCAGCTGGCCAGCCAGCGCAATACAGCGCTTCAGCAGCCGGGGCAGCAGGCAGGGAACGACCTGGGCAGTGTGCCCCTGGAGCAGGCCGGGCGGCTGGTGCAGCGCCAGAGCGAGGTGGGCACCAACGGCATTCCGGCCCCGGGCGATAGCGCCTTTGGCACCCAGACCAACGGCAACGGTGACCCCTTTGGGCGGGCAGTCATCTCCCCCGACCAGACAGGCACCGCCCCCGCCGCTGGCAATGTGATTCCCCGCACGGGTGGGGCCACGACATTTCCCGCCAATACCAGTCCCCCCAATACCGGCGGCGATATTGCTCCCATTCAGCCGGGGCTGGTGCAGCCGGGAGAGGTGCCGCGTCCGGCCCCTGACCCCGACTTAGACTCTATTCCGGCCCTGTGGTAGTGGTTCAGCGGTGCTCCCTTTGGCTTGGGTCTGCGTCCATCGCCGCCTCAGGTAGCCTAAAATGGCAGTGAGCACTTGAGTTGAACGGCATGGCAAATCAGGGAAGCGACGTCCTGGTGGTGGGCGGCGGCATTATTGGCTTGGCGATCGCGCTGGAGCTACGACAGCGGGGTGCCACGGTCGCCGTGCTCAGCCGCGACGTTGCCCAGGCCGCCAGCCATGCCGCCGCCGGAATGCTGGCCCCCCAGGCCGAAGGCATTCCCCCCGGCCCCATGCAAGAGCTGTGCCTGGCCAGCCTTAGCCTCTACCCCACCTGGGTGAGCAAGCTGGAAGCCCTCACCGGACAGTCGGTGGGCTACTGGCCCTGCGGCATTTTGGCCCCGCGCCGTACCGTTTTCCAGGGGGCTGCCGAGGGTTGCTCGGGGGAATGGCTGAGCGCAGCCACCCTCCGCCACTACCAGCCCGGCCTGAGCGACACCGTGCAGGGGGCCTTCTGGTATCCCGACGAGGGCCAGATCGACAATCGGCTGCTGGTGCAGGCCCTGCGGCAGGCGGCGATCGACCTGGGCGTTACTATCCACGAGGGCACCGGAGCGATCGCCCTGCGGCAGCACCAGGGCCAGGTGGAGCGCGTGTGTACCGCCAAGGCGGGGGACTTCAGCGCTGACCAGGTGGTGCTGGCCAGCGGGGCCTGGGCCCACGAGCTGCTGCCCCTGCCGGTGTTTCCCAAAAAAGGCGAAATGGCCAGTCTGCGGGTGCCTCCCGGTTCTGGCACACCCCAGCCCTTACAGCGGGTGCTGTTTGGCGAAGACATTTACATTGTGCCCCGCCGCGACGGCCGCATTGTGCTGGGGGCCACCAGCCAGGACGTGGGGTTTACGCCCCACAATACTGCTAGAGGCGTGAACCAGCTGCTGGGGAATGCGATCGCCCTGCTGCCCCAGCTGGCCGACTTCACCCTCGACGAGACCTGGTGGGGCTACCGGCCCGCCACCCCCGATGAGTGGCCCATCCTGGGCCCTGGCCCCGCCGCCAACCTCACCCTGGCTACTGGCCATTACCGCAACGGCATTTTGCTGGCCCCGATTACCGCTCAGCTGGTGGCCCAGGCGGTGATGGGCACCGTGGACCCGCGCCTGGAAGCCTTCTCCTGGCGACGATTCCACGAGTCTGCACCATCGCGTTCCACCCCTTCTACCCTTTCTTCACCCCCTCAGGCCATGACCTTCACCGATGTTGCCCCCGCCCCTGCGCTCAATGCCGATCTGGCTCCTGTCCCTGGCGATTCCCCGTTAACCATTGCCGGGCGAACCTTTGCGTCGCGCCTGATGACCGGCACCGGCAAGTACAGCGACTTTGCCACCATGCGCCAGAGCATTGCCGCCAGCGGCTGCAACATTGTCACCGTGGCGGTGCGGCGGGTGCAGACCAATGCCCCCGGCCACGAGGGACTGGCCGAAGCCCTGGATTGGTCCAAGATCTGGATGCTGCCCAACACCGCAGGCTGCAAAACCGCCGAAGAGGCGATTCGCGTCGCTCGTCTGGGTCGCGAAATGGCCAAGCTGCTGGGCCAGGAGGACAACAACTTCGTCAAGCTCGAAGTCATCCCCGACGCCAAGTACCTGCTGCCCGACCCGATTGGCACCCTGGAAGCCGCCGAGCAGTTGGTCAAGGAAGGCTTTGCGGTGCTGCCCTACATCAACGCCGACCCGCTGCTGGCCAATCGCCTGGAAGAAGCGGGCTGCGCCACCGTCATGCCCCTGGGCTCACCGATCGGCTCCGGGCAGGGCATTCGCAACGCCGCCAACATTCAAATCATTGTTGAAAATGCCACCGTGCCGGTGGTGGTCGATGCGGGCATTGGCACCCCCAGCGAGGCCGCCGAAGCGATGGAGATGGGAGCCGATGCGCTGCTGATCAACACCGCGATCGCCAAAGCCGCCGACCCCGTCGCCATGGGCCGCGCCATGGGTCTGGCCACCCTGGCCGGACGCCTCGCCTACCGAGCCGGGCGGATTCCGGTGCAGGGAAAAGCGATCGCCAGCTCCCCACTAACCGGACGCATCACCGAGTAAGGAAAAAGAGGAGGAGAATGGTGAGGAGATGAGAACGGTGAGGAAAACTGACCTCCTCATCCCCCCATTTCCTCATCCCCTCACCCTCTTTTTGCTAGTCCAAAATCCTCACCCGCCCTACCTGAATCGCGTCAAATAGGCGGTTGACTTGCTTGCGCTCGCTCTCATCGACGGTGCCATCGGCCAGCACCAGGGCGGTTAGCTGCTGGTACTGGGCCTGGGTAATCGTGCGGGCTTGAATACACTGGCTGACCAGGCCGGTGATCGGGCAGTCGGGCTGAGACGCAGGTGACGACATAGATTCAGAGCCATCGAGAATTTTCTATGTACCTGTTGTAACCGCTTCCTGCTTCGTTGCCCAACCCTCAAGACTAGCGGCCGTTAGCTGAACAACCGGGGATAGATCCGCAGGGCGGCCAGACGCGCCATCACCACCATCCAGCCCAGGAGCCACAGCAGCATCAGGGGCCACCAGGGCGGCAGCCCCAGGGGCCAGCGCAGCAAGTCCACCAGCGCGGCCAGGGGCAGAAAACTGGCAAAGCGGGCCAGCAGCGGCGGCAGCGTGTCGCGGGGGAAGTAGGTACCGCAGAGGGTAAACATGGGAATGATGACCAGAAAAATCGGCACATTCACCTGGTCAACCTTGTTGACCGCCCCCGCCACCAGCAGGCCAAAGGCCCCAAACAGCAGGCTGCCGAGGAAAATCAGCGGCAGCGACAGCACCAGGCTGGAGAGGTCGTAGAGGTTGGCGACTACCGCCACCAGACCGGTCAGAATGCCCGCGATCGCCCCCTTGGTGGCGGCCCAAAACCAGTCCCCCAAAAACACATCGGTATAGCTCAGCGGGGCCGTCAGCAGCGCCTGCCAGGTCTTTTGAAAATTGAGCCGAATGAAGCTGCTGTAGGCCCCCTCAAAGAACGACTGAAACAGCACCCCAATGGCAATCATCCCCGGTGCCAAGAACCGCGAGTAGGACACCATCTGCCCCAGGTATTCCACCTCGCCAATCAGGGGCGTGAGGCCGTAGCCAAAGGCCAGCAGGTAGACAATGGGCTCAGAGATCGGCGGCAGGCAGTTGACCAGCCAGGTGCTGCGGTACACCTGAAAGTGTCGCCACCAGACCGAATACACCCCCCACGGGGTGGCCGTAATTTGTTTCATTCCAGCACGCTCCCGGTGAGTCGCAAGAACACATCTTCTAAGTTGGCGGGCCGTCGCAGCAGGCGACTGGGATGGTGGGCCTCAATTTGAGCCCACACCGCCTCAGGATCATCGTCGGGCAGGGTGACCAGGTGCCCCCCGCCAAAGGCGCGATACCAGGCCCCGTGGCGATCGGCCAGGGCTTTGAGCGGCTCGGCATCAACTCCCTCGACCTCGGCCACCTCGCGGCCAATTACGCGGGCCACCAGGTCGCTGGGGGTGCCCTCGTCGATCACTTTACCCGCCTGGAGCAGCAGCAGGCGATCGCACAGCCGCTGGGCCTCATCCATGTAGTGGGTCGTTAGCAGAATGCCGCAGCCGTTCGCCTTCAGGTGTTGCACCAGTCGCCAAAAGTCCTGGCGGGCGTCGGGGTCGAGACCTGTCGTAGGTTCGTCTAGAAACACCACTTGGGGATTGTTCAGCAGGGCGCGGGCCAGCACCAGCCGCCGCTTCATGCCGCCCGAGAGGTCATCCACCTGGGCATCGGCCCGGTGTTCCAGATTGACCAGAGCCAGCAGTTCCCCCGCCCGCTGCCGCGCCGCCGCGCCGGTGATGCGGTAGTGGTGGGCAAAGTGGGTGAGGTTGTTGAAAACCGTAAAGTCCGGGTCGAGGTTGTCCTCCTGGGTGACGATGCCCATCTGGGCGCGGGCCAGCTGACCCTGCCCCGGCAGCTGCCAGGGCCCGAACTGCACAAACCCCTTGGTGGGAATCACCGTGCCAAACAGCATGCCCACGGTGGTGGTTTTGCCCGCCCCATTTGGCCCCAGCAGGCCCACGATCTCCCCCGGTGCCAGGGTAAAGCTAATCCCCTGCACCACCGCCTCATCGCCGTAGGTTTTCCATAGATCGTAGGCCGTTAAACTCAGCGCATCACCCACGGCGTTCTCCCCCTGTGATCCCTGAACAGTTATCCCCGCACTGAACCACAGCTGGCGAGGAAAATCATCCCTCCGCCGAAAGTCGCACTGGTGGGCATTGCCCACCCTACTCCTGAATTCGCCTTGGCTATCCTCAATTGGGCTGGGCACCGGCCGTAACGCTCCTGGCCTGGCTTCGCCTATGCCCCTGGGGCGTGTCACCCCTTGTGGCTAAAAGGCGGCTATATCAGGCCTTGCCATGCCCGCCCTACAAGACAGGCTAGGGGCTGTAACCCTTCATTTGTGAGCATTTAGCAGCTAATTGATGACAGCCCCTAGGCAAGCCTCCTGGTTTGAACCCGAGTAATGTGATTCGGAGTTACGTGATGTGATTCGGATTTACGATGTCTCATCCACCCATCCACCCATCCACCCACCTACCCACCTACCCATCCACCCACTCACTCCCCCAGGCACTGTAGCAAAATCTGTCCCAAACCATCCTGATGCCCCGCCCTGGCCCTGAAATATGAACTGGTAGATGCACCCTGATCATTCCCTGGCTCTCGGGTCAGGGAATTTTTTTGCTGTAATAGCCTGATCGGACTTCGGTCGGCTCCGCAGAGTTCTGAAAAATTCAGGTTAAACTGAGGCCACATTTGGGGGTCATCTGTAAGTACCGAGCCGATGGATTTTGAGGAAATTGCTGTACTCATTAACCAGGTCGCCGTAGAGCGAAAGGGCCGTCCGCTCAAGGATGTAGAACGGTTGGTGCTGAAGGGAGCCTGGGAAAACAAAACCTATGCGGCGATGGCGACCCCCGCCGTCGGCTATACCGAAGACTACCTCAAAAAAGACGTTGGCCCCAAGCTCTGGCAGTTCCTCACCGACCTGGTAGATACCGATCGCCGGGGTATTCGTGTCACCAAGCGTAACATTCAAAACGTGCTGCACACCTGGGCTGTTCAGGGGCTGATGGCTACCTCCTCCACCGAGGACGCCCCGCTACCGTCCCCGACTAACTCGGCTCCGGGAGCGGCTCCGGGAGCGGCTCTGGGCGCGACTCTGGGCGCGACTCTGGCCTTAGTCGTCCGCGACTCGCCGCGCATTGACCTGGCTGACTGCAGCGGGCGCGAGGCCGAACTGGCCCAGTTCCAACAGTGGATAGTAGACGATCGCTGCCGCACGGTGGTGCTGTGGGGTCTGCCGGGGGTGGGCAAGACCACCCTGGCTGCCGCGATCGCCGCGGCGATCGGTCCCCAGGTCGAGCGGTGCGGCTACCTGGCGCTCCCCCCCGACGTCACCGACGAGGCGGTGATTGTGGCCCTCCTGCACTGGCTCGCCCCGGCCCCGCCCGTGGCCCTGCCGCCCCTGGCTGCCGTCGACTGGGTGCTCGACCAGCTTGAGCAGCGCCGGATCCTGCTCATTCTCGACGATATGGATCAGCTGTTTGAGCCGCAGCTGCCGCTGGGCACCTACCGGGCCAATACCGACGCCCTGCAGCGGTTGTTCCACCAGGGGGCCGAGCGCCACCACCAGAGCTGCCTGGTTTGGGTCAGCCGGGAAAAGCCAGCCGATCTGTCCCAGGTACAGGGGCCCCGGGTGCAGGAATGCTCCCTGGGGGAGCTGGCCGCCGAAGCCGTTCGCCCCCTGCTGCAACTCCCCGCGGCCCCGACCCCTCTCCCAGACGGTTGGACCGCCCTGATCGATCGCTACGGCAGCCATCCCCTGGTGCTGCGGGGGGTAGGAGCGATTGTGCGCGACCTGTACCAGGGGCAGCCCAAATCGCTGCTGCAGGCGCACGACCGGGTGGTGCCGATGGTAGTACAGCGCACCTTTAGCCAGGCGCTGGATCGACTTTTGGCCGCAGAGTGGGCCATTCTCTACGGACTGGCCCTGGCCCAGGAACCGATGGGACTCGACGACCTGATCGCCACCCTACAGCCCGCCCCCGAGGATGACGCGGTGCAGTCCGTGTTGGGGCGGGGCTGGGTGGGGTGCCAGCCCGTAGAGGGGGGCGGACTGGTGCTGAGCCTGCGCCCAATGGTGCAAACCCTGGTGCTGGAACGGCTGCACCAGGAACTGGTGGCCGAGCTGGAGGCTGAATCGCTGGGGTGGTTGCAGCGGCTTCCCCTGGTGACCATGACCGCTCGCGAGGTGGTGCAGGAACGCCAGCGGGCGGCGATGCTGGTGCCCCTGGGGGACGAACTCCGGCGGCGGTACCCGACTGAGGCAGCGCTGACGGCCAAGGGCGATCGCCTGCTCCGGGCGCTGTCTGGGTTGGCCAACCAGCCCGGCTACGCCGCTAGCAACCTGATTCACCTCTGCCAGTATCTGGGGCTGGGGTTGAGCGGGGTCGATTTTGCGCAGCTGGCCATCTGGCAGGGGGACCTGCGCCGGGTGAGCCTGCAGGGAGCCAACTTTAGCCAGGCTCAGTTCAGCGATACGGCCTTTGCCACCGCCCTGGGCCGCAACCCGGTCGCCGCCTTTAGCCCGCCTGGCTCCGACCAGCGCCGCTACCTGGCCACAGGTGACCACGAAGGCCGTCTGCTGCTGTGGGACCTGAGGCGGGGCAAACTGCTGTGGATGTTTGACGAAGACCAGTCCCAGGGGGTGCGATCGCTGGCCTTTAGCCCCCAGGGTGACCTGCTGGCGGTAGGCACCGAGGCGGGAGACATCTGGCTGTGGCCAGTGGGGACGACCTACCAAACCGACGTGCTCAGCCACCACCGGGTGGCCGTGGGGGCCCTGGCCTTTAGCCCCGACGGCAGCCAGTTGGCCTCCGGTGACGACAGCGGCCAACTGTGCCTGTGGGAAGTGGCCTCGGGGATGAGCCAGGGGCAGCTGGAGGCCCACCATGGCCCAATTCACAGTCTGGCCTACAGCGCTGGGGGCGAGCGGGCAGACCCCTGGGTCAATGGCCTGGTCAGCGGAGGCGAAGACCAGCGGGCCTGCCTATGGAACACGCGCGATCGCAATCTGGTCAAAGACTTTCAGGCGCGATCGACGGCGAGCATACGCACCGCCGGGTTTCTGGCCGACCCCACCGACCCCGCCTGCCCCCAGATTCCCTTTGCGGCGGGCTACGACGACCACTGCCTCACCATTTGGAACCTGAATACTGGGTTGCCCTGCTGGATTGTGCCCGCCGATGTGCAGGCCCTGCCTGCCCTGGCCATCAGCCCCAGCGGACGCTATCTGGTGTGCAGCCGCCAGGACTTCAGCGTCTCGGTCTGGGATATTCTAGAGCGCCGCGCCTGCTATACCCTGCCCTCCCTGGGGGCCCCGGTCTGGGCCCTGGCCTTTAGCACCGACAGTCGCTACTTCGTCACCGGCAGCAACTACACCATCAAGCTCTGGAGTGCCCGGCGAGGCCAGTGCTGGCGCAGCTTTCTCAGCCAGGCCCATCGGGTTGGGTGTTTGGCCCTCAGCACCGATCCCGGCGGCGATGCCAACGCTGCCAGCGGCACCATTTTGACCGGCCACGACGACACCCACCTGCGGCTCTGGCAGATTGCCCCAGGCAGTCCCTACGCCAGCGGCCCCCGCACCCTGGCGGGCCACAGTGGTCTGGTGCGCGCCGTGGCCCTCAGCGCCGATGGTCGGTGGTTGGCCAGCAGCGCCACCGATCAGACCCTGCGGCTGTGGTCGGCGGTGAGCGCAGAGAGCCGGGTCTGGCCCACGGCGGCCCTGGCCACGCTGCTCGGCTTTAGCCCCGATGGGCAGTGGCTGGTCAGCGCCAGCCAGGAGGGTACGGTTTCGCTGTGGGACACTGCCACGGGCAGCAGCGCTGGGGATCTGGAGGCCTGCCCCGACAGCGCCACCGCCCTGGCCTTTAGCCCCGACGGGCGGGCGATCGCCATCGGGTCCCGCGACGGCAGCATTGGGCTATGGCGGCTAGATCAGCGCACCAGCCTGGGCACCCTCAGCGGCCACCAGGGGCAGATCCACGGACTGGCGGTGAGTGTGGACGGCACTATCTTGGCCAGCGCCAGCTACGACGGCACGGTGTGCTGGTGGGATCTGGCGGCGGCTCTCCACCACGGCCCCGACCAGGCCCAGCCTGCCGGGCAGTGGCGGCACCCGGCGGAACAGTGGCTACAGGGGGTAGCCCTTAACCCTACGGGCGAACTACTGGCCCTGACCAGTATGGCCGCGCAGATTGAGGTGTGGGCGGTCGCCAGCAGCCAGTGTCGCCACCGGCTCAAGGGCCACAGCCAGGACATCTGGCAGGTGGCGGTCAGCCCCAGCCGCACTCACTTGATCAGCGCCAGCCAGGACGATGAGATTCGCGTCTGGGCTCTAGATTCAGGGGTTTGCCAGCTGACCCTGCGGCCCGATCGCCCCTACGAAGGCGTCAATATTCGCGGTGCCACGGGGTTATCGGAGACCGAAACCCGCATGCTGAAATCCCTGGGGGCGATCGTCAGCTATTAGTTGAGGAACGTTCCGGCTGAGCGGATGTAAGCAATCTTCGCAACACTATAGCGGTTTTCAATAGTCTGCTCCAGCTTTTTTTTTGCAGCAAAAACCAACATTGAGCCATCGGTTAAACATCATTTATATGATAGCTGCGGTTCAACATCGGCTCCTACAATAACATCAATACAATCATTATCTGTGACAACGAGATAGTGGATAACACTTGCGCTTTCGACCGTACCGCAAGACTCGTCTACTAACTCTTCCACCATGTCTGAGTTGGACACCACATACATTGTTTCGGCCATTGGCAAAGGAAGATGTTGAAGCTGTCTTAGTCTGTATCCCTCATCTATCACTCGATACACTTTTGTAGACTCAAACTTCACTGTAACTATCTGATTTGAATCATAAAAAATCAGATCTATTTCCAGTCCGTTGTATCCATCCACTAAGGACTGCATACCACGATGTCCTTTTGGAAAAGCCCCGCCTTTCCACGGATGATAAGACTGGCAATGCGTTCGATCCACTTTATCAACAGCCTCATCGACAACCTTGCAGAACTTGCCTCAATAACCTGCTGGAATGCTGAACTAGAACAGATGTCTTAACTGCACTGCCCTTACCAATAACCCTGCTGTATAACAAGACTTCGGATTCCTAGGGCGTGTCATCAATTGTGGTTAAAAGCCTGGTATAGCCATCGCCAGAACCATTAGAACATGACCAATGCCTCTGAAGCGATGGCTATACGCCATTGCGCTGCCCCAGTTTTTGCCTTTGGAAGAGGTCAATGTTCTAAGCGCAATGGCCATCGCTATATATCAAGCTTTGCCACGCCCGATCAAACCGATAGGCTAGAGGCTGTAACCCTTAATTTTTGGCGTTTAGCAGCTAATTGATGACAGCCCCTAGATCTCGTCACCACCCACCCACTGCTTAAGGCCAGCGATGGCGGCCATCACGCTCGTAGAAGCTCAGCCGGGCATAGCCCATAAAGGTGGGTTCTACAGTATCGCCCACCGGGTAGGCACTGGCCCCAAACAGGTATACCCCGCCAAAGCGCGGATTGCGGACCGGCCGCAGCGCTAGCGTAACCGGCACCCCAGGCTCAACCGGCGGGTCGAAGGCAATGGTGATTGCCCGGTTGTCGCGGTCTTCGCTCACTTCGCCAAGGGGAAGTAGCACGCGCCCGTCCGGGGTATTGGCAAAGGCTTCGGTTGCGTCGAGGCGATACCGAAAAATGGAGTCAAAGCCTTCATTTAGCCTGACCACAACCCGGTCGAGGGGTTCGGCGGCAGCGGCAGGAAAGTCGAAGGTGAGGTAATAGGTAACGTTGCCCTCGCTGACCAGACTGCGGGTGGCGTAGCTTTCGCTCAGGCGCAGGGGGTAGGAAAACCCGACAGTGCCGTCAGAGTATTGAATAGCGGCGGCGGGGAGCGGGGCTGAGAGTCCGCCCGCCGTACCCAGGGCCAACACAGCGCTCACCAGGACGGACCCCGTGAACCGCGAAGGGGGTGATTTCGGCATGGCTAGACCTCCGCACTACAGGACTGCGACAGACTCAGACAATGCCCACCGCCAGAATCCGTCGAAACGCTCCAGGGTGAGACGTCTTTCGCCTTTCCTTTCGCATTCTTTAAAGTGTAGCGCTGTCGCCCAGCGATCGCGGCGCAGTGGCTTGGGCTCAAAGGCCCGCTTGTCTAGCTATCGAACAGGTCTAGCTATCGAACAGGTTGAGCTGAAGTTCGGGCTTCACCCGCATGACCACCAGGGTCATGTCGTCGTCATGGCCTCGATCGCCGCCAATGAAGCGATCGAGGAGGTCAAAGGTGTAGTCTAAAATGGCCTCCGCCGAGGTGCAGTTACGGCAGGCCCACTGGAGGGCGCGCTCCAGGTTTTCTTCTTCAAAGCGATCGCCACGGGAGTTGGCGGCTTCCGTAAAGCCATCGGTGTAAAACACCACCGTATCGCCCGGCTGGAGCTGCACCTCCGCCTCACAGTACTGGGTATTCATGTCCAGCCCCAGCAGCATACCGGGGGTATCCAACCGCGTAATCGTGTTGGTGGAGGCCTGCCACAGCAAGGGCGGGTTGTGGGCCGCGTTGCCGTAGGCCAACCGCCGCGTTTTGGGATTGTACTCGGCGTAAAACAGGGTAACAAAGCGATTAGAGCTTTCTAAATCGCTGTGCATGACAAAGTTTAAATCCTGCAAAATGCGGGCCGGCGAATGGCCGTTGAGCACCTCCGTGCGCAGCATGCCCCGCATCATCGTCATAATCAACCCGGCGGGTACACCTTTGCCCATCACATCGCCAATGGCAAAGCTCCAGGGGGCCGTGGCCGACTGCTGCGCGTCACTCTGGCGCAGCTGGTCAAAGGTGGTGGGAATAAAGTCGTAATAGTCGCCGCCCACCCGATGGGCGGTTTTGCAGCGGGCCGCCAGATCCATGCCCTCAATGGCAGGACACTCCCGGGGCAGTAGCTGCAGCTGAATTTCGGCCCCAATTTCTAGCTCCCGGTCCAGACGTTCTTTTTTACGCAGGGCCGCCGTCAGCTCATTGTTTTCGATCGCCACAGAGGTCTGGTCCGCCACCAGTCGCACCAGCTTTTGACGGGTTTCGGTCCAGGCGTAGTCGGGATCGCGGCTAAACACGTACAGCCGCCCCCGCTCCACGTTTTGCACAATGATGGCGGTACCAAACAGCTGAAAGTCGTTGCCCAGGTAGCGGTTCACCTGGCGATCGAGGGCCAGCATGGCATTGCGGGCCATCGACATCATGCTGCTCTCCGGAGCCGCCTGAAAACTGGCGGTCACCTGGCGAGTGGCGGCCTCCAGGGCCGATCGCACATCCTGGCACTGGTCTTCGCTCTGGCAGTGCAGCCGCTCCAGGCGCACCTGTCCGTCAGCCCGAAACAGCACCAGGGCCCCGCCGCTGGCATCGGTTACCCGGCTGGCAATCATCGGAATCAGTTCCAGGAACTGGTTCAGGTTGTTGAGGCTGCGCAGGGCAAACCCCAGCGAGCTGAGCAAGTCCTGAATTTTGTACTGCTCGCGCTGCAGCCGAGCCACCAGTTCCTTCAGGGCAAACACTGGCGGCGTATCGGGCAAAGCGCTACTAGCGCTCTCAAAGGAGGGGGAGGACCCGGATGGCATGGGGAAAGCTGGCATGGACGACCTGGGCAAAACGCTTGCGTGAAACTCAGCGAACGGAACGACCAACTAAATATAGGGGCTAAATGGAAATTTGGTACAGGCGATTAATTGTGAAAGTAAAAAAACCCTATTTTTGTCGGTATACAGCGACTTTTGCAGAGGTGCTTTCCACGGCAGCAACCGGGGATAGCCCATAGTAGCGCACAAATTGAAGGCCAAGAATAACATTCCCTACAGGACTTAACCACCTCTAGAGGAGGAGAAGATTTCAGGTATTTTGAGCGGCCGGAGTGAGGGGTGTAGACGCGGAGATGTCGATGGGGAGCACCTGCCCGTAAGGGTGGGAAGAGGCGAGCGGGGGCCAAGGGGGACAGTAACTACTAAGTATATAGAGGGGCTCAGGGGTGGTCTGAACGGAAGGACCACCAGGTTTGGCAGTGGGTCAAAAGTTCCTCCTGGCTGTGGTAGACCGCTGGATAGTCAATCTGGGGCCGACGGAGGACAAAGAGGGAAATGCCTAACTGCTCGGCTACGGCCCGTTTGGCGTCTTCGCCACCGGGGGCACCAGAGGCTTTTGTAATCACTCGGGTAATCTGCCACTGCTGCCAGAGCGCTTTTTCCAGCGCTGCGCTGATTGGGGGGCGCAGGGCAATCAGTCGGTCCGGGGTGAACCCAGCCTTCAGGGCCGCCGCTAAAGCCACCGCCGAGGGCAGGATGCGGGCAAAGAGCGTGGCCTGGGTCTGCCAGGGAGCAAAATGCTGTAGCCAGCGATAGCCGAGGGTCAGCAGCACCCGCTCTCCGCTCAAAACCTCTGGGGTTAGAATGGCCCCTAGCCCTGATACAGAGTGAATCCAGTCGGGGGCAGGCGATCGCTCCAGGACAGGGCGCTCGTAGCGCCAGTAGGGAATTTTGAGGGCCTGGGCGGCGGCGATCGCCCCCTGGGAAATCTCCACCGCAAACGGGTGAGACGCATCCAACACCGCCTCTACCCCCCACTCACCGATAAATCCCTCCAGTTCGCCCACATCCAGGCGTTCCACCCATACCGTCAGATAGGGGCTAGTTGGGTATCCCCGCCGCGCCGCCTCAGTCGTCACCGTTACCAGACAGGGAATCGCCATCGCCGCCAGGGCGGTCGCCAACCGCACCGCCTCCCCCGTCCCCCCAATGATCCACAGCACCCCCATCCCGCCTACTCTCCCACTCTCCCACTCTCCCACCCACCTACTCACCCACCCCACTCTCTGCTACCCTTTCCCTCATCCCCTGCCGCCCCTGGCCATGACCCAACTGCTGCTGATCCCCATTGTTGCCTTTGCCAAACTGCTGACCCTGGCCCTGCGGATCTCGGGTCGGGGGTCGGGGACTGCCCTGCCGGGCTACCTGGTGGGGCGCTACTTTCCCTTTGTCCTAGAGGCGCTGATCAGCCAAATTCCCACTGTGGTGGCAATCACCGGCACCAACGGCAAAACCACCAGCCAGACCATGCTCAGCGCCATCATCAGTCAGGTGCCAGGGGTCAGGGTGCTGCGCAACAAGGCCGGGGCCAACCTCAGCCAGGGCATTTTATCGGAGCTGCTCAAGCGGAGCAACCTCCTGGGTCGCCTCGATTTTACCCACGCCGTGCTGGAGGTAGAAGAAGCCACCCTGCCGCGGATCGCGACCCTGCTGCGGCCCAGCATTATTGCTGTCACCAATCTCTACCGCGACCAGCTCGACGCCTACGGCGAAATCGATCGCACCGAAAAGCTGATTCGCGACGGCATAGCCCAGTGCCCTAACGCTGCGGTGGTGGTCAACGGCGACGATCCCCGCACGGCCCGCCTGACCCAGGGATTGGGCAACGCCACCTACTTCATGTCGCTGGCCCCGGAGTACGCCCGATTTTTGCCCTACGAAGGCAAGCTCAATCGGCCCCAGGCCAACAGCCAGGGCCTGGAAGCCACTCACATTCACATCAACGAAGACCTGACCACCGACTTTGCCATCCAGGGCCAGATGAATGGCCGTGCTGTAGATATCCCCCAGGCCAGAACCGTCTCGCCGGGGTTCTTCCACGTCTATAACGCCCTGACGGCGATCGCGATCGCCAACCTGCTTGGTATCGACGGCCCCACCGCCGTCGCTGGACTCAAGACCTTCCAGCCCGCCTTTGGCCGCGGCGAAATTCTCACCCGCCAGCAGGGCCCCAAACAGGTCAACTACCGCCTGCTGCTGGTCAAAAACCCGGCCAGCTTTAGCCTCAGCCTGGAGCTACTGCGAAACATCGCTGGCCTGAAGCTGATTTTGGCCATCAACGACAACACCGCCGATGGCAAAGACGTCTCCTGGCTGTGGGACAGCGAACTGGAGCGGCTCAACCAGGCCCAGATCGACTGGATTCTCTGCACCGGCATCCGCGCCAAGGACATGGCCGTGCGGCTCAAGTACGCCCTCGATACCCCCCCCGGCCCTATCCCCACCGCAGAATCGATCCGCCAGGCCATTGATCTATCCTTTGAGAAAGCCGACCCCGGCGACACGGTATTTGTGCTGCCCACCTACACCGCCATGCTGGAATTCCGCAAGCTCATGGGCAAAACCCTAGATATTGTTTAGGGGTTTGCCCACAGCAGTTCCAGACAGTTCTAGACAACAGTTCTAGACAATGGTGGGCAGTGCCCACCCCTCCACCCGCCCACCCCTCCACCCGCCCACCCCTCCACCCGCCTACCCCTCCACCCCATGCCCTACGCCCTCACCCTCACCCACCTCTACCCCGACCACCTCAACCTCTACGGCGACACCGGCAACCTGATTGTGCTGCGCCGCCGCTGCCAGTGGATGGGCATTGACTGCACCGTCAATGCCCTGTCTATGGGGGATGTGGCTCAGGCCGGCACCACCGATCTCTACTTCATGGGCGGCGGTCAGGACACCGACCAGGTCGCCGTCGTCAACGACTTCCACCAGCTCAAGTACGACGCCATTCGGGCCGATACCGAGGCGGGCGTCGTGTTCTTGGGGGTGTGCGGCGGCTACCAGCTGATGGGCAATACCTTTTTAATGGGCAATGGTGACGAGACCCGTGGTTTGGGCATCATCAACGTCAACACCCGCGCCCCCGGCACCGATGTCAAGCAGCGTTGCATTGGCAATCTGGTGGTCGAGCTTACCCCTGACACCTACGCTGACATGCAGACGCTGTACGCCCATCCCCGCGACCTTCCCAGAACCCTGGTCGGGTTTGAAAACCACTCCGGGCAAACCTACCTGGGCGACGGCGTTGAACCCCTGGCCAAGACCATCGCCGGGTTTGGCAACAACGCCACCGCTGAGTACGAGGGGGCACGCTACAAAAACGTGTTTGGCAGCTACATGCACGGCTCACTCCTGCCCAAAAATCCCCACTTTGCCGACTATCTCATCGGCCTGGCCCTGCGCCGCCGTTACCCAGAGGACACCATCACCCTGCCAGCCCTACCCGATACCGAAGAACTGGCGGCCCACACCTATGCCGTGCAGCGCTACGGCTAAGGCGGCCCCCTTATGAAGGCAACTCCCAAGCTGCTGGTTGGCCAGCGATCGCAGACAAGCCCCTGGCTAGCCGTCAACCTGTCGGCGGCCCTCCCCGGCGCAGGGCAGATGTACGACGGCGCGATCGCTCGCGGTCTGGTCATCGCCATCGCCCACGTCGGCTTTGTGGGCTTTATCCTCTGGTCCATTTTTGCGCCAGGGGGAAATACCCTGCGGGGACTGCTCACCCTGTTGCCCCTGCTGAGCCTGTACCTATTTAACCTGTGGGATAGCCACCACGCCGCTAAACGGGGCGTTACCCTCGACGAGTTCAGCCCCCTGACCTATCGATCCAGCGATCCCTGGTATCCGGTCTTTCTTTCCCAGGTGCTGCCGGGGTTGGGGCATCTGTTTTTGCAGCAGGCCGCTATGGGGGCCGCCCTGCTGGTGATAGGGATTCTGATCGCCTACCTGGCCAACTTCAACCCCGCCCTGCTGCCGCTGACGACGGTAATTTGGGCTGTGGGCTGCGGCCTGGTCTACCGGGCTGCCCCGGCCCGTCGGCGCCAGTGGGGGTGGTTGGCCCTGCTCCTGGCCGCAGTCATTGTCACGCGCTTTGCGGTCAGCTCTATTCCCTTTGTGGTGCCAAAGTTTGTGGTGCAGTGCATTGTGCCCAGCGAGTCCATGCTGCCCACGCTGGAGGTGCGCGATCGCATCTTTGTCCGTCCCCAGCCCGTCGACTATACCCCTGCTATCGGCGATATTATTGTCTTCTCCAACCCGGAGCGCACCCCGCCAGAGCAGGCCGGGCAGCTCGAAAATCTCATGGTCAAGCGCGTGGTTGCCCTGCCGGGTCAGCGGGTCGCCGTTCGCCTGGGACAGGTGTGGATTGACGACACTCCCCTGATCGAACCCTTCCTGAGCGAACCCATTCGCTACCAGTGGGGGCCGGAAACCGTACCTGAGGGGCACCTGTTTGTGCTGGGGGACAACCGCAACCGCAGCCGCGACTCGCACGTGTGGGGCTTTTTGCCGCAGCCCCACGTCGTGGGCAATGCCTACAAAATCTACTGGCCACCCCAACGGGTGCAGCCTTTGGCCAATCCAAATCAGGCATCCCCTGCCCTAGGGGCTGTCATCAATTAGCTGCAGCGCCCCGGATGAAGCGGCTGTTCCTGCGTGCGATCGCCCTGAACCATTGAGCAGTTGCCTTTCGCTGTATACCGTTGTCAGGGCTTGTTGGCAATATCAAGAGGATTGCCGTTTTGGTATACCGCTATCCAAAAAATCTGTTTATTCTGTCTAGAGAGCATGGCGCTGGGCGCACCCTCGACGATGCTCTCGCAAGCCTGGGATTTGTGGAGAGTGGCGTTTTTGTCACCCCATGTACCGGCCACCGATCCCTGGGACGTTTGCTCCCGCAAGGGGAAGACCATCCCTCCGCAGGCGCTTGCGACTTGGCTAACTCTCACTGAACCCCTTAGCCCGATTGGGATGTGAACAGGTTGTCGATGGATTGCAGTGCTATTCAGTTTCAGTACAGTGAACAGTTTTCTGCCGCTGATCTCGATCAGCTGGTGGACTTGTTTCAGGCGGCGGCCTTCTGGGCTAAAGACCGCACCCGGGCCGAGATGGCGACCGCGATCGCCCACAGCTACCCCGTCGTCACCGCCTGGGACGGCCATCAGCTGATTGGCTTTGCCCGCGCCACCTCCGACGGCGTGTTTCGCGCCACCATTTGGGATGTGGTGATCTCGCCGGACTACCAGGGCGGCGGGCTGGGCCGCAGGCTGGTGGAAACCCTGGTGGCCCACCCCCACATGAGCCGGGTGGAGCGGGTCTACCTGATGACCACCCACCAGCAGGGCTTTTACAAGCGCATCGGCTTTGAGGAAAACGCCTCGACCACGATGGTGCTCTACAACAGCGCTGAGATCGAAATGCTGCCGCCCCTCGGCCCTCCGGCGGCAGTACCCACCGAAGTCACGGTTGGTTAAGAACTCGCCCCTGGGCCGTAACCCCGGTGGTGGGTAAGGTACGCTACCATTTTGTAGGCACGGCTCCGGGGTGGAGCCCACATTACACTAGGCCAATTATCAATGCACCAAACCCAGGATCTTCACGTTGTTGAGACTCGCCCCCTCGTCAGCCCGGCGCTGTTGCACCACGAGTTTCCGATGTCGGCGGAGGCGGCAACGCTGGTGGCTGACGCCCGCGATCGCATCCGCCACATTCTCTACAACGAAGACCGCCGCCTGCTGGTGATCGTGGGTCCCTGCTCGGTGCACGACATTGACGCCGCCTACGAGTACGGCCAGAAGCTGGTCAACCTGCGCCACGAGCTGTCGGGGCAGCTGGAGATCATCATGCGGGTCTACTTTGAAAAGCCCCGCACCAACATCGGCTGGAAGGGGCTGATCAACGACCCCCACCTGGACGGCAGCTACGACATCAACACGGGCCTGCGCCTGGCCCGCAAGCTGCTGCTGGATCTGGCTCAGCTGGGGTTGCCCGCCGCCACCGAGCTGCTCGACCCGGTGACGCCGCAGTACATCGCCGACCTGATCGCCTGGACCGCGATCGGCGCGCGCACCACCGAAAGCCAGACCCACCGCGAAATGGCCTCGGGCCTCTCCATGCCCATCGGCTTCAAAAACAGCACCGACGGCAGCCTGCAGGCCGCCATGAACGCCATGGTGGCCGCCAGCCGTCCCCACCACTTTTTGGGCATCAACCACAGCGGACTGGCCAGCATTGTCACCACCACTGGCAACCCCGACGGGCACCTGGTGCTGCGCGGCGGCAAGGGGGGGCCCAACTTCAGCGGTGAGCACGTGGCCAAAGCCGCCGACGAAATGGCCAAGCTGAAGCTCAACCCGCGCATGATGATCGATTGTAGCCACGCCAACGCCAACAAAGACCACAACCGCCAGACCGCCGTGCTCGACGACATCGCCGCTCAGATGCGCGAGGGCTCGCGCCACATCCTGGGGGTGATGATTGAGAGCCACCTGAAGGCAGGCAACCAGCCCATCCCCAACGACCTGCGGCAGCTCACCTACGGCCAGAGCATCACCGATGCCTGCGTGGACTTCGAGACCACTGCCACCATGCTGCGGAAGCTGGCCAGCGCGGTAGAGCCCTCGCTGCAGGCGGCTCCCCTGGGTTAACTTCGGTCGAGATGGCGTCGTCCCCAGCGAGCGCACCGCAATGGCGCACCAGAATGGCGCACCGGAATGGCGCACCGGAATGGGTCTACCTCCTGGGGTCACGCTTGAATGGCGGCGGTTTCTGGCAGGGGCAGGCATACCGCAAAGCAGGTGCGCCCCGGCGCAGACTCCACCGCAATGGTGCCGTGGTGGCGGTTTTCGACAATGCGGAGCACCGTTTCGAGGCCCAGGCCTGAGCCTTTGCCCACCCCCTTGGTGGTAAAAAACGGCTCAAACATGCGCGACTGAATCGCTGGCGGAATCCCCGGCCCGGTGTCGATAATTTCCACCCGAACGCTGCCCTGAAACTGGCAGGTGCGCAGGGTGAGGGTGCCCCTGTCGCCCATGGCGTCGATCGCATTGTCGATCAGGTTCGTCCACACCTGGTTGAGCTCACTGCCGTGGGCCATGAGCTTGGGCAGCGTGGTCTCGTAGTGGCGCTCGACGGCAATGCCCTGCTTCAGCTTGAAAGCAAACAGCCGCAGGGTATCTTCCAGCCCGGCGTGGATATCGACCATTTGCTGCGCTCCCTGGTCCATGTAGCTGTAGGACTTCATCGATTTGACCAGGGTGGCGATGCGCTCGGCCCCCGACCGGCCACTCTGAATCATCGCCATCATCTCAAAGGAGAGGGCCAGCCAGCGAATGCCCATGTCGCGCAGGGGGGTGGGGTTGTCGCGCCAGGGGGCGATCAGCTCTTCCAGGGTGGGGATGTCGATGCCGGCCAGGGCCAGGGGTTCGGCCAGCTTCCAGGCTTCGGCCACGCCGTAGTCTTCGAGCCAGTCGAGCAGTTCCTCTTCGCGATCGCCCAGGCTGACCGCATCGGCCCCGCCTCTGAGAATGGTGTCGTAGCCCGCGTCGCGCACCGATTGCCACCGCTGGGTATCGGCGGCGTCGGGCTGCTGCTGGCCGTAGAGCAGGTTCATTTTCTCCAGCTCGCGAATGGCGGGCACCACCTCGCTGAGCGATCGCACCAGGGCCGCCGCCGGGTTATTCAGCTCGTGGGCCAGCCCCGCCGACAGCGTGCCCAGGGCCGCCATTTTCTCGCGCCCGCGCAAAAATGACTCCAGCCCCCGCACCCGCTTCTGCATGAGGCGAAACACCTGGCGCTCAAAGTCGCGGCACTCGTGCAGCAGGGTGAGAAAGTCGGCCCCGGCTACCCCGTGAAGTTGGCAATCCGATATTGCTTGCAGTGTTACCGGGGCAGGCTCATCGGTGAGCACCGGAATTTCGCCGATCAGGCCGGGGGCGTCCTGCTGGCCGATGGGCATGGCCACCCCCTCGCTCTGGCGGGTAATGGCGAGGCGACCTGAGGCGATCACGTAGACGGTAGTGGTGAGGTCCCCCTCCTTGACCAGGTAGTCGCCCTTGGCCAGGGGGAAGGAGGTGGCCCGATCGCACACCCACGCCAGCCGTTCCTGAGGCAGATGGTTAAAGGGCGCGATCGCCCGCAGATGCTCCAGGCACAGGGCAGAGGTACTCATCGCACCGCCCCCAAATACTGGTGCACGAACTGCACGCAGATCGACCCCTCCCCCACCCCCGAGGCCACCCGCTTGATCGAGCCGTGGCGCACGTCGCCCACCGCAAACACCCCCGGCAGGCTGGTTTCGAGCAAAAAGGGCGATCGCTCTAAGGACCACACCTGGTGGGGTGGCACCTCCGTACTGGCCAGATCTGGCCCGGTGAGTAGGTAGCCCCGGCCATCCCGCTGCACTAGGTCCCCCAGCCAGTCGGTGTGGGGAATCGCGCCAATGAAGATGAACAGCGACTGGGCGGGCACGGTTTCGCTGGCCCCGGTGGCGGCATTTTGCAGCACCAGCGCCTCCAGCTGGGTGCCGCCCTTGGCCTCGATGACGCTGGTGTGAGTCGCCACGGTGATGTTGGGGGTGGCCGCAATTTGGTCAATCAGGTACTGCGACATGCTCCGGGTCAGCGAGTCGCCCCGCACCAGCATAGTCACCGACCGGGCGTACTTGGCGAAGTTCATCGCCGCCTGGCCCGCCGAATTGGCTCCGCCGATCAGGTATACGTCTTCCCCTTCACAGGCCAGGGCTTCGGCCTGGGCTGCGCCGTAGTAGACCCCGGCTCCGGCAAAGCGCTCCAGGCCGGGGGTGTCGAGCCGCCGCCAGGACACCCCCAGGGCCAGAATCACCGCGTGGGCGCTGATTTCACTGCCGTCGCTGAGGGTGAGCAGGCGGTAGTCGCTGTCGGCGCGCAGGCTCTGTACCGCCTGGGGAGCCAGAATCTCGACCCCAAAGCGGCGAGCCTGGGTAACGGCGCGGCGGGCCAGGTCGCCGCCACTCAGCCCCACCGGAAAGCCCAGGTAGTTTTCAATCCGGGAGCTGGTGCCCGCCTGGCCGCCGGGGGCTTCGCGCTCGATCAGCACCGTGTGCAGCCCTTCGGAGGCCCCGTAGACCGCCGCCGCCAGCCCGGCGGGGCCGCCGCCGACAATCACCAGGTCGTAGAAGGGCTTGGCCGCTGCCGTTTGCAGGCCAATGCGGCTGGCCAGCTCGGCGGTGCTGGGCTGGTGCAGGGGGTCCCCCTCGGGGAACAGCACCAGGGGTAGCTGGGCCTTAGTCACACCATCGGCCCCGCAGCCCGCCAGGGTGCGGGCCTCCTCGCTGCGCTCCACGTCGAGCCAGCGGTAGGGGATCTGGTTGCGGGCCAGAAAGTCTTTGATCTCGTGGCTCTGGGGGTTCCAGCGATCGCCCACCACCCGAATGCCCTCAAAGGGCGGATGAAAGTGGGCCTGCCAGTCGGCCAGCAGGTCGTCCACCACAGGGTACAGCTTCTCCTCCGGCGGGTCCCAGGGCTTGAGCAGGTAGTAGTCGAGGCTGACCTCGTTGATGGCTTTGATAGCCGCATCGGTGTCGCTGTAGGCGGTGAGCAGCGCGCGCTTGGCTCCGGGCACCAGCTCTATGGCCTGCTCCAGAAACTCCACCCCGCCCATTTCGGGCATGCGCTGATCGACCAGCAGCAGGGCTACCGGGTCGCCGCGCAGCGTAATTTGCTGGAGCGCTACGAGGGCCGTCGCCCCGGAGCTGGCCCGCATGACGCGGTAGTGTTCGCCGTAGTGCCGCCGCAGGTCGCGGGCGATCGCCTGCAGGACATCGGGATCGTCATCGACGGTAAAAATAATTGGTTTGGCCATAGTGCAGACCGGAGGGGGCAGTGGGCGTTGGCCCTGGACGGCGCAGCGATGTCGCCCCAGGCATTGCGGCCCAGTGTAGCCGCCCAATCCTGAAAAATCTGCGTGGGGGGATACTTTGGTTGCCGCCCGCTGCCGTTGCCCTCTAGCACCGCCTACCGATCCACCGGGTGCTGACCGTAGTAAGGCAGCACGGTTGACCAGTCGGGGCGATCGCCTCCAGTCCAGCGCTGGTGGGCCAGATCCAGCACCTGGGTCACTGTCTCGGCCAGGTCCTCCCCGGCGATCGCTCGATGGAGCGGGTGGGGGTGCTGAGACAGCTGCTTTTCCCAATCCTCGGCTGAGAGCACCTGGTCCGCGTGGACTGACTCTAGGCCGCTGGCCGTTGGTTGATAAATTGCGGTAAATAGCTGCCCCCGCCGAGCCTGCATCTCCACCGCAATGGCCCCGTCAGCCTTCCCCTGGGATTGACTGGGCCCCTGGGATTGACTGGAAAGGTCCTTGAGGGCGCGCTGGGCCACCGCCGCCAGACTCGACACCCCAAATAGCGGGATCTCCAGCTGCTGGGCCAGGGTGCGCGCCGTCACCACCCCAATCCGGGTGCCCGTAAACCCCCCCGGCCCCTGGGCTACCGCCAAAAACGAGAAATCGGACCAGGGGTGGGGAGCGACAAACTCGATCAGCAGAGGGTGCAGCTGGGTTGAAAGATCGCGGCCCAGGGGCCAGGTCTGCTGGCGGATCTCGCCCTCAAAATTGCCCAGAGCCAGCCCCAGAGCGGGGCCGCAGGTGTGAATCGCTAGACCTAGCATGACCTTCTGTTCGTATCCAAATTCCTGAAGCTTAAGGATACAGGAGGGCAGGAGCTGCGATCGGTGGCTGCCCACAGCTGGGGTGGACGTATTGGGTTCGAAATTCTCAACTATTTCTAAAATCTATCTCTATCGGTAGATGCTTGCGGTAAGTTAATTAAATTCGCGTCGGTAGGGCGTGTCCATCAATTGTGGCCGAAAGCCCGGTGCATCAGGCTTTGCCACGCCCGACCCAAACGACAGGCTAGGGGCTGTAACCCTTGTTTTTTGGAGCGGTTAGCAGCTAATTGATGACAGCCCCTAGGGCTGTGCCAGGCCATTTTTCCAGCGGTTGAGTTGCTATGGCTCTCGAAGCTTCCCCCAATTTTGACGGCCAGACCAGCCCGCCCAGACGACGCTGGCCCAAGCGGTTGGCCCTGGTGGGTGGGGCCCTGGCCCTGGGCGGTGGGGCCCTGGGCTGGTGGGGATACAGCCTGGCGCGGCGAGAAATTCCCCCATTTTTGCAGCGCAACCTCAGCGATGCCCTGGGCCGGCCCATCAAAGTGGGCGAGTTTGAGCGGTTTAGCCCCACGGGAGTGCGGCTGGGACCATCGATCGTGCCCCCCACCGAAGACAACTTTTCCTGGGTGCGGTCCAGGGCGCTGGAGGTCAACTTCAACCCGCTGGAGCTGCTGTTTAGACGCACTCTGCGCCCCAGCCTGATCTTTATCGAACCGCAGGTTTCCCTCAAGCAGGGGTTTGACGGCGAGTGGCGGGTCGAGCCGCCACAGTCGGTGGGAGAGGAAGGCTTTTTTAGAACCGAGCTGCACAGTCTGCAAATTCGCAATGCCGAGCTGGCGATTGGCCCCCTGTCGCGTACCTCCATCGTGGAACTGCCTGAGGGGGTCACCAGCGCCACCCTGATTCTGTTGCAAAACGTCAACCTGCGGGTGCGCTTCAGCGGCCCCGACAACCAGACGGTCGCCCTGGTAGTGGGCGGGCGGCTCAACAATGGGGCCTTTCAAGTGCGCGGTGAAGGTCAGCTGGACACCCGCCAGGTCAATCTGGCCGTGCAGGCCCAGCAATTGCCAATTGAGTCGATCAATCCGCTCCTAGGCGGGCAGCTGTTTCTGCGCAACGGGCTGCTGTCCTCCAACCTCGACCTCAGGTATCGCCCCGATGCCGCCGACCGGCTCACCGTCAAAGGCACCGCTCGCCTCCGCAACGGTGACATTGTGCTCAGCAAGTTGCCCTCGGCCCTGCACGACATCAACGGTACGGCTGTGTTCGATGGTGTGGGCGGACGCCTGGAGAATAGCTCCCTCAAGTTTGGCCCCATTCTGGTCAAGGCGGCGGGCCGCATCGATCGCAAAACGGGCCATGACCTGGCCATCGCCATCCCCGATGTCAGCCTGGATCAAGTGGTTGAGGCCCTAGCCCAAACCCTGCCCATCGAGGCCGAAGGGCGGTTTCAGCTCAATTCCACCGTCACCGGGCCGCTGGAGGATCCTCAGGTAGTGGGAGAACTGACCAATCTGGGTCAGGTGCAGATCGATCGCCTCGGCTTTGAGAGCCTTACGGCCCGCTTTGGGGCCAACCTCGAGGGGGCGACCCTGCACCAGGCCACCCTGCGCCCTGCCACGGGCGGCACCGTGACCGCCCAGGGAAACATCCTGCTGGGCAAAGCGCTGCGCCAAGCACTGCAGGAAGCCCGGCGGCGGGGCGATCGCCCCCGGACCGATCGCCACCGCCCCACTCCCGCCCAGCCCGTCCCCCCAGCCCTCACCCTCACCGCCCAAACCGACCTCCCCCTCGACGGCCTAGCCGCCCTCTACGGTCTACCCCTGCCGGATACCTGGCGGCTGGGGCCCCTGCTGGCCGAAGCCCGGCTTGTTGGCACCGTGCCCAACCTGCAGGACGCCGATCTGCGGGGCGAAGCAACCTGGCAACTGCCCCAATCCACTTTCCCTGGGCGAGGGGAGATCCGCTACGCCGATGGCCTGATTTCAGCTCAAGAAACGGTGTTTCAAGTCGGGGAGGGCAGGCTGCAGGCCGAGGCGATCGCCGACCTGAACCGCCGCGACTGGCAGGCCCAGGTGACCGGCAACGCCCTGGGCCTGGGCCGGGTCTCGCCCCAGCTGCGCGGCACCCTCGACACCGACCTGCAGGCCTCGGGTTCCCTCCTGGCCCTGACCCCAGAGAGCGTCCGCGCCGAGGGGCGGGCCGCCTTCTCCCACGCCATTCCCCTGGCCCCCGCTGGCCTCAGCCTGGCCAACCTCAATTTGGCCAAAATCGACCAGGTGCTGCCCGGCTCCCTCCGCACCCGCTTTGCCTGGACAGGCCAGCGGCTCGAGATTGCCGAGGCCATCACCCCCAACCTCTCCGCCTCTGGCGGCATCAATATTCGCTTTTTGCCCCAGGGCAGGCGGCCCCAGGTGGGCCGTTTTGACCTGGCCGCCCGCCTGAGGGATCTCAAGTTGGGCGAGGCTTACGGTCTACTCGGGGGCCCCGCCTGGCTCCAGCCCAGAGGGAGTCTAGATTTTAATGGCACCCTGCGCGGCAGCCTGGACAATCCTCAACTGGAGGGCACTATGGGGCTGCACCAGGTGGGAATCAACGATGTGGCTCTGGCCGCAGGCGTCTCGGGACCGATCCGGGCCTCCCGCACTGGCGGGGCCACGATCGCCCTGCGTGGGCCGACTGAAGAAATTTCTGCCCGCCTCGACCCCGACCTGCGCCCCAGGAGCTTTCGGCTGGCCAACGGGGAGTGGATGGCCAGCGGCCAGCGGCGCGGCAACAGCCTGGATACCGAAATTCGCAACTTTGATCTAGCCGCTCTGGGGCTGCGGCCTGTGCCTCGCCCTGACCTGGGGCTGCTGGGGGGCACGCTCAGCGCCACCGCCAGCCTGGATCTGGCTGACTGGCTAAACCCGGCCGCCGTGGCCAGCTTTACCCTCGATCGCCTGGCCCTGGGCCCAATGCACAGCGATCGCCTCACCGGCCAGTTGCAGTACCGCGAGGGCCTGGCCCTGCTGACCGGCGGGGTGCTTCAGCTCAGCCCCGGCACCGAGTTTCAAATTGTTGGCAGCGGCCGACTGTGGCCCCAGTGGCAGGGACAGGCCGAAATCACCACCGCTGGAGCCGATTTTCAAGCCCTGCTGGCCGCCCTCAACCTCTACAGCTACGCCGACCTGGGTCGAGTGCTGGCTCCCCTGGGGCTGGGAACGGCTGCCGACCTGGTGGTGACCCCGGTGGGGGACGCCACGGCCTCCCTGCGGGAGCAGGCCGAGCTGGCCCAGGTGCTCAGGCAGCTCCGGGCAGCGCGCATTGACGCCCGAGCCACCGCCCTGCTCCCGGCCCTGAACCAGCTTGAGGGGCAGGTGGCTGGCACCCTGGGGGTTAAGGCCTCGGCCACCGAGGGACTAGACGCCGCCTTTGAATTCACCGGCCAAAACTGGGCCTGGGGACGCTACGACTTTGACAATCGGTTTTTGGCCCGGGGGCAGCTGCGCGGTCAAACCCTCTCCCTGGACCCGGTCGAGTTTCTCGCCGCAGACACACGCCTCAGCCTGGTGGGCGATCTCTCCCCCCAAGCGTCCAATCTGGCTGTGGTGGCCGCAGGTTTGCCCCTCACCGCCGCCGCTACCCTGCTTGAGAGCCCCGTTGCCGTCACCGGCCTGCTCAATCTCAGCGCCCAGCTCACCGGCCCTTACACCAACCCCACCCTGGCTGGCCAACTCGATGTCGCCGAGGCCAGCGTGAACCAACAGCCCATCACCGAAATCAGCAGTGGGTTCCAGTACCAAAACGCCCTCCTCAGCGTCAATGGCCGCATCCTCGGCTCAGCCCCAGAACCTCTCACCTTCGCGGGCCACATTCCCTACGCGCTGCCGTTTATGACGGTGCGCCCCGCCAGCGACCAGATCGCCCTGCGGGCCACCCTCAAAGATGACGCCTTCGCACTGGTTAACCTGCTCACCCCGGCCCTGGCCTGGGGCGGCGGCAATGCCACCGTCGATGTGCGGCTGGAGGGCACCCCGCGACAGCCCCTCCTGTGGGGCCTGGTTGACTTCGATGACGCCCGCTTTCTCAGCCCCTGGCTGGGAGCTTCGTTGGAGAATCTCACGGGCACTATCCAGCTCCAGGGCAATCAAATTCAGGTCAACGAGCTGACCGGCAGCTTGTTTGATGGTCGCTTCACCCTGGCCGGACAGATTCCTCTACTGGGCCAGCTGGGCCCTGCCGCCCCGGGTCTGCGCCTGGCCTTCTCCGATCTTGACGTCAACTACGCCAACGAAGTGCGCAGCCAGGTCCACGGCGACCTCTCCTTCTCCCAGGCCCTGCTGACTCCGGTTCTGGGCGGTGAGGTGCGCCTGCAAAATACTCAGGTCGCCGTGGGGCGGGCGCTGCTCACCCAGGCCAATGCCGTTTTGAACAACAAGGCTCGGCTCAGCGCGTGGAGAAACTCCCTGGCCAGAGCGGCCCCTCCCATGGCCATACAGCTAGACAACCTGCGCATTTCCCTCGAGCCGGCTCGGATCAAGGTGCTGCCGCTGCTCTCCCTTGGCCTCAACGGCGATATCGCCCTCAATGGACCTATTCCAGGGCTAGCTGCCGACGGCGATATCAACCTCACCGAGGGCTGGCTCAACACCGTTACCACAGAGTTTTTCCTGGAACCGGGGCACACCAATCAAGTTCAATTCAGGCCGGAAAATGGCCTAGACCCCTACTTAGACGTGGTTCTGTCGGCTAACGTACCGCTACAGCGGCAGTACGCCATCAACACCCTCAACACCACCACTGGAGCTGCAGAGGTACCCATCTTCGATCCGCTGGCTAGCACCACCATCTTCGACGAGCTGCATATTGAAGCACGGGTGCAGGGCCAAGCCAGTCGCCTAATCAATAACGTTAGTGCTTTGAGCTTGACCAGCAGCTATGCCTACTCCCAAAACCAGCTCCTGGGAATGGTCACGGGGGGCTACCTGACGGGTCTGGGGGGTGCAGAACCTGGCTTAGCCTTGGGGTCCAACCTGCTGTCAGCCTTGACGGCGGATAGTCAGGACGCGATCGCGCGGTCCCTGGGACTACGGCGGCTGCGGCTGGTGGCGACCACGGTGCTGCCCACCACCAACAAAGACACCCTGGGGCTTGGGGTGGGGGCGACCGCCGGCATCACCCAGAACCTCTCCGCCAGTTTGGTTCAGGTGCTCAACCAAAGTCAGCCCTGGGCGCTCAACGTTCGCTATCGCCTGAATCAGAACTGGAGCCTAAGCGGCTCGACCAATGCCAACAACGCCGGGCGAGCCTTCGTCGAGTACCAGCTAAATTTTGAGTAAATGCTGTACTCCCTGCTTCGGCGCTAAAAAATCTTGGATGCCTGGCGGCAAAACCCACAGAATCCTATGAAATCTTTCTTGACTACCCCTGATTTCCTGGGGCGAACAACCGTAAGGCCTCAGGCTAGGCAAACGGCGTTTGCCCGGCCCAACCGAGGGTAACCAAAGCAGAGTCAGCTTGAACAATTCATAGCGATGGCCATTGCGCTCAGGATATTGGCCTCTTCCAAAGGCAAAAACTTGGGCGGCGCAATGGTGTATAGCCATCGCTTCAGGGGCATTGGTCATGTCCTAACGGTTCTGGCGATGGCTATACATCAGTCTTTTAGAAACTTGCCCACCAGCACAGCGACCAAAACCGTGAGATAAATCTGCCCGGTCAGGCCAACCGCCAGGGATACAGAACGAGCCATAGGAGCAACTGGTGTGATATCGCCATAACCAATGGTGGAAAGACTCACCATGCTGTAGTAAATCAACTCATCCGCTAACCCCTCCCGACTGAGTGGTTCACCACCCAGCAAAAAAGCACCCGGATGCAGAGTTTCTATAAGTAAAGCAACAAATGCCCCAGAAAGACCAATGAGCAAATATCCGGCAATGGATCCACAGATAATATTGGCTGTCACCTGAGGACTTCTAAGGATGGCCAAAATAATGGCCACTGTGATTAAGCCCATCACTAGAGCATATAGAGCAAAAATAAACAGTTCAAGTTTTGGCAAATAGTTATGGGCCAAAAACCCAATCCAGTCAAGGGCAACCACAAAAATTCCGATAAATGTGATCTGGCGAATAATTTGTCTTTCATCGCTGGCGGCCAAAATCCCTGACAGAATAACAAACAACAACAAGAGGTGGAAAATATAGCTGCCCCAGCCGTGACTTGGCAGAAAAGGGCTAAACAAAATCAGCATGAAAACAGCGATCAGAATCCATACAAACTTGGATTCCGATCGCTGAAAAGCCAGAAGCTTTGACGCAAAAGACTTAACCGTAGTCTTCAGGCCCATGAGGTACTTCCTACTCCCAGTTGAACTCTACGGTTGCCTCTCCCAACATTGCTCGAACCGTTGTTTTAATGGTTCGCAACTCATCTGCCGTAACTTTGTGATCGGCGTTGATAAAGGATTTGATGGATTGAAGTTCACTCGTAAGCGTCCCTCATCGAACTTTCTAAGCTAGAGAGAGAGGCTGACCATGAGCCTCCAGAGAGTCCTCCTGCTCGGGCTCAAATTGAGGAAGTAAAGATGGTAGCCCACCTGGACGGCACTGAGCAGGTCGATCGTCTGATTGACCAGGGCGGTGGCCAGATCGGCGTCTAGCTGCTCAAATCCCAACTTCTGCAGCATGCGCTGCCGGTAGTAGGTCTCGTAGCGATCCTTGAAGGGTTCTCTGGAGCAGCCCGCCGCCTACCCCGTCGCCCTCTCCGATGCCCTAGCCGAGCTGACGGCGCGCACCCGTCGCGGCCCGCAGCCCCAGTCCCAGTCCTGAGGATGGCCGCCATGACCTCACCGGAACGTTCCACCGATCGCGCCACCGGGCTCCACGTTGCCCTGTTTGGCACCAGCGCCGACCCGCCCCATCGGGGACACGCAGCCATTTTGGCCTGGCTGGCCACCCAGTTTGACCACGTGGCGGTGTGGACGGCCAACAACCCGTTTAAAGCCCACCAGACCGACCTGGGCGATCGCTTTCGCATGCTGGAGCTGCTGATTGACGAGCTAGACGCCCCGCCCCAGCGGGTGCAGGTGCACCCCGAACTCAGCCACCGGCGCACCGTCGTCACCCTGGAGCGGGCGCGGCAAATTTGGCCGGGGGCCAGGTTTGCGCTGGTGGTCGGGGCCGACCTGTTAAAGCCAGCCCGCAAGGGTTTGACGAACTCGATAAAGTCGGAGCGTACCAAGGTGCCATCACGCACCCGGTGCCACCAGCGAAATAATCGCCGCTGCCGCCTCAGCAGCGCCTCGCCAATCTCACGCGAGACGCCGCTACGGTCTGCCATGGCGGTGAAGTCTCGCTTCAGATGCGCCCAGCACACCTGCCATCGGGTCACCTCAATCCACCGGTAGGCGCTGTAGCGGTCAGAGGTGACAATTCCTGAAAACTCTTCACCAATCAGGGCTTTAGCAGTCGCCTGTGACCGACTGAGCACCACCTCGAAAAAACTCACCAGCGGCGTCACCAGCACCCATAGCCAGCCTTTAGTGCGCTGGGGATTTCCCCCGTCTCGATTGCCTTGGGGGTAACTGGTTTCATCACTATGCATCACGGGTTGGCTCTGCACGTAGGCCTTGGCCTCCTCCACCGCCGGACTCACCGCGTCACTGATTTCTTGCCGCAAACGCCCGATGCCACCACGAGAGAGGCGCACCCCGAAGAGGTCGTCCATCACCGCACACACCTGCCGATAGCTCAGCCGGTACCCCCCACTCAGCAAGGCCACCATCGCCGTCAGTCGTTCACCATAGCCCAGGGCAGAGACCCCCGACGGCAGCTCGGCGCGGGTTACCGTGTCGCAGCACGGGCACCTCAGGCCATGCAATCGATACTCCACCACCTCGGGTTTAACCGGTGGCACTTCTATCACTTGATGGCGGTGAGGATGAGAATCGTGGCCTGATAAGCTAGCTCCACAGGCGTCGCAGGCCGGGGGAATCACCTCATGGACGGCTCGACAATCTTCGGCGGGATATAGTTTTCGAGCTTCGCGAGGAGCAGTTTTCCCGCTCTGCTCTCGCGGGGCTTTCTTGCCTTTCCCTTTGGCTTTAACACCTTTGCCAAAGCCATCCGTTGACGGTGGTTTTGATGAATTCTGTGAATTCTGATTGACTTTCTCTTCCAACGCCATCAGCCGCTCACTCAGAACCCGCACTAACATTTGGATGCTAGCGGGGGTCGCTTCCCAGTCGGCCCTCGGAACTCGGATTCCAGCTATCTCGATCTCGTCGCTCATCGCTTCACCTTACCGGGACTCCTAGCCCAAAATCCCTAAGCCTTCGTTAAATTCCTGGGACGGTTACGTTCACTCTGAGACAACCGGCCATCGGCCAGGGCATCTTCGACCAACTGTTTGAGCTTAGCCAGATGGGCCTGTTCTTCAGGGGTCAGGTCTTGTTGGTCAGAACGTTCTACTTTCATGGGTTTTACCTTTTAATTGAATAGCGGGGACTGTAAACCAGAAAATATTTATTCATCAAGCGATGGATTCTTCAGAACAGTGGCAACTTCTTTCTTCAAGCTCCACTCTGAATTGACACCAGCCCTTCTGCTTGCATGTCTTTGACCACTTTGGCGCGGGTTCTTTGGGTTACCTGCTCCAGAGTATTGCGTAGAAACATCTGCCCGATCGCAGGATTTTCTGCGGCAATGCGTTCCAGTTCGGCCAGAGCTTCGGTACGGCTTTGCTGGTAGGCCTCCAGACAGGATTGCAGCAAATCATCGGGGATTTTGGCGGCGGTGGCGATGTACTGCATCTCTCGGTAAACCTGTTGAGCGGCATAAAGTTGTACGGCATGGTAGGCATACTGGGCGGTGAGGAGATGCGATCGCATATCTTGCAAAGCCTTACTATTGGGGAAATACCGCTCCGTCAGTCGATAGCGCAGATTTTGTAACCGCAACTCCACCGGGTCAATATAGTTTAGGTCTGGCGGCATGGCTCCCCGCTTCACCGCATCGGATTTGAGGGCCACCAGCAGGTTCATCTGGTTCAGCACGTTGGGGGCAACCAGACCGGCATCGTAGACCCGGCGATAAAACGCCTTTTCTGCCGAGAGGGCAATCAACCCAACCAGCTGCTTCACCTGGTTGGGCTCCAGATCTAAGCGCTGAGCTAACTCCCGCAGAGACTGCTGAGACTGCTCCAAGGTTTGTCGCTGCTCCACTTCCATCTGGTCAATCGGCTCGGCAAACAAGACGTCTGCACCAGCTTTCATGGCGGCCAGATCCTGAAGGGCTTGCTGGTCGGCCACGATGCGCCCCAGGTGCAGCTTCACCTGCTCTAGAATGGGCGGCTGATCCAGCCCCAGCCCCTGCATCAGGCGGGAGATGGTGGTGCCCGGTAGGAACAGGGTAAACAGGGCCACGCCCAGGGTGAGCAGCACCATCAGGTCGCGGTTAGGAAACTGGGGATCGAAACTCAGGGCCAGGGCCAGACAGACAGCCCCCCGCAGACCGCCCCAGTAACTCACCACCTGAAAGGGCCAGCTCACCCGGTTGTGGGGCTGAAACCTATTGATCAGAGGGGTCAGGCCAAAGACTACCACCGCCCGCGAGACCAGGATGGCCAGCACCGCTACTCCCAGTTCTGCCAGCAGTGCACCTGCCTCGGTGAGCTGAGACACAATATCAAACCCAGCGGCGGTAATGCCTACCAGCAAAAAGATCAGGCTATTGGCTAGAAATGCCACGTATTCCCAGAACTCTTTGCCAAAGGCTTTAACGTCGGGGTCGAGATACCTATTGGCCAGCCAGCCCACCACCAGCCCCGCGCTGACGATGGCAATCACCCCCGACACGCCAAACACCTCTTCCGCCAGCAGGAAAGTGCCGTAGGCAAACACCAGGGACAGGGTAGACAGCACCAGTCGATTTTCCCGCGCCCACCGCAGGGGAAACTGCCCCAAAAAGCCCAGAACGGCCCCCACGACCAGCCCCCCTGCGAAGGCCACCAAAAAGCTGAATCCCCCTTGCACCAGGGTATCGCCGCTGAGGGGAGCCCCCGACAGCACCAGGGCCAGAATGATATTGAAGGTGACGATGGCGGTGGCATCGTTGAACAGGCTTTCGCCTTCCACTAGCACGGAAAGCTGCTTCGGAGCCCCCAGTTCTTTGAACAGGGCAATCACCGCAACGGGGTCGGTGGCGGAAATTAAGCTGCCAAACAGCAGCGCCTGCCCCAGGGTAAGGGGGGTGCCCCAGGCGACGATGGCCCCCACGATCGCCGTCGAGATCAGCAACCCCGGCCCCGCCAAGACCAGCACCGGAAGCAAGTTCCGCAGCAGCAGGCGACCGTCCAGGTTGATAGCCGACTCAAAAATTAGGGGCGGTACGAAGACGAACAAAATCAGATCGTGGGACAGGTTGAAGGTATTCAGTACCGCCAGGGCAGGAAACCAGTCGGCCAGTCCCCCCAGGAGTAGGCCCAGCAGAACCAGTCCCACGGTGTAGGGGAATTGCACCCGCGTCAAGGTGACGGCGGCCAGACTGGCGAGCAGCAGCAGAATCAGCAGGTCGACCTGGATGGTCAGTAGGGGATTATGCTCCATGGGATTTTCCCTTTAATTTTGCTTTTGGATTTCCCGTAGCGGTACTAGGATTTCCCTGGCGGTCGCTGACTCTCTTCCAGATCGCGCTTAGTCTTCAACTGGCGCAAGCCCTCCCAGCTCCAGCCGAGGGCAAAGCCGCCCACCCCACCCACGGTCATATAAATCCTGTCCAGATTGCGATAGGCCGGGCTGGTATAGGGAGACTCCACCAGCTTGCCGAGCACTAGCCCCAAGCCAATGCCCACCACGGTATTCACCAGACCGGTGTAAAACATTCTGCGCCAGTTCAAGATTCACCTCCCCTAGGGTGAGCACCGCCCACCAGCAACCTCCCGTAGGGTGGGCACCGCCCACCAGCAGTCATAAACAGCTTTAAGCCGGATTTTCCCCTTCCTGAAACGGCTGATGCACGGGCTTTTCTGCCTCTGGATAGACCGGTCCTGTTTCGGGCTCTGGATAGACCAATCCTGTTTCGGGTTCTAGATAGACCAGACCGGCTTCGGGTATAAACTCGCCATCATCTCCCTTAAAGCCATTGCCAGCGCTGTCGTCATCGCTGGGTGGCGGCGGCGTTTTCGAGCCCAGAAAATGCATTGCCAGGCTTTTGATCACCACATAGAGCACCGGCACAATCAAGAAGCTGAGCACCGTCGCCACCAGCAGCCCGCCAAACAGGGCGCTGCCGATCGCCCAGCGGGAGGCAGACCCGGCCCCGGTGGCAATCACCAGCGGGAAGAAACCCACCAGGGAGGAAATTGCCGTCATCAAAATCGGGCGGAACCGTTCCTCGGCGGCTCGTTGGGCCGACTGCACCAGGGTCAACCCCTCGGCCCGGGACTGGTTGGCAAACTCCACAATTAGAATGGCGTTTTTGCTGGCGAGGCCAATCAGCATCACCAGGGCCACCTGCACATACACGTCGTTGTTCAGCCCCCGCAGGGCAATGAACCCCAAGGCACCCAGCATGGCCAGCGGCACCGTCAGCAGAATGATGATGGGGTCAATGTAGCTTTCGTACTGGGCAGCCAGGGTAAGGAACACCATGATGATGCCGAATAGGAACACCAGGGCGCCCAGATTTCCGGCGGCCAGTTGCTCCTTGGCCAGACCAATCCAGTCGCTGCCCAGACCGGGGATCGCGGCCTCTTTAACCGCTGCATCCATTGCCGCGATCGCCTGGCTGCTAGAGTAGCCCTCGGCTTCCCTAAACTGGAGCCGAATCGAGCGATAGCCATTGAAGTGGGGAATAATCTGCGGCCCGGTGATGGGGCTGATGGTGGCCAGTTGGCCCAGGGGGATCATCTGCCCGGTGCGCGATCGCACGTATAGATTTTCCAGGTCATCGGGGCTGTTGCGGTAGTCGCCTTGGGCCTGTACAAACACCTTATAGCTGCGGGTGCCAAGGGTGAAGTCGTTGACATACTGGGACCCCACCGAAGCGCCGATGGTTTGCAACGCCTGCTGGAAATCGACATCGAGCGCTTCGAGCTGGTTGCGATCAAGATCGATCTGGAGTTGAGGGGTGCCGGTGGTGAATTGGGTACGAGCCGTGCCATTGATGGCAGGCTTTGCGTTGGCTGCCGTCAGGATATCCTGCGCCGCCCCCAAGAAGTCATCCATCGTCAAGCGGCCACCGCTGCGATCCTGCAACTCCAGTTCTGACTCCCCCGTGGCGCTAAAGCCGGGAATGGGGGGCGGGTTAAAGGCCACAATGCGCGCCTGCCGATTTTGGAAAAACCGTTGATTGAGCCGTCGGAGAATGCTATTGACATCCTGCCCGGGGCCGGTGCGATCATCCCAGTGGGTGAGTTTGGCAAAAAAGAGACCCTGGTTAGGGCCGCTACCCTGCAACCCGGCACCGCTAGCGACAAAATAGGACTCGACTTCGGGAATTTCCCGCAGGCTGGTTTCCACAAAGCGCATCACCTGATCGGTATAGCTAACCGAGACCCCGTCCGGGCCCTGCACCGTGCCCAGCACAATGCCCTGGTCCTCCGAGGGCACAAAGCCCCCCGGCACAGCCATAAACATGTAGTAGGTGGCCACCAGACCCGCCACAAACACGGCCATCACCACGTAGCGCAGGCGAATCAGGTAGGCGACCGCAGCTTTGTACTGGGCAGAAATCCAGGCCAAGGCCTGGTTAAACTTGTCGAAGAACCAGCGCAGGGGGCCCCCAGAGTCGGCATCGGCGGCCATTTCCGCCTGGGAACGGAGCAAAATAGCTGCCATCGACGGGCTAAAGCTGAGGGCGTTAAAGGTCGAAACCACCACGGAAAAGGCAATAATCAGGGCGAACTGCTGGTACAACTGCCCCGTCGTCCCCGGAAAAAACGCCACGGGAATAAACACCGCCATCAGCACCAGGGAGGTGGAGACTACCGCCCCGGAAATCTCCTCCATCACAGCGACAGAGGCCTGTTTGGGAGTCATGCCCTCCGAGATTTTGGTGGTCACCGCCTCCACAATCACGATCGCATCGTCCACCACTAGTCCCGTAGCCAAAATGAGGCCGAACAGGGTCAGACTGTTGAGGGAGAAGCCAAACGCAAAGGCAAAGGCCAGCGCGCCTATCAGCGCCACCGGAATAGCAACAGCCGGAATGACGGTGGTGCGCCAGTCTTGCAGAAAGATGAAGATGACCAGAATCACCAAGCCGATCGCCTGGAGCAGGGTAATGAAGACCTCCTGAATCGACACCCGAATAAAATCGGTGGTGTCATAGACAATCGAGGAGGTGAGCCCCGGCGGAAAACTCTGGCTCAGGGTTTCCATCTCGGCTGTGATGTTAGCGCCTACATCGAGGGCATTACTGCCGGGTAGCTGGTAAATGGCAATACCCACCCCAGGCTGACCATTGACCTGGGCGTTGCTGACGTAGTTTTCAGCCCCTAACTCCGCATAGCCCACGTCTTTTAGGCGCACGAGGGTGCCGTTGGGTAGGGTTTTGATGACTAAATTCTCAAACTCGGCGGCGCTTTCGAGACGCCCCTGGATGCGAATGGGGAGTTCAAAGCTCTGCCCCTCCGGCACCGGCTCCTGGCCAATCGATCCAGCCCCCACAACTACGTTTTGCGATCGCAGCGCATTGCTCACATCCAGCATCGTCAGCTGGCGGGCCGTCAGCTTCTGAGGGTCGAGCCAGAGGCGCATGGCGTTTTGCTTCAGGCCAAACACCGAGACATCCCCCACCCCGGGCACCCGCTTGAGCACATCGGTGATGTTCAGGTCGACATAGTTGCTGATGAAAATGTCATCGTACTCGCCGTTTTCAGCATAAATGCCTAAAATCAGCAAAATACTGCTGGATGACGCTCGGGTAGATACCCCCAGTTGCTGCACCGGGCTGGGCAGTTGGGGCAGGGCCTGGGCCACCCGGTTTTGCACATTCACCTGGCTGATATTTTTATCCACCCCGGTGGGAAACAGCACCGAAATACTGCTGGTCCCGGCAAAGGTTTGGGAAGCCATGGACTCCATGCCCTCCACTCCGTTAATGTTGCGCTCGAGAATAGTGGTGACGGTATTCTCCACGGTTTCCACGTCTGCGCCCGTGTAGGAACTCCGCACCTGAATTTGAGTGGGGGAAATATCCGGTAGGTAGTTGATCGGCAACAGTGGAATACAAACCGCCCCAACCAGCAGAATCACGATGGTACAGACGGTGGTCAGGACGGGGCGCTTGATGAAATTAGTGGCGATCGAAAAAAGAGCCATGCTGCCTCCCTACAGTCCTGACTGGGGCGCACTGGACTCGGGCGCAATGGCCACACCATCGTTGAGCCGCAAAATGTTAGATACAGCAATCCGGTCTCCCTGATCGAGACCCGACAGCACCTGGTAGCGATCGCCCTGAATCGCCCCTAAGTCAACGGGCTGAAGGGTGACAAATTCCTGGCCGTTTTCGTTGGGTTGCTCGGCCACCAAAAACACGAAATCCTTGCCCCCTAACCGCGAGATTGCCGTGGTCGGCACCAAAATTCCCGGTTGAGTTTGCCAGATAATGCGCGCCGCCACAAACTGACCATCCCGCAAACGCCCCTCCACATTCTGAAACTGGGCTCGGGTTAAAATGCTCTGGGAACTAGCGTTTACCGTAGGGGCAACAAAGATTAAATTGCCGGTCGCCAATTGCTGTTTGCTGTTGGGATCGAGCAACTCCACCGTCAGCCCCGTTCTGAGTTGGTTGGCCCGTTCTGGCGGCACCTCAATATTTAAAAATAGACTCTCGACCTGGGCAATTCGAGTGATGGCCTGACCAACGCTGACGAAATCGCCGACGTTGACCGTCAGATTGTCGAGGACACCAGCCACCGGCGCGACTACATTGCGGAAGCTAACACTGACCTGGGAGGCATCGGCCTGGGCCTGGGCCTGACGAATCTGGGCTTCGGCCTGCTGGACCGCCACTTCGGCGGCCGCGACCTGCTTGTTGGCGGCAATCAGTTGATTTTGTGAGGCTTCTAGTTTGGACTGGGCTTCATCCAAACGAATTTGGGCCAGCCCCCCCGCCGCCACTAGTTTTTGGGCCCGGTCCACGTTGGCCCGATCAAAATTTAAGGTGGACTGAACGGTGTCTCGCTGGGCTTTGGCGATGTCCAGGGACTTCTGGGCATTATCCCGCTGACCCATGGCTACATCTACTCCAGCGATCGCCCCCTGGAACTGCGGCTCAGCCTGGTCGGGCCGCAGGACTAGAAGAGACTGACCCGCCGCGACTTCCTGTCCCGGAGTCACCAGGATGCGCTCGATTCGTCCTTGGGTTTCAGTCCGTACCTCGGCGATTTGGGTAGCTTCGAGTTGGCCCACAAATTCGGTGCTGGTTTTAACGGTGCCGGTCTGGAGGGTTTCCACATCGACGGGTACAACCGGCGCAGCGGCACTGGCTTCGGGCGTGGGCCGACAGCTAGTGGCCAGCACGGACAGGGATAGCGCTGTCCCCATCAGCAGGGGAGACAGGCGGCTCAGCAGGGGTGTTCTGAGTTCCATGGGCGTACCAAAAAGTCCATCTGTCAAAGGGAGGATTTCCCTGGAGATTATAAGGCCGAGTTAGAGTTTTTTTGGGGTAGTTAAAGATGTTCTAAGTATTTCAAAAATCAACGTTCTATGGCCTTGGGTTGTCCAGAAAGGTCTTAGGCCTCTAGGTGCCTTCCCGGTATGCTCCTGATGTCTGAAGGGCTAGAAATGATACCCAGGAAAAGTGAAAAATTTGTGTAGTGGATTCATGGAATGGGGATCTTTCGAAGGGATTAGAGATGAAATTCCTATCATTAAAGACAGCCAGAAATTGACAACCTTGAATTCAGGGCAGCCTATGCTAATTAAAAATGGCATCGATCGCTCTTATCCGATTTCTGCCCCGACGAATACCATCGCGAAACTGATCAATATCGTCTAGGGTGTTGCAGAGATCGGGGTCGCGGTTTCGGTCTGCCCTGCGATCGCAAATATCCCGGCGCACGGTGTCGCGAATGTCATCTCGAATTTCGTCACGGATACTGTCACGAATGACATTCCCCAAACTCTCATCGGCCAGGGCCGCTGAATAGATCGTGGGCAGGGTCGCGATCGCGAGGAGTAGGCTGTAAATGGGTTTCATGGATGGCATTTAAGGAATAAGAGAGAAAGACTCGAAAAAATGCTCGAAGTTGGCCTGGTCGTCATCAATGGCCAGCACCAGGTAAAGGCGATCGCCGGTAGTGCTGAGGGTTGCAACCAAAAATTGCCCTAATCCCTCGGCCGTCATCAGTCGAGCCGGAAGTCCCTGAAAAGCAATGGCTTCAATGGCCAAGGTTGTGCTCAATTGCTCATCTTGAATGTCACTGACCACAGCCCTTGCCGCAGCCTCTAACACCTCTTTTTGAGGGAACTCGTAGCGTAGCCTCCGGGGATATCGGCATAGGCCACCAGGTAGTACTCAAACAAATCAATCTCATCCACCGCTGGCCGCGTCACGGAACGCATATGCCAGCGCAGTTCGTGATTCAGCAGGGTACTGGTACCGGTTTGTTCTACGGGAGTTCCTGGCAAATCTACCAGGTAGCGGCCCGAGATAGGAGAAGACGGTTGCCAGGGCAACGCTTGACTATTTTCGGCGCTTTCCTGTTGGGCCAGAACCGGTTGTTCAGCCCTTGCCGCTGGAAGAAAAGACAGAATAGAACCGAGCAGAAATAGGGTGAACAGGATTGATTTCATCTTGGTCAGCAGTAGTAATTAGAGATTTGACCGGAAGTCCTGACTGGCCTCCAGAATGCCATCATTGGAAACCGCAGTAATCAGAAACACACCAAACGGCTGATCGCAGCTCAAATAGTCCGCATAGACGGCCTGTAGACAGGGTTGAAAGGCCCATTCTGAGATAGCTCATCCTCATCGTAGGTGCCCGCCGCCAACAAAATGACCCATTTTTGCCGTGCCCCGGTCTGAATAGAGTTGCCAAAGAGGACTTCAGTTCTGGGCTGCCTTCCCCCATCTGGGCGAAGGCCTCCAGCGCCTTGACGGGCAAAGAGCGGGAGACAAAACCGTAGTCAAAAAAGATAGTTTCTGCCGCCTTGACTGGAATAGCGATTAGCAGAGACAGCTCAATTCCAACCGCCAACCCTAAACGATGCTGAATGCGACTAAACAAACTCACGCTCAACCTCTGACGAGACACGACACAGTAGAAGAGGCACTCACCTCATCCAAGCCAGGGCTATTCAGAATTGATAAAGGGTCAACGTTGGGCACTGAAAATCAGGATGAACTGATGCTAGAGAACTCACGCACACCATCATTGAGAAGCCTCTATTGCAGGCAGGGAGGTCGTCATAGCCGGATACCGAATCGCGCCGACAAGATCCAAACAGGCGAAACCATGGCATTACTTTAGAAAAAAGACTGTAGGGGAAAGACTGTAGGGAGAAGACTGTGGCATTTTGTGTGAAAGTAAGGATCGCATCAAAAGGTAAAAAGTTCGTGTAATATCAACACTATTCTCATTGGATTGCTTTAATCCATCCCCATTAGTTGATGAAAATTCTGCTGGTTTCATCCGATAACGTTTTGCAACATCAGCTGCAGCAATCGCTGTGTCACCACAATTTGATTACTGACGCTGCCAGCGATGGGCAAGAGGCCTGGGATTTGCTGCAAGCCTTTGTGTATGACGTGGTCTTGCTGGAAGCCCAGTTACCTGGGGTGGACGGGCTCAGTCTGTGCCGGCATTTGCGCGATGCGGGCAATCCGGTGCTGATTGTACTGATCATCGAGCCCGCCGTTTCCGAAGCTTGCCTCCAGGGCTTAGATAGCGGTGCCGACGCCTGTCTCCCCAAACCCATTCCCGTACCTGAACTGCTGGCCCACCTGCGCGCGCTCGCTCGACGAGGCGGGCGTCGCGCCAACCCCAAGTTAACCTGGGGGCCGCTGTTGCTCGACCCCGTCGCCCAGCGAATTACCTGCCAGGGCCAGGATTTAAAGCTAAATCGGAAAGAGTACCAACTGCTGGAATTGTTTCTGAGCCATCCCCGGCAGATGTTTCCCCGCAGCGAAATTGGCGATCGCCTGTGGACCCTAGATGACGACATTCCCAGTGACGCAACGGTCAAAAGCCACATCCGCAGCATTCGCCGCAAGCTAGAACAGGTGGGTGCTGACGATGTGATTCAAACCCACTACGGGCAGGGCTACTGCTTGAACCCGGTCTACGACCCTGTCGTCCGCTCAGCTCAGGGTAAAACACCCAAGCCAGAACTGCCGTTGGACGGTATTACCGCCAACATCTGGCAGGAGTTGATGACGGCCAATGCGCGCCTACAGCAGGAAATTGAGTACCGCCGACAGGTTGAGTCTCAGCTGAGACGTTCAGAATTGATGCTGCGCACCGCTCAGCGGGTCGCGCAAATTGGCTGCTGGGAGGTGGACCTTCACACGCGAGAAATCTACTGGACTGAGGAGTTATTTCTGATCCACGGTCTCTCTCCCGAGGGGCCAACCCCCAGTTACGAAGAATCCTTAACCCTGATCCATCCCGATGACCGACAACTCCATGCAGAGGCCATCTATGGCCCGGCCAGTCGAGGCGAAGCCTTTGAAGCCAACCTGCGGATTGTTCGGGCCAACGATGGTCAGGTTCGCTACATCAACGCCCGAGGGGGGCCGCTTTTCGATGCAGACGGAAAAGTGATCAAGCTAACAGGAACAACCTTTGATATAACTCGGTGGGTTGTTGACAAAAAATTGCCGTCACAAACGCTTTGATTGAATTCGTTTTTTGGCTTTCAAAAAAAATCTGGATACCTGGCCTCAAAACCCATAAAATTAAACCAGTGTGTTGGCTGAGGTCTGCCCTCCAGCCGATGCCTGCTGCTCCAGGTTCCCCCATGAAAAAGCGCTGTCTTCCCACCTACCTCATTCTCAGGAACATCGTATTAATCCTGGTCGGGGTAGCGAGTAGCGTAGTGGTTACCGCAGAACTTCACGTCTCAGCCAACCAGCAGCAGGAGGAAACGGCTGCGCTGCGTCGCCTGTTTGTGTATCAAATTTTGATCAGTGTTGGACAGCAGACACAGTAGCCAGACGTTCAAAGATGTCGTAGTTCACCGATTGAACCAGGTGGCCCCGGTCACGGCGCGGGCCATGTTTGGCGGCTGACGACCTGGAGCAGCTCCACGAGTGGGTCGAAGTCTCCGTTGCGGTTGCCCGCCGGGACATACGGAAACGATAGCCCAGCCCGGTTGGATGCTCCTGGCTAGGCTCCGATCGCCGAGGGGACCGGGTCTTTCTTCGCCTTTTTGGGTCGATTGATCGGGTCCATGTAGACCTCCAGGCGCTTAAACACCAGCGAGGCCAGGGAGGTCATCACCAGGTAGACGATCGCCACCGCCAGATACACCTCAAAGGCACGGTAGGTGGTGGCCACCGTCAGCTGCCCCTGGCGAAACAGCTCCTCAAAGCCGATCACCGCCGCCAAACTGGTGTCTTTGATCAGGGTGATGAACTCATTGCCCAGGGGGGGCAAAATGCGCCGAAAGGCCTGGGGAAAGATCACGTAGCGCATGGTCTCAACTGGGTTCATGGCCAGGGATTCGCCCGCCTCCCACTGGCCGCGATCGATCGACTGAATGCCGCCCCGCAAAATCTCGGCCAGGTAGGCCGCCACATTCAGGCTGAGGGCCAAAACCGCGGCAAAGATACGGTTAAAGCTGAACTCAAAGCCCAGATTCTGGAACAGGGCGGGCAGGCCGAAGTAAATCATAAACAGCTGCACCAGCATGGGCGTGCCGCGAAAGAAATCGACGTAGATGCGGCAGAGCCAGCGCAGTGGCTTGATCGGCGAGATCATGGCAAAGGCCACCAGCGCCCCGCCAATCAGGCCCAAGAAGAACGAAAACGCCGTCAGCAGAATGGTGATCCACGCCCCCCGGATCAGGTTTTGGAACAGGCGGCCCCAAGCCAGGCCCGTGGCGGTACCGGCCTGGGCCAAAGCCGGGGCCACAGCGGGCAGTTCTGGCGGCTCGGCGGAGAACCAGCGCCGGTAGATCTCGGCGTAGGTGCCGTCCTGTAGCAGGGTGTCGAGGGCGGTGTTGATGTCGGCCAGGGCGGGGGAATTTTTCGGCAGGGCGATGCCGTAGTACTCCTCGGTGACCAGCTCGCCGACAATTTTAATCCCCTGCAGATTGGCCTCGTTGATGGCGTAGAGCGTCACGGGCAGGTCGTTGACCACCGCATCGACCCGGCCATTCAGCAGCTCCTGCAGGGCCAGGGGGGCACTGTCGAAGGTGCTAATGGCTGCACCCTCCACCTGGGCCGCCTGCTCCGCTCCGGTGGTACCAATCTGAACGGCAATCCGCTGGCCCGCCAGGTCCTCCAGGGAGTTGATGCTGTCGTTGCTCTCCCGGACCGCGATCGCCAGGCCCGCCTCAAAGTAGGGCCGCGAAAAGTCAATCGTCTGCGCCCGTTCGGCGGTGATGGTCATACCGCTGATGGCGGCATCGATGGTGTTGGACTGCAGGGCGGGCACCAGGCCGTCGAAGGGCAGACTGACAAAGCGTACCTCGCGCCCGGCGGTCTCACCGATCGCCTGCATCAGCTCAATATCGAAGCCAGTCAGGTTACCAGTGGCGTCGTCCCGCATTTCAAAGGGGGGAAAGGCAGGTTCGGTGCCCACCTCCCACACCGTGGGGGGAGCCTGGGCCACCCCGGCAAGCTGAGCCGCCCCCAGCCCCAACACCAGACCGAGCAGGAGGCTCAGCACCCGCTTCCACCACCGATTAGCCAAGAACCGATTAGCCAAGATACGAGGAACCATGGGCCGCAACCACCTCAATGATCAAACAGAATAAGCGATTCAGGCAGCAAACTGTGCAGACCTCAAACCCTACTTAACAGCGCCAGGTACAGCGCCAGGTTTGAGGCACCATAGTCAATTCTGCTCCGGCAAAAATGTTTTTTACGATACAGATCCCCTGAAGGGCCAGTGATTCTCTGTAATATAGAAATCTCATCCAAGTCCAGAGGTGGGGGTTTACCTGGAGAAACTCCAGAACCTGAGCTGGATTTGGTCCATCCGCCATTCAGCTATCCCCTTTTGGCACAGTCTCTATGACCGCTACCCTGCCTGCGATCGACACCCCGGTGATTGCCTGCGAAAACCTGCACAAGAGCTACGGTCCCATCGAGGTGCTCAAGGGAGTTAGCACCGCCTTTACTAAGGGCGATGTGGTGTCAATCATTGGCCCGTCGGGCTGCGGCAAGAGCACCTTCCTGCGCTGCCTAAATCGGCTAGAGGCCATCAACCAGGGTCACCTGGAGGTGATGGGGCAGGACGTGTCGGCCCCTAAGCTGCCCCGGCAGGCGCTCTACCACCTGCGCAGCCAGGTGAGCATGGTGTTTCAGCACTTCAACCTGTTCCCTCACCTGACGGTGCTGGAAAATTTGATGCTGGCCCCGCGCAAGGTACTCAAGTTTCCGGCCGGCGACTGTCAGGACCTGGCCGCCCACTACCTGGCCAAAGTGGGCCTCAGCGATCGCGCCGAGGCCTATCCCGAGCAGCTTTCCGGTGGCCAAAAGCAGCGGGTGGCGATCGCCCGCAGCCTCTGTATGAAGCCCGTCGCCATCCTGTTTGACGAGCCCACCAGCGCCCTTGACCCCGAACTCGTCGGCGAGGTACTGGGGGTGATGCGCCAGCTGGCCGAGGAGGGCATGACCATGGTGGTGGTCACCCACGAAATGCAGTTTGCCCGCGAAGTCTCCAACCGGGTGCTGTTTTTCAACGACGGCGTCATCGAAGAAGAAGGCAGGCCGGGAGAGGTGTTTAGCCATCCCCGCAGCGATCGCCTGAGGGCGTTTCTCAGCCGCCTGAGCCAGAATTAGGGAGTCGGGGAGTGGGTAAGTAGATGGGTGCATGGGGGCATGGGTGCCCAAAACCCAAAACCCGATACCCAAATCCCAAATCCCCCCACAAACCATTGATCTTATCGTGCATCAACGCTAAGATTAGAATCTTTGGAAAATGTTCGGAGAGTAAACGTTTATGGCGCGATACAGAGGCGCTCGCCTGCGGGTTGTACGCCGCCTGGGTGAGCTACCGGGTCTGTCCCGCAAATCCCCCCGCAAGGCCTATCCCCCTGGGCAGCACGGCCAGGACCGCAAGAAAAAGTCTGAATATGCGGTGCGGCTCGAAGAAAAGCAAAAGCTGCGCTTCAACTACGGCCTGACCGAGAAGCAGCTGCTGCGCTACGTGAAGAAAGCCCGTCGGGCCGGTGGTTCGACCGGGCTGGTGATCCTACAGCTGCTCGAAATGCGGCTCGACAACACTGTCTTTCGGCTTGGCTTTGGGCCCACCATTCCCTCGGCCCGTCAGGTAGTCAACCACGGCCACATCTGCGTCAACGGTCGGGTGGTGTCAATTCCCAGCTACCAGTGCCGCCCCGGTGATGTGATCACCGTGCGCGATCGCGATGCCTCCAAGAAACTGGTTGAAGCCAACCTGGAGTTTCCCGGTCTGGCCAACGTGCCCAGCCATCTCGAACTGGACAAAGCCAAGCTGACCGCCAAGGTCAACGGCATCATTGAGCGCGAGTGGGTGGCCCTCAACATCAACGAACTGCTGGTGGTTGAGTACTACTCCCGTAAGGCCTAAGGCTGCAGGCCCTTACTGGATTTGGTTTTGCTGGCCGATGAGGCTTTTCGCTTACCGCCCATAACACATTACTCTGAATAGATTATTCTTTGGTCCCTGGCCCGTCAGCCAGGGACCATTTATTTTGGCGACTCAGAGGTGAATTGGCCAGAATAGAGGAGTCATGTCTGTAGCCAAGCCAGTGCCCATGCCCTGCCAGCTGTGCCATCGTCCGGTGGCCGATCTGACTGAACATCACCTGGTGCCCCGCCAGTACACCCGCAGGCGCAAGCTCCCCACCAGTGACACGGTGCTGCTGTGCCGCCCCTGCCACAAACACATTCATACCCTGTTCGACAACCACACCCTGGCCCGCGAGTTCAACACTTTAGAACGCCTGCAGGCTGAACCCAGGCTACAACGGTTTGTCGCCTGGGTGAGCAAGCAGCAGCTAGACAAGCGGGTCAGGAGCTATCGGTAGCGGCCCTAGGCCGTGGCGCTGGCCGTGGCGGGGGCGGGGGTGCTAGCGGCGTCAGTCGTTGGATGCACCACCAGCACTGAGCAGGTGGCCCGGTGCATGACGTAGTTGCTGACGCTGCCCAGCAGCAGTTCGCTGAGGCCCCGCCGACCGTGGCTTCCCACCATAATCAGGTCGGCCTGCCACGAGTCGGCCACGTTGCAGATCATGGCGGCGGGTTCCCCGGTCACCTGGGTAAATTCAGCGGTGACCCCGGCGGCGGCGGCAATTTCCTGCTCCTGGCGCAGTTGGGCAATGCCCTGGGCTTCAAACTCCTCCCACCGCTGCTGGTACAGCCGCCAGGTGGAGTCTTCGAGCACTGGATAGTAGGCCTGGTAGGAGCGAATGGGAATGCCGGGGCTGCCATCTTCGTAGGCGGAGAGCACATGGCAGAGCATGAGCTGAGCTTGGGTAGCGCGGGCGAGGTCCAGCGCTTTTTCAAACACGGCTTCGCGATGGGGTGAGTTATCGAGAGCAACCAAGATTTTCTTAAACATGGCGGTTTGTCTCCTGGATACAGGCCCGCGTTTTAGGCTCTCTGGAAGTGCAGCGCTAGAGACAGTGGAGGAGCCAGGCCAGCGGCGTTCGGCTACACCTCAATTATAGAAAGCCGGACCGCTCAATCCCCGCAGCCGTAACAATGCCTTACGGTACCAGTTCAAAGGACTAAACCCTGACGGGCGCACGGGGTCTGCGGGGGCTGAGCGCTGGGGTCAACGGCAGCTCGCAAACCTACAGGGGGGCACTGGCGCGATCGCACTCTCCCCCCAGAGCCGACACAATCGTGCAGGTGTTGGCCACCAGCATGGCCTGTACGGTTTCGGCATCGCTGCCCCGCTCCCCTGGACCTTCGACGAGCAGCGGCTGCTCGGCTACGCTCACCCCGGCATCGTTGGCCACCGATTCGATCAGCTGCGGGTTGGTGGTGTCTTCGGCAAAGATGGCGGGCACCTGGGCGGCCTTCACCTGATCGACCAGGGCCCTCATCGCCCCAGGGGTGGGCCTTTCCTCAGTACTCAACCCGCTGAGTGCCCCCTTCACCTCAAAGCCATAGGCAGCGGCAAAGTAGTTAAACGCCTCGTGGGTGGTGACCAACTGTCGCTGGTCGGCGGGCACCGTTGTCACCTGGGCCTGAATCCAACGATCGATTTCGGCGAACTGGCTGGCCAGGCGATCGGCGTTTTCTGCATAGAAATCGGCCTGGTCGGGGTTGATCTGCGCCAGCGAGTCAGCAATGACGCTCACCATGGCGGCGTTGTGGATGGGATTGTGCCAGACGTGGGGATCGGGCACTAGCTCACCGTCCGCCGTAGCGCCGTGGTCATGGTCGTGGTCGTGGCCGTGGTCGTGGTCATGGTCATGACCGTGGTCGTGGCTGTGATCATGGCCGTGGTCGTGACTGTGGTCATGGGCTGCCCCCAAAAGCGGATCGGGCACCGCCACTTCAAAAACCGCTACCCGTTCGGCAGCGGTGGTGCTGTTTTCGACCACAGCAATCAGGCTGGGCGCTGCGTTGTAGCCGTCGTAGAGAATCAGATCGGCCTGCTCAATCGCCTGGCGATCGGAGGGCCGGACCTGGTAGGTGTGGGGATCGACGCCGGGCTCGAGCAGACAGGTGAGCGCTACCGTTGTCTCTGCAATCTGCTCGGTCAAATCGCAGATTACGCTGGTAGTCGCCACCACCACCGGACTTTCAGCCTCAGCAGCGGCGGCATCGTCGGGGGATGTCACCGCAACATCGTCACCGCTGCAGCCGACTAAACCGAGGGCCAGCACCAGGCCCAGGCGTCCCGACCAGCGAACCACCGTCGCCGTCCCTGGATTGAAAACCATTGCCTCTTCCTCCTAGAAATAATCCTCATCCCCGTTCAGGCCTGGAGATAGCCAGAAATGGATAACTCGACTATGATGAAAGTGATAATGGTTATCATTTCATGGGTGCCATGCTAGAGGTTCAAAACCTGTCTGTCAACTACCGGGGAGTGACGGCCCTGGAGGATGTTTCCCTATCGGTAGGGGCGGGGGAACTGGTGGGGTTGATTGGCCCCAACGGAGCAGGCAAAAGCACCCTGATTCAGGCCATGCTGGGGCTGGTGCCCAGCCGTGGGCAGGTGCTATTTCAGGGAATGCCGCTGCGGCGACGGCGGCGGTTGATCGCCTACGTGCCCCAGCGATCGCGCATCGACTGGAACTACCCGATTACCGCTGGGCAGGTGGCGATGATGGCCCAGTCCGCCCTGGCGGGCTGGTTTCGCCAACCCAGTCAGCGGGCCAAACAGCGGGTTACGGTAGCCCTGGAGCGGGTGGATATGCTGCACCTGTGCGATCGCCCCATCGGTCAGCTCTCCGGCGGTCAGCAGCAGCGCGTATTTCTGGCCCGCGCCCTGGCCCAGAACGCTGACCTGCTGCTTTTGGACGAACCCTTCACCGGCATCGACAAAAAAACCGAAGCCCTGATGCTGGGCATCTTTGCCGAACTCCAGGCCGAAGGCAAAACCCTGATGGTGTGCAACCACGAGTGGGGCGACGCGCTGCAGCGCTACGATCGCCTGCTGCTGCTCAACCGCCGCCTGCTTGCCGACGACACCCCCGCCGCCGTTATGACCTTTGACAACATTCAGCGAGCCTACGGTCAGGGACCCCAACTCAGCCACAGCCGCAGCGCCTACACCGACTTTTTTTGCTGACTCATTAGCACCGTTAGAAGAACCGCTAGGACATGACCCATGTCCCTAAAGCGAGGGTTATACGCCATTGCACCGCCCCAGTTTTTGCCTTTGCCCCAGTTTTTGCCTTTGGAAGAGGCCAATGTCCTAAGCGCAATGGCCATCGCTATATATCAGGCTTTGCTACGCCCAACTCAAACGACAGGCTAGGGGCTGTATCCCTTGATTTTTAAGCGATTAGCAGCTGGTTGATGACAGCCCCCAGTGCAGCGTCAAAGCTAAAAATTAGGTTTTCCGTAGATTGGGTAAAGCGGAGCGTAACCCAACGGCAGTAAGCGCAGGGCGGCCTCAGGGCGCGGCGGGGCCGACATCCTCCAGCCAGTCAAAAATCTGGCTGAGCTGTTCGGTGGTGACCAGACCGTACTGCCACAGGGCCATGGGTAACAGATTGGTGGTCTGTCCGGCTTTTCGCAGCCCCATGGCGATCGCCTCCGACGAAACGGCTAACTCCGTCTGGAGAAATTCAATCAGCTGTTTTTGACGTTGGGAGGGCATAGTGGCAGAGCGGGTAACCAGCGATTAGCGATTACTATAACGACTCTGGGCAGACTTTGTCTCCGCCCTTGGGTCAGCCCGCTACTGCACCTCAGAGAGACCCCAGACGGCCTATCGGGGACGACTCTCCAGATAGGCGGTGAGACGAGTCAGGGTATCGTTGAGCTTTTCTTCAATGGTGGGTTCTGGGTCGGCGGCGGCCTCCTTACGCTTCAAACGCTCAAAGGTGCGAATGATCAGGAACAGCACCAGGGCAATGATCAAAAAGTCGATAATGGTGCCCAAAAAGCTGCCCAGGCGAATGCCAGGGCCAACCACCGCCTCGCGCCAGTCGGTGCCAGCCTCGGCCAGCAGCGGGTTAATGATGGCGGGCATCAGAATATCTTCGACCAGGGAGGTGATGATCGCCCCAAAGGCACCGCCGATAATAACCGCTACGGCCAGGTCAACCACATTCCCCTTGAGCGCAAAGGCTCTAAAGTCGTCCCAAAAGCTGCGCGCCCGGGCGCGACGCCCCCCTATACCGTTGGCCATGGATAAATACTCCTCTATAGATAGGTCGCGGTGCGACACATGCATTGCGACACATTATTACAGCAACCATAAGAAATTTATAAGAGCCGGGATGGAGATCGTCGTCGGTCAGTGGCGGCCAGTTTCGGAGGCAATTAGCTTAAGGTGTCGTTAATCTTATGGCCATGGCTGCGCTATAAAATTACGGCGGCCTGATCTGTACCCCTGACCCATGCTAGAACCGATTCAAGTCATTGAGCTGTTGGCCACAACCCCGAACCATCAGACCTATGGGGCTGGCGATACCATTTTTGAGATCGGCACCCCCGGCAACTACATGTATGGCGTGATGGAGGGCACCGTGGAGCTGTGGGTGGCAGGAGCCGTGGTGGAAACCATTTCTACGGGAGATGTCTTTGGCGAAGGCGCCCTGGTGCAAATTCCCCACGTGCGAGCCTCGACAGCGGTGGCCAAAACCGATTGTCGGCTAGCGCTGGTCGATGAAGCTCACTTTAAATTTTTGGTGCAGGAAACCCCGCTATTTGCCCTCGAAGTGATTCGCAGCCTCTCAACCCGTCTGCGAGCCTTCAAGGCCGGGTGAGTAGGGCTGCAGCGGGTCAGAATAGCTCCAGAACGCAAAGTGGTTAATCTGGGCTCATGGATGGATAGGCGGTATGTTTAGCCACCCTTTTTGTCGGCGTCGCCGTCCTATTCTAAACTGCACCTCAGAACGTTAGTGAACACAGTTTAGACCGAGGAGTTACAGGATGGATGCCGCCGCTCTCTGGCAACGCTACAAAGACTGGCTCTACTACCATGAGGGTCTGGGCTTTTACCTGGATGTTAGCCGCATGGGCTTTGACGATGCCTTTGTAGCGGCCATGCAGCCCCGCTTCGAAAAGGCCTTTGCGGACATGGCGGCGCTGGAGGCGGGGGCGATCGCCAACCCCGACGAAAACCGCATGGTGGGCCACTACTGGCTGCGCGATGCCGACCTGGCCCCTACCCCCGAGCTGAAGCAGGACATTCTGGAGACCCTGACCAGCATTGAGCAGTTTGCCAGTCAGGTGCGCACCGGCAGCATTTACCCCCCGGGGCAAGAGCACTTCACCGACGTGCTCTCCATCGGCATCGGCGGTTCAGCCCTGGGTCCGCAGTTTGTGGCGCAGGCCCTGGGGCCAGACTTTCCGCCCCTGGCTATCCACTTCATCGACAACACCGATCCCGAGGGCATCGATCGCCTGCTGGCTCGCCTCGAAGACAAGCTGCCCACCACCCTGGTGATCGTCACCTCTAAGTCGGGGGGCACGGCCGAAACCCGCAACGGCATGGTCGAAGTCCGCACCCGGTTTGAGCAGCGGGGGCTCAACTTTCCCAAGCAGGCCGTGGCCGTCACCGGACGGGGCAGCAAGCTGGAAAATCAGGCCCTCAGCGAGGGCTGGTTGGCCACCTTCCCCATGCGCGACTGGGTGGGGGGGCGCACCTCCGAGTTGTCGGCGGTGGGGCTGCTGCCCGCCGCTCTGCAGAGCATCAGCATTCGCTCAATTTTGGGCGGGGCCAAGGAAATGGACGCCGCCACCCGCATCCCCGACCTGCGCCGCAACCCCGCCGCCCTGATTGCCCTGGCCTGGTACTACGCGGGCAACGGCAAGGGCGAAAAGGACATGGTGGTGCTGCCCTACAAGGACAGTCTGCTGCTGTTTAGCCGCTACCTGCAGCAGCTGGTGATGGAGTCGCTGGGCAAGGAAAAAGACCTGGATGGCAACCTGGTCTACCAGGGCATCGCCGTCTATGGCAACAAAGGCTCCACCGACCAACACGCCTACGTGCAGCAGCTGCGCGAGGGGGTGGCCAGCTTCTTTGTCACCTTTATCGAGGTGCTGAAGGACCGGGCCGGAGACTCGGTGGAGATGGAGCCCGGTGCCACCAGCGGCGACTTTCTGTTTGGCTTTTTGCAGGGCACCCGCAAGGCGCTCTACGAAAACCAGCGCCAGTCGATTACCCTCACCATTCCCGAGGTCAACGCCCACACGGTTGGGGCCCTAATTGCCCTCTACGAGCGGGCGGTGGGCTTCTACGCCTCGCTGGTGAATATCAACGCCTACCACCAGCCGGGGGTGGAGGCGGGCAAACAGGCCGCCGCTGGGGTGCTCGACCTGCAGCAGGCTATTGTCAGCACCCTGGCCCAGAGCGATCAGCCCCTCAGCCTGAGCGATCTGGCGACAAGGGCGGGGGCACCCGACCAGATCGAGACCATCTACGCGATCGCGCGACACCTCCACGCCAACCAGCGCAGCCTGGTGATCCACGGCAACCCCGGCCACCCCGAGGCGATCAAGATTGCGCTGCTGCGGTGAGGGGTAGGGAGTGGGGAGTAGGGAGTGGGGAGTGGGGAGTAGGGAGTAGGGAGTAGGGAGTAGGGAGTAGGGAGTAGGGAGTGGGGAGTGGGGAGTGGGGAGTGGGGAGTGGGGAGTAGGGAGTGGGGAGTAGGTATCTTCCTTGACCCCTTACCCCTCACCCTCTACCCCCTACCCCTCACCCTCTACCCCCTACCCCTCAATCTGGGATCCAGACGTAGGGGCTGCCCGAAACGGTTACCCCCTCGGCCTTGGAAAAGCGGATCACCACCAGGCGGGAGCTATCTCGCCCCAGGTCGAGGTAGCCGTTGGCCCAAACGTCGGAGCGGACCACGCCGGTAATTTCGAGCCGGTAGCCGCCGGGGGGCAGGTAGAGGGTTTTCTGGCGATCGTGGTTGTGGGGGCGGTAGACCAGGCGATTGTTCAGGTAGACGGCCCCCCAGTCGCGGCCCCGGGCATCGAACTCAACTCTGACCTGTTCCTGCTGAGGGTTGGGGCGGGGGTAGGGCACGATGATGATCGGTGGCTGCCGAATAATCACCGGCGACTGGCGAATGATGACGCGACGGTTGGGGCGAATGACGCGATCGGACTGAACCGGGGGACTCTCCTGGGCATGGGCCATCGGTGCCCCCAGCAGTGCGCCCACAACGACCATACCCAACAGGCGCTGACTCCAGCGCGGTAGAGGGTTCCCAGGGCGGCTCCACTGCGATCGCGCCCGTTCCTCCCTATCTCGGCCTCTGTCCATCGCCATCGTCCTTACCCTCGTGCGTGTGATCACAGGTACTGGTAGCTGCCCCGGCCCAGTCGTCCTATCTTTTTTCTCTCCAACGGGTAGATATCCACACCCCAAGCCGCCTGCTCAATCCGACAAAGTTGACTAAAATTCTAGTTAAGGAAAACAAATTTACCTGGGCTGAGCGGTTAAGCTAGCGTTCAGGTCTGTTTTAGCAGGCCATGCGATCGCCCGGCCTGAGGCACTTACCTAATTTTGCCAAATCTACTTCGTCGTATGAGGATAGGGCTTTGAGTAATACCAGCAACTTTCGTGAAGCCATTAACAAGGCCAGGGGGCAGTCCCTAGTCGGCCCCAACGTTGTTAAAAATGCCCTGCCCTTTGTTGGTGGTGGCCTGATCTTAACCGCCCTGGGTTCCTTTGGCGGTTTGAGTGTGATGGCTAGCAATCCGGCCATCTTTATGCCCACGTTTTGGGTCGCCCTGATTGCCCAACTGGTGCTCTTCTTTGTGGCCATGAACATCGCAGCCAAGGGCAACAATGGCACCGCCCTGCCCCTGCTGGCCACCTACAGCCTGCTGACGGGCTACACCCTGAGCGGTCTGCTGGCTGTGGCCCTGGGCACCGCCGGGGTTGGCATTATGGGCATTGGGTCGGCGGCGCTGGCCTGCGGCGTGGTGTTCATTGCCGCCCGCCAGATTGGCTCCAATCTGTCTGAGGAAGACGGCTTTGCCCTGACCAAAACCATCGGCATCGGCGTTGTCGCCGTGCTGCTGGCGGTGGTCGGTCAGTTTATCTTTAGCCTGTTCGGCGGCCCCATTCCTCAGTTCCTGGACATTGCGATCTCTGGCCTGGGCGTACTCGTGTTCTGCGGCGCTTCGGTGGTGGACTTTTTCATCCTGCCCCGCACCTACAAAGACGAGCAGTATCTGTCGGCGGCCCTGTCGATGTACCTCACCTACATCAACCTGTTTGTGTTCATTCTGCGCCTGCTGATCGCCATCAACCGTGACTAGTCGCGCAAAACTGAGTTGGCAACACCTGGCCTGGGTTGAGCCAAATTAAGTGACCCTTTAATACCAAAGGCCCTGGAACGATTAAATTCCAGGGCCTTTCTTTTTGTGGGTTCTTTTTGTAGGGGCATTGCACTGCAATGCCCCACGAAATCCCTGGTGTGGATGTTCAGGTTTAAAGCAAACCTGCAACACCTCTCGGTGGGGCAAACAGCTGTTTGCCCCGCCCCAACCTTCATACTTCAAGTCAGTCCCTGGACGGGTGAGTGAGGTTGCCGGCCCAGTTCCAAATGGGAGCCGGTTACAGGCGGCGAAGCGATCGCCCCATAGATAGCCGCCGCCGCCAGTCGCCCGGTCTGGGCGGCCCCGTTCATGTAGCCGTAGTACTCATCGCTGAACTGCTCCCCGGCAAAGGCCAGGTTGCCCACCGTCACCGTCTGGCGCACCGCCGGGTCGTCCGCCTCCACGTAGAGGTAGTCCTTGAACCGGGTGTACTGCCCCGGCCGGAAGGTGCTGTAGGCCCCGTCGAAGTCTGGGTCCTGAGCCCAGGCGGTGCGGGCATAGCGATCGCCCGCCGCCGCCGCCAGCTCCCGCAGGTAGGGCACTGTGCGCCGCACCAGCTCCCGTCCCCGCTCAGTCACCGGACCCTCGGCCCCGCCCAGCTCGTCGCCGCCCAAAAAGAAGGTCAGCACCCCCTGGTGGTGGTCGCGCTGGCGCTGGGTGTCGTCCCACAGGCCGCTGTAGCCCATGTCGCTCCAGGCTCCGCCGGTAAACCCCTGGGGCTGAAGCCAGGGGCGATGGGTGAACCCGGCAAAGATCTTCTCGTTGCGGCCTGGGCCACACTCGGCAATGAACTGGCCCAGGGTGGAGGGCAGATCCACCGCCAGATCTACCCGCCGCAGGGCCGGCAGCGGCAGGGCCAGCACCACATAATCGGCCTCCACGGTGCCCCGGTTGAACGCCAGGCAAAAACCCTGGCCCTGGGACCGGAGCGATCGCAGCCGCCAGCCCGTTTGCACCGGGGTTTGCAGCCGGGCCGCCAGGGCCTGGGGAATTTGCCCCGTCCCCCCCTGCACCAGAAACAGCTCGTCTGCCCCCAAGGGCTCGGCCCGGTGGTTGCGCACCTGGGGTAGGTTAAAGAGCAGCTGCAGCGCCGACGACTGGTGGGCCTCGACCCCGTACTCGGTGCGAATGGTGGCGCAGAGCAGCGAGCCCACGTACCGCTCGCTCAGCAGGTCGCGGTGCAGGGCCAGGTAGTCGGCCACCGACAGGGCATCGAACTGGGGCGCGTAGCGGTCAAAGTCCACCATCAGCAGGCCCGCATCCCGCCCGATCTGCCGGGCCAGGGGCGTCATCGCCGCCACCAGTTCGTCCTCGGCGATCGCCCGCCCCTCAAAGTAAAAGGCCGCCTCCGGAAAGGGCAGGGTGGCGGTCAGGCTGCGGCGATCGAACAGCTCCAGACCCAGCTCCTCCACCAGCGCCAGCATGTCGCGGTGGTCGGAGTTGATAAACGCTGCCCCCAGGTCATTCACCAACCCCGGCATCACCAGCCCGGCCCGCGACTGAATGCGCCCGCCCACGTAGGGTTTGGCCTCGTAGACCGTAGCCGCCAGGCCCAGCTTTTGGAGGGTGTAGGCGGCATTGAGGCCCGCCAGGCCGCCGCCAACAATGGCGATGCGGGGCGATCGCCCCGCATCGCCCTGGGGCAGGTTGCCATCGATGGCCAGAGCCGCCGCCAGGGCCGAGCAGCGCAGCATCTGCCGCCGCGATAGGGTCACCCCCGCTGCCGGGTTAGTTGGTTTAAAGGGTTCAGCGTCGTCCTCAGCCGAAGAGGCCTTTGCAACGGCCTGTCGCAAAAGCTGAAATAACCGGGTGTGTGCCATAAAAGAGGCCGGACTTCACCGCCTGCCCCACCCTGGAAAGATGCGGGCCCCAGGCAGCAAACCGACGCAATGTAGGTGAATTGACGCTCCCTATTCTAGCTGCTGGGCCTTGCCCTTGAGAGTTCTCACCGTTGTCGAGGTAAATGGTTCTCGGCTTTGATGTCGCTCAGGGCCATAGCTGTAGCCGCTTTCTAAAGCCGATTGCAGTATCAAACGGTCACCTATGGCGTTTGGCACCCTGTCCCCTTTCACCTGGCCTGCGGACAATTGCGATGTCTGGGCGATGCCGTCACTCCTTATACTGGTACATTGGTGCCGTTGTTGCCGCCCCCAGATACGTTCTCAAGGAGTGCCATGTCAGTCATTCGTAGCCTGCATCAGCAGTTGGTTAGCAAAGCGCAATCGGCGGTGGAGATCACCCAGGGCTACCTCGACCAGATCGCCGCCCTGGAACCGACGATCCACAGCTACCTGACCGTCACTGGCGAGCAGGCCCTGGCCCAGGCGCAGGCGGTGGACGATCGCATTGCCGCCGGAGAAGACATTGGCCTGTTGACGGGTATTCCCATCGCCCTGAAGGACAACCTCTGCACCCAGGGCGTCCGCACCACCTGCGGCTCCAAGATTTTGGAGAACTTCGTGCCGCCCTACGAGTCCACCGTCACGGGGCGGCTGCGGGACGCGGGGGCGATCGCCCTGGGCAAGACCAACCTGGACGAGTTTGCGATGGGCAGCTCCACCGAAAACTCGGCCTACCAGATCACGGGCAACCCCTGGGATGTGAGCCGCGTCCCCGGTGGGTCCTCCGGGGGGTCGGCGGCGGCGGTGGCGGCTGGAGAGTGCGCCGTCGCCCTGGGGTCCGATACGGGCGGGTCCATTCGTCAGCCCGCCTCTTTTTGCGGCGTGGTGGGGCTGAAGCCCACCTATGGCTTGGTGTCGCGCTTTGGCCTGGTGGCCTACGCCTCCTCCCTCGATCAGATCGGTCCGCTGACCCGCACCGTGGAAGATGCTGCGATTTTGCTGGGGGGCATTGCCGGGTACGACTCTAACGACTCCACCAGCCTGAATGTCAGCGTTCCCGACTATACCCAGTGCCTGAAAACCGACCTCAAGGGCCGCCGGGTGGGCATCATCACCGAAACCTTTGCCGCCGAGGGCATTGACCCCGCCGTGCGGGCCGCCACCGAAAAAGCGATCCAGCAGCTCAAGGATCTGGGGGCGGAGATTCAGGAGATTTCCTGCCCTCGCTTCCCCTACGGCCTACCCACCTACTACATCATTGCCCCCTCGGAGGCGTCCTCCAACCTGGCCCGCTACGACGGTGTCAAGTACGGCGTCCGCAAGGACACCGACAGCCTGATGGACATGTACACCAAGACCCGCGCCGAGGGCTTTGGGGCCGAGGTAAAGCGGCGGATCATGATTGGCACCTATGCCCTGTCGGCAGGCTACTACGACGCTTACTATCTCAAGGCTCAAAAGGTGCGGACTTTGATCAAGCAGGACTTTGAAACCGCCTTTGGCCGGGTGGATGTGCTGGTGTGCCCCACCGCCCCCACCACCGCCTTCAAAGCAGGCGAAAAAGTGGATGACCCGCTCAGCATGTACCTCTCCGACCTGATGACGATTCCGGTGAACCTGGCCGGGTTGCCGGGGCTGAGCCTGCCCTGCGGCTTTGACGACCAGGGACTGCCCATTGGCCTCCAGCTCATCGGCAATGCCCTGCGGGAGGACCTGCTGTTTGAGGTGGGCTACGCCTACGAACAGGCGACGGAGTGGCATCGGCGGGTGCCGGGGTAGGGTGAAGGGGTGGATGGGTGGATGGGTGGATGGGTGGATGGGTGGTAGACACGATAGCGGCTTCCCGTTCGCGGAGCGGTTTCCTGCGGCGTGGGGGTGAAGGGGTAAAGAGGGTGGGAGGAGCCGATTGGCTGGGACTAAACCTTTAGTCACCAAAAAATCGGCACAGGGGAGCATAGGGAATATTGTCCAAATCCCCCATAATAGGGACAAACATTTGGGTGTTCCTGGCGTTGCTGACAGCTACAACTCTGCCTCTGTTTGACTACCTGCCGCCGCTGTCCCCCTACCTACCCGTAGCCCTGATCAAGGTTGTGGTGGGGGTTTTGGGTGTTGCAGGGGTTGTCTATCTTTCGCTGTGTGGGTGGCTGTGGGTGGCCCAGCGGCGGCTGATGTACCTGCCCAGTTCGACCATCGAGATGACTCCGGAGTCCTTTGGCCTGGCCTACAGCGATGTCTGGATTCCGCTCGACGAGCCGGGCGCAAAACTGCACGGCTGGTGGCTACCCACCGACAGCGGCAACCCGCTGACGATTTTGTATCTCCACGGCAATGCTGGCAATGTCTCCAGCAATCTGGGCAAGGCGATCCAGCTGCGATCGCTGGGGTTTTCTGTACTGGCGATCGACTACCGGGGCTTTGGCCTCAGCTCGGGGCCGTTCCCTAGCGAGCAGCGCCTCTACGAAGATGCCCTGGCGGCCTGGCGGTTTTTGGGCGATGAAAAACGAGTTGCTCCCCATCAGCTGGTGGTCTACGGCCACTCCCTGGGCGGCGCGATCGCCATTGAGCTGGCCAGCCACATTCCCCACCTGGCGGGCCTGGTGGTGGAGGCGTCGTTTACCTCCATGGGCGATATGGCCACCCTGTCCCCCTACAACCGCTGGTTTCCGGTGAGTCAGCTGCTCAACCAGCGGTTTGACTCCCTGGCCAAGGTCCGCCGATTGAAGGTGCCCGCCCTATATCTCCACGGCGAGGCCGATGCGTCGGTGCCAGCGGTCATGGGTGAAGCGCTGTACCACGCCAGCGGGGGACCAAAAGCCCTTTGGCTGGTGCCCAATGCCGACCACAACGACCTGACCACCTGGGCTGGCGACGAATTTGGCCAGCGGCTGCACCAGTTTTTCCAAGAGCACGTCTTAGTCAAGCCGTAATCACTACACAGCTCTGCAAAGCTGGTGTGAACCCCCATCGCCCCACCGCTAGAGACGGTGCGCGGTTTGCTATGGTTAGGGCGTGCATCAAATCTGGCTAAGCCCTTTAATATCAGTATTTTTATTCCCCTATAGTTGCTTCTATGGCGCGCCTTTCTACCGAACTTAACCGCTATTTTTTTGAAGAAGTCAGTACGACCCAGGTGAGCCTCAAAGAGATCTTGACCCTGGCTGGCGAGCGCACCTTTGGCTTTTTGTTTGTGCTGCTGGCCCTGCCCTCGGCACTGCCCGTGCCTGCCCCCGGCTACTCCGTCCCGTTTGGGATTGTGCTGTTTTTGCTGGCGGTGCAGCTGATTGTGGGCCGGACTCGCCCCTGGCTGCCGGAGAGCTGGAGCCACAAGCAGTTTGACCTGGGGACGGTACAAAAATTTGTCAAGGCCGGCACCCCCTGGCTGCGGCGGCTGGAGGCCGTTTCCCGGCCCCGGCTGACCCCCATTTGCGCCAGTCCCCCAGGGCGGGTGGTAATTGGCGTCGCCATCGCGCTGATGGCGGTTTCGATGATGCTGCCCATTCCGCTGACCAACACCCTGCCTGCGATCGGTATCTTTGTGACCGGGTTTGGCCTGCTCGACGACGACGGAATGATCAGCGTGGCGGGTCTGGTGCTGTGCCTGATGGGGGGAACGCTGACCTCGCTGATTCTGCTGTTTGGCTACGAGGCGGTAAGAGCCGGGCTGGATCTTGTGCTACAGCGCTAGATCTTGAGTCTGCCACCGCAGGGTCTACCGATTCCTACCGATTCCCTGGCAAAACTGGGGTTTTACAGTTATCGTGCCAACGCTCCAGCGTTGACACCACTTGTCCGGACGCTCTTGAGTCTCCTCAGGACGGGGCGCAGGAGTGCCATTGGGGGCATTATACGCGAAGCGTAGGAACGATAGGGATTGATGGCAGCCCCTAGTTCACCCCCAGGGTGAGCGTCCAGCCCAGCAGGGTGCCGGTGGCTCCGGGGGCGCTGTCTACAACCCGCAGCCGCCAGGTGCCCTGGGCCGGTTGACCAATCAGCCGCACTAGGACTGGAGTGGTTGCCAGGCTGTAGGTCTGGCGCAGTTCCGTCTGTCGCCCCAGGGTCCGCCCCTGCAGCAACACGCTGCTGCCATCGGGTGCAATCAGCGTCAGGCTGAGGTCACCCAAAAACCCATGGTCAACCCTGACCTCTACCTGAATATCGGTAACCGCGCCCGTGGCGGCGATCGCCACGCCGCTCTCCACCCCTCCGAGCTGGTGGTCAGGAATCGCCGCTGGCGTCTGGTTTTGCTGCTGCACCACCCGACCCAGCTGCCGCCCGGCAAAGGCCCGCCGCTGGGCCTCTCGCACCGCCGCCGCCGCATTCACCTTGCCGTAGCCAAACCACTGGGAATGGCCGCTGGCATTGTAGGTGCCGTACTGGAGGCCGAGCTGGGGGTCGGGGTTGCGATCGACAATTTTGTCGGCGGTGGCCTGCAGAATTTCGCGCACCTGTCGGGCGGTCAGATTGGGATTGACCGAGAGCACCAGCCCCGCCACCCCCGCCACCACCGGGCAGGAGCTGGAGGTGCCGCCAAAGGTATTGGTGTAGTCGTCGCTGGAGTAGCCCGCTCCCTGGGTGCGATCGCTGGTGACCATGCCCAACCCCGGCAGCGCCTGCCGCAGGGGCGGGCCGGTAGCCACATTCCCCACCTGGGGCAGGGTCATGCTGGGGGGGGCATTGTTGCTGGGGGCCGCCAGGGCAATGTGCTCACCCCAGTTGCTGTAAGCGGCTTTGGTGCCGAGGCTGGTGGAAGCCGATACCGCGATTACATCGGGGTGAATGGCAAAGCCGCTGAGCCACCGGGTGGGACCGCTCAGCACCGTCTGGGGCCACTGGGTTTCGTTGATGGTGCCGCTGACCGGGCGGTTGGCGTTGCCCGCCGAAAACACAATCACGCAGCCCTTGCCATTGCGTCCGGTGGTGGCTGCCCGGGTGAGGGCATTGGTCTGGCGCAGGGTCAGCGGGAAGTAGGTCGACGCGGGTGACCAGCTACAGGCGATCACCGCCGCCCCCCGCCGCACCGCCTCGTCGAAAATCTGCTCGATCGCGCGATCGTCAATAAAGCCCGTCGTGCGAATGGGCATAAAGGCGCAGCCCGGGGCCACCCCCACAATGCCAATGGCGTTTTCCTCACCGATGGCCAGCCCCGCCACTGCTGTGCCGTGGTTGTCGGTGGGTCGGGTGGGCAGCGGCACAGCGTCGTTGTCCTGCAAATCGAGGGGGGCCACCAGCTTGCCGGTGCCCTGCAGGTCGGGGTGGTTGAGATCAAAGCCATCGTCGCTGACGGCGATCACCACCGATCGCGCCCCGCGCGTAATATCCCAGGCGGCCTCCGCAGAGATGTGGGACCCCGGCGCCAGGCTGTTGCCGCCGCTGTGGGACAGGTGCCACTGCTGCCGGAAGCGATCGTCGGTGGGGCGGTAGAGGCTGTCGGTGGCGATCGCCAGGTTGGGCTCCGCCACCAGCACCCCGTCCAGGGAGACCAGGTGGTTGGCCAGTTTAATTGGGTTTTCAACGGCGGTAGGCGTGACCCGCACCACCCAGGCATTGGAAATACCCGCCAGCGGTTTTTCGATCGCCAGACCCAGACTGCCCAGGGTCGCCTCAATGGTTGCGGCCGCAGTCTCGGGGCTGAACTGCACCGTCAGCTGGTCGGTCAGGTAAACCCAGGTTTGGGGGCTATCGACCAGGCGATAGACATGGCTGGCAAACCGCACCGCTGGGTCGCGACGAACCAGGGCCAGGTCGTTTTCCAGATCGGTCGCTGCCACCTGCCACTCCACCAGTTCCCCCCCAGCTACCGTCCGCAGGGTCAAAGGGTTGAGGCGCTGCCGCAGCGCTGGGAGAGCGGTGGGGTCGTCCAGGCGGATTGTGAACCGGGTGGGCACCTTTTCGAGCCGCAGTTCTTCGCCACCGCGCTGCAAAATTTCGCCCCACAGCGCAGGGCGGGGGCCACCGCTAGGTTCGAGCGGATTGGCAGGGGAGGCGGACATGGGCAATGGGCCAGCGGCGAGAACGGTTGCCCCCTAAATTGGTCTGAGGCCGGGCGATGGCGTGACGGTAGTTCCCTTGGGTCAGTTGTCTGACTGGGCCACCCGATCGGTGCTACACCATACTGAGATGATAAGATACCCCAGTAAATTCCTGTTCGGTTGTCCCTCACCCCCCTTGTAGTTCATGGTCGCTTCTCCTAATTTTTTGCGTTACACCTTAGGCGGTTGGGCCGCTGCGGCATTGTCGATAGCCCTGGTTGGGGGGTTGTCTGGAACAGCGCTGGCTCAGGCGGGCAGTGCCGACCCGGTGCGTCCGCTCAATCAGGCTTCCAGCTCCCTGAGCATTGCCTCGGGGCAGCAGTTGATGACCGAAGCCAGCGCCGCGATCGCCGAGCAAAACTACACCCTGGCCGAAGAAAAACTGAGGCAGGCCCGCGAGAGCTTTAACCAGATCTCGACCTACTACCAGGAGCTGGCCCAGATGTTTGTCGGCATCGACACCCGAATCAACCGCAGCAATCGCGAAAGAGCTCTGGAAACAGCTCAGCTGCGGGATCAGGCCTCCTACCAGCTGGCCCTGGTTCACCGCGCCCAGAACCAACCCAACCAGGCGGTGCCCCTGCTGATGGAGATTCTGCGCAGCCAGCAGCCAACTCGGGAACTGGGCCAGCGCGCCTATCAGCAGCTGTTTGAGCTTGGCTTCGTCGATGAGCCCTACGCCGGGCGCGCCGCCAACACCCCCGCCGCTCCTGCCACCCCCGCCGAGTAGGCAGTTCGGGTCTTCATCTCTCTTGCTCATCCATAGCCAAATTCAATTCCTGCCGGGTTAAGTACTGGGCATTTGACCTGGCAATATGGGTTTAGGGAATTTGAGTACCCCGCTACCTACCCTAAAAGGAAACCGTGCCATGATTACTCCCGATCAGGTTAGCGCCATGATTAAAGCTGGCCTTCCCGATGCCGACGTGCAGGTGCAAGATCTGACCGGCGGCGGCGACCACTACCAGGTGGTAGTGGTGTCGTCACAGTTTGAGGGGCGCAGCCTGGTGCAGCAGCACCAGCTGGTGTACGGGGCCGTACGCGAAGCCATGTCCTCCGAAGCCATCCATGCGCTAGCCTTGAAGACGTACACTCCAGGCGACTGGGCTGCTCAAGGTGCCGCTCAAAGCGCCTAAGTTCCCCGCTAAAACCACTCTGTAAGCTTTGGACTCAGGCAAAAGCCTGGTTTTTGAACAAGGTCTAGGCCCGGATTTCTTCAACCGTTCCCCATTCTGCAAAGGTATCGACGCCATGGATTCGGCAACCAAAGAAAAACTCGACCAGCTGATTCAAAACAACACCATCATGGTGTTTATGAAGGGCAACAAGCTAATGCCCCAGTGCGGGTTCTCCAACAACGTGGTGCAAATTCTCAACGTGCTGGGCGTTCCCTTCGAAACGGTTGACGTGCTGGCCGATCCAGACATTCGCCAGGGCATCAAAGAGTATTCCAACTGGCCCACAATTCCCCAGGTGTACATCAACGGTGAGTTCATCGGCGGCTCCGACATCCTGATCGAGCTGTACCAGAACGGCAAGCTTCAGGAAATGGTCGAGATCGCCCTGGCATCCTAGGGCGAGTCATCATTAGGAGTAAATACGACCCGAGATGGCGTTGCTGAATCGCGGTATCGGTTTGGCTAGGGGCAAACGATCGTTTGCCCCTAGCTTTTGAAGGGGCTGGGTTTAACTCCTGCCATCGGTCAAGCCGTGTAGATCGCGCCCAGACCGAGCGATCGCAGCCCCCGGCGGTAGGTAATAGACGTCTTATCGGCCCCGATGTGGGATTCTGCCGCCATATCCAGGGGCAGGTCTTCGGGGTATTGGGCTTCTACCACTTCCTTGTCCTCCTCAAACACCTGGTAGTTAAACTCGTACACCGGCTCCAGGGGCATATCCTTGTCGAAGTTGCGGCAAATCGGCACAAACACGCGGGTTTTGCGGGCCGACACCGGGCTGGCCGCGTTTAGAATGCACAGCCGCCCCTGCCCCGGAAAGTGCACCGTGAGCCGCGCCGCAAAGGGCAGAAATACCTCAAACACCCGCAGCCACTTAAAGTCCGCCGGTGCCCGGTCCTGCATGGCCTTGGGGAAATTGCTCACGGTGCTGAGGTATTCCGCCCGCAGCCCGTGCTCGGTCGCCACCACCTCGTAGCGGGGCACCACCGGATTGTTGATGTCGCCAAAGGTTTCGGTGTGCACCCAGGCAAAGTGAGCCACGTCTAAAAAGCCCTCTATCTGCCGCCCCGCCGCCGCCTCGAGGTCCACCGCCTGGGGCAAAATTTGCTGATACTCGGGGTCGTCCCACTCGGGCAGGGCGGGCAGGGGGTACAGGTTGCCACCACTGAGGTTGGTCCAGATCAGGCCATAGGCCTCTTGCACCGGGTAGGTTTTCAGGCACAGCTTTTTAGGAATACTGGCCTCGGGGTTGGCCGGCACCTTGACGCACTGCCCATCGGCGGAGTAGTGAAAGCCGTGGTACTTACACACCAGCTCATCCCCCGACACCCAGCCCAGGCTGAGGGGCACACCCCGATGCAGACAGATATCGTTGGCAACCGATAGGCCGCCGCTGGTGCGCCAGATCACCAGTCGCTGGTCCAGCAGGGTTGCGGTGACAGGCCGATCGCTGACATCGCGGCTAAAGGCAATCGGATACCAGAACGGGTAGAGGGCATCCCAATCGGACTCGGTAAAGGTGCATCCCCTGGGGTAAATCTGCTGATGGGCCATGGTCGTGCCTAAAGAACTCTGCGTCAGCAATAGCAGACCGCAAAACCGCACGTCTGACGCCAGCAATACAGCCTGGGGGGAGTATTGCTAACGCCATAAGTTGCCGGGGCCAAAGCTTGCTAGGGTGAAGCCAAACCCATCGCCAACACCATGCCTGCGCCTGCCTCCGCTTTACCCGCTGACTTTCAGCAGCGCCTCGATCGCTCCGCTATTACCCGCCCCATGGTGGTGCCGTGGCTGCTGGCCGCCAGCCTGATTGCCCTCGATGGGTTCGACTTTTTTATCATCGGGGTGGCGCTGCCCTTTTTACAGCGGGACTTCAGCCTGGGGCCAGCGGCGGTTGGCGCTGTGGCTTCGGCGGCGGTGGCCGGCTCGCTGGTGGGCTCCCTCACCCTCGGCCCCCTGACCGATCGGGTTGGCCGGCAGCCCATGCTGGTGGCGGATGTAGTGCTGTTTGTGGTGGCGACCGCTGGCACCGCCCTGGCCTGGAACCTGGCCTCCCTGGTGGCATTTCGCTTTCTGGTGGGGGTTGGCATTGGGGCCGACTACCCGATCAGCGTGGCCTATATCGTGGAAAACGTGCCCAGCCGCCACCGCAACCGCCTGGTCATTGGCGCGTTTTCATTTCAGGCGGTGGGGGCCCTGGTGGGGGCGATCGCCGGGCTGCTGGTAATGCAGACATTCAACCGGGTCTACCCCGGCGATGAGCTGGTGGCGATTCACTACGCCTGGCGCTGGATCTCGGCGATCGGGGTGGCCCTGGCGATCGCGGTGGCCCTGCTGCGGCTCTGGATCCCCCTGGAAAGCCCGGCCTACCTGCTGGCCAAGGGAGACTACGCCAGGGCATCGGCGGCGGCGACTACCCTTCTGGGTACCCCCACAACCTTCCAGCCCGACCCAGCCACGCCCCCCGCCGCCGCTCGCCCCTCCTACCGCGATCTCTTTGCCCCGGCCTACCGCCGCCAGACGATTCTGGCGGCGGTGCCGTGGTTTTTGCAGGATATTGCCACCTACGGGGTGGGCATTTTTACCCCAGTTATTCTGGGGGCGCTGGCGTTTGGTGGAGCGGCGGGCCTCATGCCCCAAACAATGGCTGCAGCCCAGGGCTCGGCTGTCGTCGACCTATTTTTGATCGGGGGCTTTTTGCTGGCGCTGCTGCTGGTGCAGCCCCTGGGGCCAATCGTGCTGCAAATTACGGGCTTTTTGGGGATGGCGGTAGGGCTGGGGTTGCTGGCGGCCTCCACCGGCCTGCCCCCAGGCAGCCCCACGGCCCTGGGGCTGGTGTTTGGCGGCTTTTTGCTATTTAACCTGCTGATGAATGCTGGCCCCAACGCCACCACCTTTTTGCTTTCGGGGGCGGTTTTTCCAGCCCCCATTCGGGCCAGTGGGGCAGGCCTGGCCGCAGCGGTGGCCAAGGCCGGGGCTGTAGTGGGTACGCTGGGGCTGCCGATTTTGCAGCAGACCCTGGGGCTGGCTCCGATGCTGGAGCTGCTGGCGGGCCTGTGCGGGGTGGCGGCGCTGATCACCTTTGTCTTTCGGGTGGATACCAGTGCTGGGCAGCGGGGTGACCTGCCGCATCAGCTGCCCCGACCGATCGCACCGCTCCTCAACGGTAGGAGGCTTTGGCCCAGGTGCCCAGCCCCTAGCCAGCGGTGACCACCGCCGCCGACTCCTCGCTTTCGGCCACCTCTTCAAAGCGAATTACGTCCTGGCGGGGGCTGGCGTGGCTGACCCGCACCTGGAGCTGTTCACCCAGGGCTACGGCCCGGTTGAAGCGCATCGCCAGCTCCAGCCCCAGGTCTTCGACCATGATTAGCCCTAGCCCCTCGTCCTCCCGCAGCCAGCGCAGCAGCATCACCTCCCAGACTCGATCCTGGTGGCGGCGCAGGTACTCCAGCGCCCAGTAGCGCTTGGTCTGTCGCTCGACCAGGGTGGCCTCGTAGGCGGCGGAGCTGGCCCCGATCGCCAGTTCGGTCACTTCGGTCGAGGAAAAGGGCAGCGGCTCGCCCCGCAGGTGGGCCTTGAGCTGAAAGTGGGTAACCAGGTCGAGGTAGCGGCGAATGGGGGAGGTCACCTGGCTGTAACTGTCCAGCCCCAGGGTGGCGTGGCGGCTGGGGGTGACGCCCACTTCGCTCCGGGTCATGCAGCGGCGAATGGCGGAGTCGCGCACCCAGCCCGTGGGTAGCGAGATCAGCTCTTCGTCGGAGGGCAGCTCGGGCTGGGGCTGGCTGCGAAAGGGAATGGCCAGGGCATGGGTCTGACCGTAGCGGGCGGCGGCTTCCCCAGCCAGAATCATCATTTCGGCCACCATTTGCCGCGCCATCGAGTCGTTGAACACCTCGATCACAATGTCGTCGCCCGCCCCGGACACCTTGATGCTGGACTCGGGCATGTTGATGTTGATAGCACCCTGGGTCAGCCGCCACTGGCCGCGCACCTTGGCCCAGTGGGCCAGCCCCTGCAGCTCCGGCTCGGCGGTAATGCCCAGCTCCAGCATTTCGTCCACATCGTCGTAGGTGAGACGGTAGGTGGGGCGAATCAGGGTGGGGTGAATGTGGTAGTCCTGAATGTCCCCCTCAGGGCTGAGGGTGATGCCAAAGCTGAGGGCGCAGCAGGTTTGGCCCTGAAGCAGGCTCATGGCTCCGGTGGCCAGCTCCAGCGGAAACATGGGAATCATGCCGGTGGGCAGGTAAACCGTGGTGCAGCGACGGCGGGCCTCCAGGTCGAGATCGTCCCCCGGCAGCAGCCAGCGGGTGGGGTCAGCGATGTGCACCCAGAGGCGCTGGCTGCCATCGGCCAGGGTTTCCAGGCTGAGCCCGTCGTCGATTTCCTGGGTGCTGGCGTCGTCTACCGTGTAGACCTTGAGGTCAGTGAGGTCTAGCCGCTGAGCGTCTGGGTCAGGGGGCGGAGACTGAAGCCGCTGCTGCGCCATGACAAGGGTTTCCTCAGAAAAGTGGCTGGGGACTTGGCTGCGGCGCAGGGCCAGATTTTCGTGGATGCTCCACAGTCCCAGTGCCACTAGGGTATCAAATGCGCCCGCCGCTGTCGGGGCCACACCCAGCGCGTTCAAAATTTCTGCCGCCTGGGTGCGCTGGCTGGACTCATCGCCAAAGAGGGCCAGACGTTCGAGGGTTTCGAGCCGGGGCCGATCGCCTTTTTCCCAGGCCACGGTTTTGCCCGCCAGCCCCTGGCGAGCCTTGGTCATAAACGACTCCCACTCCTGCTGGCGCTGGGTTTCGCGCTCAATTTGCAGGCGCAGTTCCTCGACCTGGGCCACAGGGCGGGGTTCGTAGCGATCGCCCTTCTGCTTAAAAAAAACTTTGTCTTCTGCCAACAGCCGGTGGGCCGCGTAGCAAAACGCGGGGCTTTGGTCTGAGAACAACAACTGCGCCAAAGCCGCCGGGTCGGCAGACTCCCCGGCTTCGCTCAAAAACTCCCAGGCAATTTCAAGGCTGGACGGATCGATGTACGACTCAGCCTCGGCGACAAAGGGGCCGATATCGCCAGGTTTATAGGGACCGCCGCTGGCCTCATAGTTGAAGTCGCGCGGGTGCAGGGTGTGGGCTTGACCACGCTCGTCGATAACCACCCAGTTTTTTTTGCCCTCGGGCCGGTCTACCACCCCTAAACGGGGCTGCCCCTGGTGCTTAAATTCGACTAGCGTTCCTTTGTCAACCAAGCCAACACCCTAGCGATCGCCATCTTTAGCCTAGCCTAGCCTTCCCCATTCACATAGGGCAGCAGGGCAATAATGCGGGCACGCTTGATGGCGGTGGTGAGATCCCGCTGTTGCTTAGCGGTCAAGCCAGTGATGCGGCGAGGCAGAATTTTGCCCCGCTCGGTGATGAACTTGCGGAGCAAATCGACATCTTTATAGTCAATTGGGTCTCCGGGCTTGATTGGAGATACTCGACGACGGAAGTAGGCCATGGGTGATAACTACTTAATTTCTTTGTGGACAGTGTGCTTGTTGCAGTGAGTGCAGAATTTCTTCAGCTCAATGCGGTTCGTCGTGTTGCGACGGTTTTTTTGAGTGGTGTAGCGCGATACACCGTTAGAGCGCTTGTCCGGGTTAGTCCGGCACTCCGTGCACTCCAGGGTAATGACGAGGCGGACGCCTTTAGCCATGACAGTTCACCTGAAAATAGGGCGGGCAAAAAAATAAGACACAGCCTTCTATTATTTCACAGCTGGCCAAAATTCGCCAATTGTGATTTAGCCAGGCTCTGGGCCGGTAGGCGATCGCCCCCGTCGCCTTCCCCGCTTGGGCGGTTGGGTCAGCCCATCGGCGCGATTCGGTCATGTCAGGGAAGGCTGGGTTTATGCCGTTGCTCTTTAGCTTAGGCGGAAGCCTGGGCGGAGGCGATCGCAATCTGAGCGCAGGCCTCGGCGTCGGAGAGGGCGTCGTGATGGTTGAGCGGAATGCCCAGGTAGTCGCACACGTTGGGCAGTTTGGTGGGGCGAATGTTCCAGGCCTGGCGGGCCAGTTTGACCGTACAGACAAACTCGGGGGCTGGCGGCACGATGTCGTAGGCGCGGCAGCAGGCGTAGAGTACGCCGCGATCGAAGGGGGCGTTGTGGGCGGCAAAGAACTCCGCTCCGGCCAGAACGGCCGCTATCTCAGGCCAGTGCTCGGCGAAGTTGGGCTGGTTGGCCACCTGGGCCCAGGTGATGCCGTGGATGTGGGTGAACTCAAATCGGCGGCGGGGCGGCCGAATCAGGTAGTGCACTCGCTTGACCACCTGCCCTGCCTCGACCCGCACCAGCCCAAGGGCGCAGGCGCTATCCGGGTAGCGATCGGCGGTTTCAAAGTCGAGGGCAACGAAGGTCGTCATGGCAAAATTTTTCAGAGCAGCGTTTTTTGCCTATCGAATTGCTCCCAGGGTGTTCTTCCAGCTCAGCTCTTTGCCCAGCACCATCAGTGCCTTCTGGTCGGCTCCGGTGAACAATCCGCTCTCCACCAGTTCGGCCAGCACCTGCTGGGCCAGCTGAGCGGCGAACATCCCTCCCGAGCGGAGCAGGTGGCTGTAGTAGCTAAACTGAGTCTGCCCATCCTGGTTGCAGTGAAAACCGTGCACCTGCTCCGGCGACATTTTGTAGACGGAGGTGTTGGCGGGTACCACCACGGGCGGAATGCCCTGCTTGCCAAAGGTTCGCCCGCTTTCGGTGGATGCCATAGCCCCCACCAGAACCACCCCCAGCAGGGTGCGGGTCTCCTGCACTAGGTCGGGGGTAAACAAGGGGTCGGGTTCGCTGGAGAGGCGCGGCCCGGTATTTAGAAACAGCGGGTTGAACAGCTGCGAGTTATAAATTAGCCCTACCGCCCAGTGGCGATCGCTGTCAAAGCTGACAAACTGGCCAAAGCCGCAGTCCTCTGGCGAGGGCGGTGAGCAGACATCCTGGGCATCGTCAACCTGCACCACATAGTCACAGTGGGAGTTGGACTTCACCACTTTGCCCAGGCGGCAGGGGGGCTTACCGAATAAATCCAGATCCATAGGACGCTCTGGGGATGGAACATGGGTACTTATTGTAGACCGTGTCGCCCCAGATGGTAACGCCGATCTTCCTCCCGATGTAGGGCAAACGCATACTCGAGATGAGAATATTAAGACTCATTTCTAGGAAGTGAGTTATGTGTTCTGCCCAGCCCCTATCGCCGTTAATCGAGCATTTTCAACCATAGTGAAGGGTTTGATCAGCCAGTTCACCGCCAGGGTGAGTAGCACGGGCCGGGGGGTTTGGGCCGCCCGCTTGGCCTGGGCAAAGTCGATCTTCACCATGATCGGGTACATCATGAAAAAGAGACAGATGGCGATCGGTACCGACACCTGGTAGATGCTCATGGCATCCAGGGCGATCGCCACCCCGGGCAGCAGCCGCCCCAGGGCAATGCCAGCCGCAATGCACAGCAGCACCCACAGGGTGAGGTAGCGCTCGAAAATGTTGAGCTGTCCCCCGGCGACTGGGGCAGCGGCAGGCTGTCTGGTGGACATAGAGGTTTGAAGCTAATGATTCTAGGGCCAGTATACATCAATAAAAATTGATATATTGAGCAGTATCCTGTCCTAACGGTTATTACTCTGCAGCAGAAGTCAGTCGACTGTACGGGGACGGTGGTGGCGGCCTGTCTGGTGCGGCTGGGCTACAGCGCTGAGGCGGCGATCGCCACGGTGCAGAGCGTCCACGCCGGGGCCCTTGGCGTAGTCGCCCAGCGGACCTTTATCCACGACTTTGCGGCCCAGACCTAGGGCGGGGCCTCCAGGCTCTTGTCGGGCAGGCTGGCCCAGAGGGTGGTGCCCAAAATAATCGCGCCGCCGACCAGGGTGCGGGGGACGGGCACTTCCCCCAGCAGCAGGGCCGCCAGGGCAATGCCGTAGACCGGCTCCAGGCCGCTGATCACGCTAGCGGTCTGGGCTCGCAGCACCGCCAAACTCTCAATAAATAATGTGTGGGCGACGGCGGTACACAGCACCCCCAGCACCAGCAGCAGGCCCAGGTCCTGGGGTGTCAGGGCCAGGCTGGCCAGGGGGGTGACCAGCAGCAGGCAGAGGAAGGCAAACAGGTCCTGGTAAAAGGCGATCGCCACTGCCCCATACCGCTTTCATCCGCCGCCACTGGTTGCTCGATGGGGTCGAGCACCTCATCAACGCTGAGCGCTGGGTTGGCTTAAAACGCGTTGGCCTCGTGGAGGCTGAACGCCGTATCCTCGGTCAACCCCCGACCATTGAGCAGCGCTACTATCTCGTTAGTTTTGACGGCGATGTCCAACGCTTTGCCCAAGGGGTGCGCAGCCACTGGGGTATTGAAAACCAGCTCCACTGGGTGCTCGATGTCGCCTTCCACGAAGATGCCTCTCGAATTCGTAAAGACCACGCCCCCGCTAATCTGGCCGTCGTCCGTCACATCGCCCTCAATCTGCTGCGTCAGGACGCTTTTGCCAAAGGGGGTATCAAGGCTAAACGCTTGCAAGCAGGATGGGATAATGACTACCTAATTCGGCTACTCTCCTCCTGAGTATGCGTTTGCCCTACCTCCCGATGGGGATGAGTAGAGCGCCTAAGTAGCGAGCCTGAATGATTGAGGACCGGCCCTACAGCTCAAACCCTTCGTTAAATTCGCTGCGGGTCATGGGCTGGCTCACCTCCAGCCCCTCGCCGCCCAGCAGGGTCAGCGGTTTGCCGTCCACCGAAATCCAGACGGGGGCGCTGGGATCGAAGGCGGTGGCGGTGTAGATCACCTGGCCCAGGCGGCCCATCATGGCGGCGCTGCCGCCGCCCGATTCAAACTCACTGGACAGATCGACGTGGACACCGTCGGCCTCGACCGAGGCCTCGTTCAGCCGGGTTTGGGCGGGGATGGTGGTAAACGCCTGCTGGCTGGGGTCGCCGGACTTGGAGAGCAGATTGCCAAAGACGGCGGCAATTTGCTCGGAGGGGGAAGCGTCAGCCGTAATGGAGACGGGCTGGGCCACCAGATCAAACCCTGTGCCCGTGTCCTTAAGCCAGTAGACCTGGCCAGTCACTTCGGCTGGAGCGGGCTGGGCCACCGGATCTTTGGGGGCTGTCTCGGTAGTGTTGGGCGTTGTCACCGGGGCGGAGACTTCGGGCAGAGCCAGCAGCGGGTCAGTTTCGATGTCGATGCTGGGAAATTCTGCCACCGGCGGAGCGGGGTTGAGCGCCCGCCAGGTAAACCAGGCCACAGACCCGCCCGAGGCCACTACCAAGGTCGCTACCCCGGCCACAACGGCGAGGGGAATTTGTCGTAGCTTGTTTCGATAGTGCATGGTGAAGTACCAAACAGGGGTCATAGGGTTAGCCTAGGTCACCCACGGCCTGGCTAGGGGGCGGGGGGGACAGCTGCTGGAGCTGGCTGCCGAGTTAACAGCGGTGAGTCTGGCTCTATTCTGGCAAAAATAGCAATATCCAACTCATTGTCACGGACTTTGAAGTTGATCACGCGGGCCACCACGCCGAGGGCCTCCAGACGCCGCAGGGTGAGACGTTCCTGGGCCCCCTGCACAATGGACTCCAGCAGCTGGGGCGGAGTTTCTTCACCGTCCACAGTAATGCTGGGATCGACCAGGGCAAAGCGATGGCCGTTGAGGGCCGTCAGCCCCAGGTTAACAACGATGGCGGTGTTTTCCTGGGTAACCCGGTCCTGGAGGTCAACCACAATGCGGAAGCGATCGCCCTCTAGAAACTCCAGCGAGGGGTTGGCCAGGCCGTAGCGGTTTTGCTCGCGACTGCCTACGGCTCCGGGCAGGCTGAATTGCAGCGTACCGAGCCAGCCCTGCACCAGGGCCGACTGCAGGAAGGCATTCAAATCCTCGTCTTTGAGACGCAGGCGCAGGGCGGCCTGGGCCGGTTCATCCAGCACCAGCTCGCCCTGCTGCAGCCGCCCCAGATCGACCGCCACCGGGTCGGCTTCAATGTCGATGGAGCTGATCCGCAGTCCCGGCAGCTGGCGGGTTTCTACCCCTCGGGCGGCAATCCGGGTGTGGTCGATGCGGCCGCGGGCCAGCTGATAGTTGGGCACATTGTCGATCCGCACCTGGAGAGTTTCGGCCCCGGCCAGCTGATCCCGCAGGGCCGCTGCGGCCAGGGTGTCGACCACGACGCCCCCGGTGGCCACGACCCCCAGCAGGGTCGAGAGAATGATGGTGATCAGTTCCATGGCCTGTCCTTCGCGTAGGGAGGGGCTGGCTAGGGGCTGTCATTAATTAACGTCTGATGGCCCGAGAATCAGCGGTTAAGCCCCTAGCCTGGTTTTTTGGGTCGGGCGTGGCAACCCTGATAGTATATGGATTGTAACCAGAATTGATGACACGCCCTAACGGCTGGCCAGCAGTTCTTCGTCGATCCAGCCCTTGACCAGGGCAACGACCTCGGCCAGGGCCACCTCCTGCACAATGCCGGTGGCCCGCTCGACCACCTCGACCTTGCCATCGCCCAGGGCCCGTCCGGTGACAATGCGGTAGGGAATGCCGATCAGGTCGGCGTCTTTAAATTTGACTCCGGCCCGCTCGTCGCGATCGTCCAGCAGCGCCTCAACCCCCACCGCCAGCAGCTCTTTGTAGATCGCCTTGGCCGCTTCCACCTGGAGGTCGTCGCCCATGTTTGGGATCACCACGATCGCCTGGTAGGGGGCGATCGCCACCGGCCAGACAATGCCATTTTTGTCGTAAGACTGCTCCACCGCCGCCTGGGCCAGGCGCGACACCCCCACCCCGTAGCAGCCCATCACCAGGGGCTGCTCGGCCCCGCTCTCGCTGGTATAGGTGGCCCCTAGGGCCTGGGAGTACTTGGTGCCAAGCTGAAAGATATGGCCGATCTCGATGCCTCGCGCCGTTTGCAGGGTTTGGCCGGGGTCGTGCAGGGCGCGATCGCCCGCCGCCGCCTTGCGCACATCCACCACGAGGTTGGGCCGGGTGAACTCCTGGCCCCAGTTGCCGCCCACGGTGTGGTAGCCCGATTCGTTGGAGCCGGTGACAAAGTTTTCCAGGTCGCTGGCTGTGCGATCGCACAGCCGCAGAAACTTGGGTTCCACCGCTTTGCCGCCTTCAATATAGTCATCGCCCAGGTCAGGGGCGATGTAGCCTAAAGGCAGGGGCTTGGCGGCCCACTGGCGCTGGGCCTCCGGGTCGGGCACCTCCAGGGCGATCACGGCGGTGCCGCCGTAGTTGGCCGCTAGCTTGGTCAATTCGTTGGTAAGCTTCACCTCATTGACATCCTGGTCGCCGCGAATGCTGACCAGCACCAGCACCGTTTTCCCGTTGTCAAACACCGCCTGGTACAGCACGTTCTTGACGATCTGGGTGGGCGAGCATTTGAGGAACTGGGCCAGCGACTCGATCGTGGGGGTGTTGGGGGTGTCGAGTTTTTCAAACGTGCTAAAGGTGGAGGGCACCGCCTCGACCGGGTGGGACACCGCCTTCTCCACGTTGGCGGCGTACTGGCCGTCTTCGGTGTAGAGCACCTCGTCCTCGCCCGCCTCAGCCAGCACCATAAACTCGGTCGAGCCCGAGCCGCCGATCGCCCCCGAGTCGGCATCTACGGCCCGAAACTCCAGCCCGCAGCGGCGCAGAATGGCGCTGTAGGCGGTGTACATCTCCTGGTACGTTTCCTTCAGGCTGGCCTCGTCAGTGTGGAAGGAGTAACCGTCCTTCATGATGAACTCGCGGCCGCGCAGGAGCCCAAAGCGGGGCCGAATCTCATCGCGAAATTTAGTCTGAATCTGGTAAAGGTGCAGGGGCAGCTGCCGGTAGGAGCGAATCATGTCGCGGGCGACGGCGGTGATCACCTCCTCGTGGGTGGGGCCAAGGCTGACCTCCTGCTGGCGGCGATCGACCAGGGAGAACATGATGCCCTCTGCCTTGGTGTAGGTGTCCCACCGGCCCGACTCCCGCCACAGCTCGGCGGGCTGGAGCTGGGGCAGCAGGCACTCCTGGGCTCCAGTGGCGTTCATTTCCTCGCGCACAATGTCGGAAATTTTGTTCAACACCCGCCACAGCAGCGGCAGGTAGGCGTAGACCCCGCTGGCAATGCGGCGCATATAGCCCGCCCGCAGCAGCAGCTTGTGGCTGGGAATTTCAGCCTCGGCTGGCTCTTCCCGCAGGGTGACAAACAGCATTTGGGATAGACGCATGGGGGGTCCAGAAAAGATCGATCGGGCTCTATGGTAACGACTCATAGGCCATAGTAAACGAGGACGGGTAGCCCTGAGCCAGCGATCGCCTCTGGTCCGCCTACGGGCAGTGTTCGCAGCCGGGTTCGGGAATGGTAAAGAAATCCGCTACAGTGTCTAAACAGCCATTCTAGAGTCGGTCGCGACCGCTGGTCGGTCTGGAGCCAATGCCCCTGGGCATGCAGAATTGTTGTACTGGCAGGGGACCGGCATCTACCAGAGCGTTCCTGAACATAGCCCGGCAGGGGGACTGGCGCTGCGATCGCAGGCTTGTGAGTCATCAGGTCGGGCCTACCGTCTCAACTGTTGCCCATCTATGAAAAAAGTATTCGTCCTCGATACCAACGTATTGCTTCACGATCCGATGGCAATATTCAGGTTTGAGGACAATGACGTGGTGCTGCCGATCACCATTATCGAAGAGCTGGACCGCTTCAAGAAAGGCACCGCCGACACCGGTCGCAACGCCCGCTACGTGTCGCGCACCCTCGATGAGCTGCGTCAGCGGGGTTCGCTGGTGCAGGGCATCGATCTGGAAAAAGGCGGCACGCTGAAAGTGGCCCTGTGCCACCGCGATACCCTGCGTCAGCTGCCGCCCGAACTGGAGGGCGACCAGGGGGACAACGCCATTCTGGCTGTGGCCATGGAGTACCGGCACCACCACGACCTGCCGGTGGTGCTGGTCAGCAAAGACACCAACCTGCGGATCAAGGCCGATGCCGTGGGACTGGTGGCCCAGGACTACGAAACCGACAAAGTCGATTTTGACGAGCTCTATACCGGCACCCTGGAGGTGATGACCTCCGCCGAGTCGATTAGCCACCTGTTTAGCGACGGCCACCTGAAGCTCGATGTGCCGCTGTACCCCAACCAGGCCGTCACCCTGGTGGATGAGGCCAATCCCACCCACACCGCCCTGGCCCTGGTGCAGGGCAGCACCGGCAAGCTGGTACCCCTGGCCAAACTGCCCCACGCTGGGGTGTCGCGGGTGCAGCCCCGCAACCGGGAGCAGCGCTTCGCCTTTGAGCTGCTGCTGCAGGACTCGATTTCGATGGTGACCCTGGTGGGCAAGGCGGGCACCGGCAAAACCCTGCTGGCGATCGCCGCCGGAGTGCAGAAGGTAGCCGACGAACGCCTCTATTCGCGCCTGCTAATTGCCCGTCCCATCGTGCCTTTGGGCCGCGACATTGGCTATCTGCCCGGCGATATTCGCGAAAAGCTCAACCCCTGGATGCAGCCCCTCTACGATAACTTTGACCTGATCTTTGGCACCCAGGACATGCGCGGTCGACCCGAGCACTGGCGGCGCGGCCACGAAGAGATGATCGACCAGGGACTCCTGCAGATCGAGCCCCTGACCTACATTCGGGGGCGATCGATTCCGAAGCAGTTTTTGGTGGTGGACGAGGCTCAGAACCTCACCCCCCACGAGGTCAAAACCATCCTCACCCGCGCCGGAGAGGGCACCAAAATCATTCTGACCGGCGACCCCGAGCAGATCGACAATCCCTACGTCGATGCCTCTAGCAACGGCCTCACCTACGTGGTCGAGCGCTTCAAGGGCGAAGCCCTGGCGGGGCACATCACCCTCACCAAAGGGGAGCGCTCGAGCCTGGCGGAGCGAGCGGCTGTGTTGCTGTAGTCCCCTGTCGAAAAGCGCTTTCATCCTGAATCGAGGCATGAATTTGGTGGGGGCAAACAGCCGTTTGCCCCATCAGAGGCTTTGCTGTTTGATTCACATCCGTGTTCAGCAACGCATTTCGAGATTTGCCCTGAATTGCCTTCACGTTCATTCATAAAACGCTATTCAAATCAACACCAAATGGCATTGACGGAAACAGACGCTGCCCCCGTGAACACGCTTCTTTTAACTCTTCTTGAATAGAAATTAACCTTTATATATGCTCCCCAACGCGTCCCAGGGAGTTGTTAGGATCGCCACCAAACCCAATAGCAACGGAGATCCTATGACACGCTTCCTCGTCGCCGTAGTGGATGGTGCCAAAGCCCGGTTCTTAACCTTAGAACCCCTGGATGCCCCCGAGTTGGAGTCCGGTCCAGACCTGATCGAGCGTTGCGAGCTGTTCAATCCAGCCATAGAAATGGCGGGCCAGGACCTGTGGGCCAACACCAAGACCGGCCGCAACCGGGGCAGCGGCAGTCGGGGCCACAGCTACGACGACCACCGGGGCAACCATCTGGTGGAATTTGAGCGCCGCTTTGCCCAGGCCATCGGGGCGCAGATGGATACGCTGGTGGCGACCTACGACCTCAACACTCTGATCCTGGTGGCAGAACCGCAAATTTTAGGCCTGTTGCGCGACTGTCTGGCGGGGGTAAACGGGCGGCTGCAGGTGCAGGAACTGGCCAAAGACCTGTGCAAGCTGACGCCGCGTCAGCTGCAGGAGTACCTGGCCCAGCGGGGGCTGTTGCCGACCCGCCAGGTGGCGATCGCCGCTGGGCGCTCCAGACGGGCCTAGCCGAGCAACCCGGCTAGGCCAGGTGCAAAAAATTGGGCGCTAGCGACTGCCCCACCAGCGCTAGCGCTTCGTTGAACCGCAGCGGATGGCTAAACAAAAAGCCCTGGCCAATGGCACAGCCCATGGCTTGCAGGGCCTCCATCTGGGCCTGGGTTTCAATGCCTTCGGCGACGGTAGGCAGGCTCAGTTTGTGGGCGATATCGATAATTGATCCGACCAGAATTCTGGCCCGATCGCTGGTGCACAGCTTGTGAATAAACGACCTGTCGATTTTGAGACAGTCAATTTCACAGCGCTCCAGGTAGTTGAGGCTGGAGTAGCCGGTGCCAAAGTCGTCGAGGGACACCTCAAACCCGGCGGCCCGGCACTTGCCGATGGAGTCAATGGCGTCAATTTCATCTAGGTCTAAAAAGATCCGCTCAGTGACCTCCAGCTTGATTTGGTGGGCGCTGACCCCGTGGCGCTGGCTACAGGCCATCAGCCGATCAAAAAAGTCGGGCTGCTGAAACTGGCGCACCGAAATGTTGACGCTGACAAAAAAGTTTGTCTGGCTCTGGCCAATGCGATCGAGTTGGTCTTGAAACCGCCGCAAGCTGGCACAGGAATGCTCTAATATCCAGTCACCCATGGGCAAAATCAGCGAGGTTTCTTCCGCCAGGGCAATGAAATGCTGGGGGGTGATCAGCCCCCGCTGGGGACATTGCCACCGCAGCAGCGACTCAAACCCAATGATGCTCCGGGTGTTGAGATCTAGCAGCGGCTGATACATCAAGAACAGTTCGTCGTTGCCCACGGCATTTTGCAGATCCGACTCCAGCTTGATATCCTCTAAAATCTGCTGGTACTGCTGATTTTTAGCGTAGGTATTCTCGGTGACAGCGGGCTGGGGCAGACTGAGTTGAGGCCTGGCCAGGCTTTTAAGGTAGGTGTTGTAGGCGCGGTTGCGGTGTAGCGACATGGCAATCAACAGCCGCACCATCGGCGAGGAGGATTCAATTCTTTCGGCCACCAGCGCCGCCGATAGGACGATGCAGCGACAGGGGCCAATGGCTTTGGCCGATGCGGAGCGAGGGGAGGCATCGATAATTCCCATTTCGCCAAAAATGTCGCCCGGCCCCAGCACATTGAGCTGCAGCGAGTCGGCCCCAGCCCCCACAAAGATTTCGACGTATCCCGACTCGATAATATAGGCTCGGTCGGGAGCACTGCCTTCGGTAAAAATAGTCTCCCCACCATTAAAGAGTCGAATATTGCACTCTGGCGACACCGCCAGGTCGGCCACCAGGGCACTGCTGTCGGTGTCGGCTGGGAGCGCATCGGCAGTGGGTAGCCCTGGCCCTGACGAGGGGGCAGTCAGGGGAGTGACATCTTTCATAACAGGAACGATTTCAGAGGCTTTGCCTTAAGCATCTCTTATTTTTCTCGGGTCACCTACGGCAGGTTTGTGAAGTGTCAGTAAGCATTTTTGAAAAATCTGGCCGGTCAGAAAAGGGGCGTCTAAGGGTCACCCTTGACCATGATCCAAATCACTTCGGTAGGGCTCCAGGCGACCAATTTCCGGTTTAGATCTGTAGTTTTCCCAAAGGTAGACCGTTAGTTCAGGACTTGGCGGTATTAATGGGGGCGATAGGGATTGGATTGATGCCTGCTGGCCTGGGGCGGTGCCGCTGCCGATGGGTTTGCTGCCTGGATGGCGGTACTGCGATCGCCCTCACCGCTGTCCAGCGTCCATACCTAGCGTTAACTAGTGTTTTGAATGCCATGAATGCCTCCCCCGCCGCCGTCGATCGCCCCCCCAGCCAGGTTACCGTGGTGGGGGCGGGCAACGTGGGCAGTACCCTGGCCCAGCGCCTGCTGGAGCACAACCTGGCCAACGTGGTGCTGATCGACATTGTGGCGGGGCGACCCCAGGGGGTGGCGCTGGATTTGGCCCAGGCGGCGGGCAGCGAGGGCCACAACCGCAGCATCGTCGGCACCAACGACTACCAGGACACCGCCCACTCCGACCTTGTGGTGATTACCGCCGGGCTACCCCGCCGCCCCGGCATGACCCGCGACGACCTCACCCAGACCAACGGCAAGATTGTGATCGAGACGGTGCGGCAGGCGCTGGCGGTGTCGCCGCTGGCCAGCATTATTGTGGTTACCAACCCGCTCGATGTGATGGCCTACCTGGCCTGGCGGGCCAGCGAACTGCCTCCCCAGCGGGTAGTGGGCATGGCCGGGGTGCTCGACTCGGCCCGGTTTCAGCGCTTCATTGCCTGGGAGCTGGGGGTGCCCCCCCAGGAGGTGTCGGCCATGGTGCTGGGCGGCCACGGCGATTTGATGGTGCCCCTGCCCCGCTACACCACCGTTGGCGGCATCCCGGTGGGTGAGCTGCTGAGCGCCGATCGCCTGGCAGAGCTGATCGATCGCACCCGCAACGGCGGCGCTGAAATTGTGCAGCTGCTGAAGCAGGGCGGTGCCTACTACGCCCCAGCCTCGTCCGCCTGCGTCATGGTGGAGGCGATACTGCGCCACCAGCGGCGCATTTTGCCCCTGGCGGCCCACCTGAGCGGTCAGTACGGCCTGGATGACCTTTACCTGGGGGTGCCCTGCCGGCTGGGGCGCGGGGGAGTGGAAGAGATTCTGGAACTGTCGCTGACCGCCGATGAGCAAGCAGCCCTGGCGCGATCGGCGGCCTCGGTTAAACAGCAGCTCCAGGGGGCCCTGGCGCTGCTGGAGGTCTAGTATTCTGCGGCATACGTTGGCCAACCATTCCTGATACCTGAGTTCAGCCATCCCAAAAATTCTGATTGCGCCAGTGTCGCCAACGTTCTGCCCAGCGGGTTGGCGTCTCTTGCTGGACTGGGGGTCGCGCTGGCACTGACTGGGATGGTTGCGGCGATCGCGGGGCCCTGCTCAACAGAGATTAAAATGGCAGAATCCATAGGTACACTGTCTGTTAGAACGGTTCCACGCTCCAGGTTTTACGATGACGGCTTCCATTCCCACGCTTTCTGCCCAGTACGACCCCACTCAAACTGAGACCAAGTGGCAAACCCAGTGGGAATCAAACCAGGTCTTTAGGGCCGACCCCGACCACCCCGGTGCGCCCTTCTGCGTGGTGATTCCGCCACCGAACGTGACCGGCAGCCTGCACATGGGCCACGCCTTTGAGAGCGCCCTGATCGACACCCTGGTGCGCTACCAGCGGATGGCGGGGCGCAACACCCTCTGGCTGCCCGGCACCGACCACGCCAGCATTGCCGTGGCCACTATTCTCGATCGCCAGATGCAGGCCGAAGGCACCAGCAAAGAGGAGCTGGGGCGCGATCGCTACCTGGAGCGAGCCTGGGACTGGAAGGCCGAGTCCGGGGGCACCATCGTCAACCAGCTGCGCAAGCTGGGGGTCTCGGTAGACTGGAGCCGCGAGCGCTTCACCATGGATGAGGGGCTGTCCCACGCGGTGCTGACCGCCTTTACCCAGCTCTACGACGAGGGGTTGATCTATCGGGGCAACTACCTGGTCAACTGGTGCCCCGCCAGCCAGTCGGCGGTGTCGGATCTGGAGGTGGAGCAGCGCGAGGTTGATGGCCACCTGTGGCACTTCCGCTACCCCTTCACCGACGGCTCGGGCTACGTGGAAGTGGCCACCACCCGGCCCGAAACCATGCTGGGCGACACGGCGGTGGCGGTGAATCCCAACGACGATCGCTACCGGCACTTGGTCGGCAAAACCCTGACTTTGCCCCTGGTCAACCGCGAAATTCCGATCATCGCCGACGAGTACGTGGACGCGGCGTTTGGCACCGGCTGTGTCAAAGTCACCCCCGCCCACGACCCCAACGACTTTGCCATGGGCCAGCGCCACAACCTGCCCATGATCACCGTCATGAACAAAGACGGCACCATGAACGAAAACACCGCCCACTTCCAGGGGCTGGATCGCTTCGAGGCCCGCAGCGCGGTGGTGCGTCAGCTCGATGACGAAGGGTTTCTGGTGCGAATTGAGGAGTACAGGCACACGGTGCCCTACAGCGATCGCGGCAAGGTGCCGGTCGAGCCGCTGCTCTCCACCCAGTGGTTTGTGAAAATTCGCCCCCTGGCCGACAATGCCCTGGACTACCTGGACCACCGCCGGTCGCCCAGGTTCGTGCCCGAGCGCTGGACCAAGGTGTACCGCGACTGGCTGGTGAATTTGAAGGACTGGTGTATCTCGCGCCAGCTGTGGTGGGGTCACCAGATCCCGGCCTGGTACGCCGTGAGCGAGACCGGCGGCGAAATCACCGACGACACGCCCTTTGTGGTGGCCGCGACAGAAGAGGAAGCCAAAGCCAAGGCCACCGAGCGGTTTGGCGAATGGGTGACCCTGACCCGCGACCCCGACGTGCTCGACACCTGGTTTTCCTCCGGGCTGTGGCCCTTCTCCACCATGGGCTGGCCCGATGAATCAGCCCAGGACTTTCAGACCTACTACCCCACCACCACCCTGGTCACGGGCTTCGACATCATCTTTTTCTGGGTGGCCCGCATGACCATGATGGCGGGCCACTTCACCGACACCATGCCCTTCGAGACCGTCTACATCCACGGCCTGGTGCGGGACGAGAACAACAAAAAAATGTCGAAGTCGGCCAACAACGGCATCGACCCGCTGGTGCTGATCAACAAGTACGGCACCGATGCCCTGCGCTACACCCTGATTCGCGAAGTCACCGGGGCGGGCCAGGACATTCGCCTGGAGTACGATCGCAGCACCGATGAGTCGGCCTCCGTGGAAGCCAGCCGCAACTTCACCAACAAGCTGTGGAACGCCTCCCGCTTCGTGATGATGAACCTGGGCGGGCAGTCGCCGCTAAGCCTGGGGGTGCCCGATCTAGATAGCCTGGAGCTGGCCGATCGCTGGATTTTGTCCCGCTTTAACCGGGTGGTAGCCAGCGTGCGCGACAACCTCGACGCCTACGGCATGGGCGAGGCCGCCAAGGAACTCTACGAGTTTGTCTGGGGCGATTTCTGCGACTGGTATATCGAGCTGGTCAAGCCGCGCCTCCAGGGTGAGGGGTCGGCCAAGTTCACGGCCGCCCAGCAGACCCTCGCCTTTGTGCTGGACGGCATTCTCAAGCTGCTGCACCCGTTTATGCCCCACATCACCGAGGAGCTGTGGCACACCCTCAACCAGGTGGGCGACGACCAGTTTCTCGCCGTGCAGCCCTACCCCACCCCCTTTGAGGGCCTGGTGGACGACGACCTGGAGCAGCAGTTTGCCCTGGTGTTTAACACCGTGCGCACCGTGCGCAACCTGCGGGCCGAGGCGGGGATCAAGCCTAGCCTGCGGATCGAAACCATTCTGGAGAGCGACAGCGCCACCGAGCGCCACATTCTGCACGCCACCGCCGACTACATCAAAGACCTGGGCAAGATCGACACCCTGGTGATTTTGGGCGGTAAGCAGCCGGTTTCCACCGCCCACGCCGCCGAATCGGGCTCGCCCCCCAGCCCCCTGGCGAAGCTGGGCGACAATCCGGTGGTGGCCGAGGTGCAGGACTTCTGGCACACCATGCTGCCGCTGTTTGAAGAGCCCCTGCACTTTGCGGGCGCGTTCTTTGAGGATGTTCGTCGCCCGGCCTTTACCCTGCTGTGGATTTTTGCCGGGGTGGTGTTGCTCAAGTTTGGCGGTGCCCTGGTCCATGCCGTCGACACCACGCCCATTTTTGGCACCCTGATGGAGCTGGTCGGCCTCTGGGTGGTGGTCAACTTCGTGCGGCAGAATCTGCTCACGGGGGGCGATCGCCAGCGCCTTACCCAAACCTACCAAACCTGGCGACGCCAGATCTTTGGCGACGACACCGCCGCTGCAAAAGCCAGGCCCCCAGCCCTGCGCCCTGTTGCCCCGCCCGCAGAAAATGGCAGCACCGCTGCCCCGACTGACGAAACCTCGGAGCCGTCCCAAAAGCTGTTCGCCGGGGTGACGGGCACCGTACAGGTGCTGATTCCCCTGACCGGAGTGGTGGATGTGGACGCCCTGCGGGCCAAGGTGGAAAAAGACCTGACCAAGGTCGAGGCCGAAATCAAGTCCCTCTCGGGCCGGTTGAGCAACCCCGGCTTTGTGGACAAAGCCCCCGCCGAGGTGGTGCAGGGGGCACGGGATGCCCTGGCCGAGGCCGAGGCCCAGGCGGCGATCCTGAAGTCTCGCCTGGCGATGCTGTAGGTAGAGGCGACGTCGGTTAGTCGCAACGACCTGCACCCCCAACGCTGTCCAGCTCGGTTGGGTGCTCAAGTCCCCCCTGGAATGCCTTTGATGCCTTTGGAAAGGCGGCAGGGTGAGCCTTGCGCAATGCAGAATGGGGAGAACAGGACTGGCCCAAAAGGCCGCTGCCGTAAGTAGCCCGATCGCTGGGGTCCCATATTTAGGGCATGATCTTTCGATGCGTACATGGGTTAGATCGATTGCCCAAACTAAGAATGGCCTGGAAGTGCAGGCCTTTCTCGCCCTAGCCATACCGCTATCGGCGGCTCAGGTGGCCCAGGCGGCGGTGGGCTTTATCGACACGCTGATGATGGGGCGGCTGGGGGCGGAAACTTTGGCCGCCGGAGGGCTGGCGGCAATTAGCTTTCAGCTGCTGCTGGCGGTGGTAGGGGGGTTGGTGATGACGGTAGGGCCGCTGGTGGCCCAGGCCTACGGGGCCGGGCAAAAGGGGCAGGTTGAGGCGGTAACGCGGCAGGGATTTTGGCTGGTCCTGATCCTGAGTCTGCCGATGATGGCGGTGCTGAGCCAGCTCGACCGGGTGCTGCTGGGGCTGGGTCAGGATGCCGCGATTGCCGCCCTGACTGGCCCCTACTTCCAGTGGATCCTGTGGGGAGCGTTTCCGGCTTTGGCCTTTACCCTGCTGCGGAGCTACGCCTCGGCCCTGTCCCAGGCCCAGGTGGTGATTGTCATCGTGCTGGTGGGGACGGCCTTTAACATCGCCGGCAACTACGCCCTGGGCTTTGGTAAATGGGGGTTTCCAGCCCTCGGGCTGGGGGGGCTGGGGTTGGCCAGTGGCCTGAGCTACTGGCTAATGTTTGGCCTGTTTTTGCTGTATATTCTGGCCCACCCAACGCTTAAGACCTACCGATTTTGGCGGAGCTGGCAGCGGGTGCAGCCCCGGTTGATGGGCCGGATGACTGCCATGGGGGGGGAGATTGCTATGACCGTCGCCCTGGAGTTTGGCCTGTTTGGGGTAGTCACCATTCTGATGGGCATTCTCGGCCCCGAGGTGCTGGCGGCCCACCAGACCGTATACCAGACCATCTACGTGATTTTTATGGTGCCCCTGGGCATGTCCTACGCGACCACGGCACGGGTGGGGCAGGCCCTGGGCCAGCAGGATCGGGCGCAGGTGCGGCGAGCGGGGTACGTGGCCATGGCGATCGCCGCAGCCTTCATGCTGCTGGCCACCCTGGGGTTGCTGCTGTTTCGCCCGGCGATTATTGGCCTGTATTTGGATTTGGCTGACCCAGCCAATGCACCGGTGCTGGCCCTGGCCATGCCCATGCTGCTGGTGGCGGCTCTGGTGCAGCTCAGTGACGGGGTGCAGCGGGTGGCCTCCGGAGCCCTCTACGGCCTGCAAGATACCCGCACTCCAATGGTGCTGAGCGCAGTGGCATTTTGGGGTGTGGGCCTTGGGCTGGGCTACCTGCTGGGGTTTGTGCTCGGGCTGGGCGGGGTAGGACTCTGGATTGGCCAGTCCACCGGAGTAGCCACCGCCGGGGCGATCTTTATCCTGCGATTTCACCGACTGACGCGATCGCCGCCCCTGTCGGGTCCGGTCAAGCCCAGTCCCTAGGAACATGGGTAAAGTGGGCCTAAAGGCCTGATATCGACAGCGCTACTCCACGGCAAACGGTAGCGTGACAATAGATATTAGGAGCGAATTATTGAGTAGTGCCACAATGGATTCACAAGGAGTGGGAGCGATTCCTGAACTGGTTATTATCCTGAGCATTACCCTCAAGCAAGGTGAGGTTCCTGCCGAGTGGCAAGAGCGGCCTCATAAGCTCGCGCAGAAAGATGTGGTCTCCCGATGGACGAAGAAAAATGGGACGTCCCACTACGGCTATAAAAACCACGTCAGTGATAGGCTTTGAGCCGCATATCAATGAGCGGGCGTATCGCAATCGCCCCTTGACTGAGGAACAGAGAACGGCCAACCGAGAGCGCTCCAAAACCCGCGCTAAAGTGGAGCATGTCTTCGGGGGTTTTGTCACTAGCATGGGAGGCAAGGCCGTGCGCAGCATTGGGTTAGCGCGTGCCCAAACTCAGTTGGGTTTGAAAAAGCTGGTGCACAACCTGAAGCGGCTTGTGTCTCTCGAAACCCAACCGGCAGCATCGGTTGACATGGCAGGATAATCAGGGCTGAAGCCGAGCAATGAACTTAAATGCGCTCTTTCAACCCTATTTTAATGTCAAGATAGGGAGCCCTGCCTGTTGGGATGTCACGGAATCTCTCTGAAGCAACCCGACTGTCTCAAATGAGACGCCGCTGCTCAAGAAACTCAATTAATCGAGGTTCCCTTAAAGCAATCGCAGGAATTATACAATACATAAAACCATTGTATAATTTCATCATTCCAAGGACTGACTTTACCATTTGCTTGCAATTTGGCCACGCACTGCCCTTTAAACCCATGTAATATAGATGTAAGACTTTTCAAAAAACTATATTTACCTTTAAAACCAATAAAGATAAAAATTTAGTAATGAATGTATGGCTAAAACGAACGTAGTCAAAAAGGACTTAAGAGTTCAGGTATTATTGTAGCTATCTGATTAATTTATAGCTGATGCTTAGAAGTGCCAATAGTGATCTTGGTATTATATAAAAACCGGAATCTGCAGCTTGCTCAAGTTTTGTGGAACATGCGCATAATTGTGATCTTAGAGTAAGAGTTAATAACTAAGTATGGAAAAAGTTTTCTTGGTAGATGTACCTGAACATGTGATGCCGCCAACCATGATGTACGGGCATCCCACTGGCCTAATGAATACATTTAATCCCCAGTCAGAATGCATCCATCTGCCTGAAATTTATATTCCTCCCACGCAAGTGGAGGTCAAAGTTGCCACAGGAAATACTGGCCCGAGGCAGCATGGCAGTTGGAAATGGAAAGCCCATCGGCTAAAGACAAAGCTTCTTCAGGGAATAAAGACTCTAGATTACACAGGGAAATTTGTTTTTGATTCCCGCCTGGAGACGGATGCCAATCCCGCACATATTCTTGACAATACTCTGACCTCCTCTCTACTTATTAGAGAGACTTTAGAGAAGCATTTCCAAAAGAAAATTGATGTGCATATTGTTTTGAGAGAACGAACGACTGACCTGGCGCTAGAGTCTTGTCATTTGCTTGGCTTTCCTACAATAGTCACTGACGACGACGTAAAAGGTGAGATCGCAACGGTTTCAGAAAACGAAGTTCCGAGCTTAAGAGCTAGGCTTTTTGACTTCGATTTCGGTGATTCTCTAGATGCGCCAACAGACGTATTGGCTGATAAAATTTTTATATCTAGGCGTGGAAATCGGAAGTTAGTAAATGAGGCTGAAGTAATTTCTTTCCTGGAGAAGCGAGGCTTTAAAGTACTTTATTTTGAAGACTTTTCAGTCAAAGAAAAATGGGCAATTGCTCGCAATGCTAAGGTAGTTGTTGCCATTAACGGTGCTGCCGTGGGAAACTTTTTGTTTAACCGCTTGGGTTTATATCCCAATGCACCGCATGGCAGTGGAGTAAGGGTGGTTGAATTAATGTCTCCAGCTTGGATGCACATCGGCTTCCGATCAAATATTTTGGCCGTCAATGGAAGTTGGTGTGCAGTTCGGGGACAAATCACCCCCAATTTTCTTCAAGCTGTAGATTTCTCAGATCAGGCTCCCGATCCCACAAAGCCACCCCGAACAGACTCCTTCAAAGTAGATTGTGATACCATACAGATGGCTCTAGACTATCTCGCCGAAAATTATTGAAGCTTGTGTTGACACAATTATGTTGACCGAGCAAGGTCGAGTTTTAGTTGTAAAGTCTCCATTGTATTGCTAGGCTTGACTATATTTGTTTATGCCTAAAAGGAAAGCAGCAATCAGAATTTAGAGGAGGATTTGAGGAGGTTGCTGTGATGGAGCTCATAGCAATGATGATGCGTTTGCGCCCCTTGGACTCTGCAGATGCCTGATCAAGTCTGGCGCTGGCTGAGCAAACGCCCTATGACAGTGGCCGACAGTAGCTTCACTGATTTAGCGTTTTTGGCCTCAGTAAGCCATCGGGCTAATCCGTTTTGTGTCGTCCTCGATTGCGTTTAGATGCCGCCCCCTCGCGACGCTTACGCTGTAGGTCGTCCTCGCAAAGGCGGGAAACGTTTAGCTACGCTAAAAAACCGCTGGAAAATTCCATACTTGGCCGGCAGTTCCTCCTGTTGGAGAGTTGGTATGGCTATCAACCTTACTCGTATATTGTGGACTTCCCAAACAACAGCCTGGTATCAAGCTGAACTGCCCACAGTTCCTATCTGGAGGATCGTGGTATGCCAACCCTTTCGGCAAGGTAAACCTTTAGGCCTTTCTCTGTAGCAGTTTTGGGGCTATACCGGCTCAAATTGTGCTCGGGTTGCCCCAGCCCTGGTAAGTCGAAGTCATCTGCCAGGCTATTCGGGCTCATTTAGGGATAGAAACCCAACACCAGTGGACAGATTTAGCGATCTTACACAATACCCGACACTCCTCGTACTGTGCTCCCCCGTCGTACTCTTCACTCAGCGCCTACACTCGCAACTCCGCCTTCCCTCGCCTCAAACCACTTGATTCACGAAGCCACTCCCGGCCTTTCCAATGTCTTCGAGATCCAAGCGCTGAAACTGGGTAAGCTCTGGCAACTCCCCTCCGCAAGCGACGGGCTGATGAATCTGAAAGATTTAGCTGATATTTATGGGTTTTTCATAGACGAGTAATTTGACTTCATCTGCCGCTCACAATGGTGTTTCACCTTGAAGCTAAGCTAGCCCAAGGTGATGCCTGACATACTGCAGGCTGCCCTAACCCCGGCATCAGGCCTAGAAAAAGCTTGAAACCATTCATTGGGGTCGGTACACTATCGCCAATAGGTCTAACGTACACAACTTCATAATCTTGTCAAAAGGCTGTTAACACAAATCGAGTCTCCGAGCTAAGCCCAGGAAATGTCGTAATATCATCGGTAGTATTACGCACCTAGTTTGAACTTTCTTGGATGGTACAGAATTTTTGACACCGATCAAATGTGGATGGAGGTGCCACCTTAAACCATCAGATAGTCGCTCACTCATTCAAGGCCAAGTTTTAGCCGTTTTTTCGGAAGCAGAGTTAATGCTCAATTTGCTGAATTTATAAGGGCTAAAAAGTTAATTTTTGACTTCTTAAGAGGTTTTATGAAAGCAGTTATATTTGCAGGTGGCTTGGGGACACGTTTAAGTGAAGAAACCAGCATTCGACCTAAACCCATGGTAGAGGTCGGAAATCGGCCTATCCTATGGCATATCATGAAAACCTACTCAGCTCATGGCATCAATGACTTTATCATCTGCTGTGGCTATAAGGGCTATGTTATTAAGGAATATTTTGCTAATTACTTCCTGCACATGTCAGATGTCACCTTTGACCTGCGCTATAACCAGATGAACGTTCATTCAGGCAATGCTGAGCCCTGGAAAGTAACTCTGATTGACACTGGCGAAACTACGATGACGGGTGGTCGTTTAAAGCGAGTGCGGGAACACATTGGTTCAGAGTCTTTTTGCTTAACTTACGGGGACGGTGTCAGTGATGTAAACATCACTGAACTAATTAAGTTTCATAAAAGTCAAGATACTTTAGCGACGCTAACGGCAGTGCAACCCCCCGGACGGTTCGGTGCCATTGCTCTGCATGAAGGACAGACAAAAATTGATACTTTCCAGGAAAAGCCGGAAGGTGATGGTGCTTGGATTAACGGTGGCTACTTCGTCGTTGAGCCTCAAGTGATCGATTTTGTCGAGGGTGACGATACCATTTGGGAGCAGGAGCCTCTGACTAAATTAGCTCAGATGGGACAGCTTTCTGCATTTAAACATGCTGGTTTCTGGCAACCCATGGACACGCTGCGCGATAGAACGAAGCTCGAAGAGCTTTGGGCCGCGGGCAAGGCTCCTTGGAAAGTTTGGTAAGTTACTCCTATATCTGCTCTATGAGTTTGTAGTGGATATATTTTGGCTGAGATAGGGCACTTAAACGTCCATGCCTGGAGGGTGAGCATGATTTTTAACAAGACACCCCTGCCCGGGGTACTAGTCATATCTCTAGATCAGCGGGGGGACGATCGCGGTTTTTTCGCCAGAGCCTACTGTGCTCAAGAATTTGAAAGTCACGGTCTGAAGCCCGTTGGAGTTCAGTGCAATATGGCGTCAAACTTTTCTAAGGGAACCCTCAGGGGACTACACTACCAGGTGCCACCAGCGGCTGAAGCGAAGTTTTTCCGGTGTATTCGAGGCGCCAACTACCATGTCGTTGTAGATATGCGGCCTGATTCCTCAACCTATTTGGAGCACTTCGGTGTAGAACTGTCGGCGGACAATCGCCTGGGGCTTTATATCCCTGAGATGTTTGCCCACGGATACCAGGCTCTAACCGATGAATCAGAAGCTTTTTATATGGTTAGCGAGTACTATACTCCTGGCTGTGAGCGAGGTCTTCGTTACGACGATCCGACTCTAAATATTCAGTGGCCCTTGCCTGTAACCACAATTTCTGAAAAAGATACGGCCTGGTCTCTGCTGCCTGACCTAATTCCAACTTAACAAGGGGTACTTATATGATTATTGTCGATACAGCCCTGAAGGCTCGCCACGAAGAAGGCAATCCAGTACGCGTCGGTTTGCTAGGAGCGGGCTTTATGGGGCGTGGGGTGGTCAATCAAATTGTCAACTACACCCCCGGCATGGTTCTAGTTGCCATTGCTAACCGCACCGTTGATGCCGCGATCGCAGCTTATAACAAGGTCGGTGTTGAGGACGTCAAGACGGTCTCCTCAGTGGGCGATTTGGAAGACGCGATCGCCCGTGGTCAGTACGCCGTTACTGACGATCCGCTGCTGCTTTGCCAATCCGAGAGCATTGACGTACTGATCGAGGCAACGGGCCATGTGGAATACGGGGCCAGGGTGACGCTAGCGGCGATTGAGCACAAAAAACCCATGGTGCTCATGAATGCGGAACTTGACGGCACCGTTGGTCCCATCCTCAAAGTCTACGCCGATCGAGCTGGGGTCATTATTACCGGCTGCGACGGTGATCAACCGGGTGTCCAACTCAATCTCTATCGCTTTGTCAAGAGCATTGGCCTCAATCCCCTACTCTGCGGCAACATCAAAGGCCTGCAGGACCGCTACCGCAACCCTACTACCCAGGAGGGCTTTGCTAAGCAGTGGGGACAAACGGCCCACATGGTGACCAGTTTTGCCGACGGAACCAAAATTTCCTTTGAACAGGCCATTGTCGCTAACGCGACCGGCATGAAAGTGGCCCAACGCGGCATGTTGGGCTACCACTCCACCGGTCATGTGGACGACATGCTCGACCTCTACGATGTAGAGCAGCTCAAGTCTCTGGGCGGTATCGTTGACTACGTAGTCGGTCCCAAGCCCAGCCCTGGCGTCTTTGTTTACGCAACCTGCAATGAACCGACCCAAGCCCACTACCTCAATTACGGCAAGCTTGGAGAAGGCCCACTCTATAGCTTCTACGTTCCCTACCACCTGACCGTGTTTGAAGTGCCTCTCTCCGCAGCCCGGGTGGCCCTGTTCAACGATGTCATCATTGCCCCGCTGGGTGAACCCGTAGTCGATGTAATTACTACGGCCAAAATCGACCTGCAGGCAGGCCAAACCCTTGATGGCTTGGGGGGCTACCACACCTACGGCCAGTGTGAAAATGCCGATGTCGTGAATAGAGACAATTTGCTACCCATGGGTCTGGTGGAGGGCTGTCGTCTGAAGCGCCCCGTCACCAAAGACCAGGTGTTGACCTATGACGATGTCGAGATCCCTGCCGACAGTGTGGCCCATCGTCTGCGGGCAGAGCAAAATGCTTATTTTTCTAAGTCCCAGGTAGTAGCAGCGGTATAGCCCCTTAGCTGCTGCATCGCTGTAGCCATTTCCCTTTTAAGAGAGGGTTTATCTATGGTTATGTTTTCAGGTTGCTGGGCTAGGGCCCCTGACAAAGGTGCCCTGGTAACCTCCCGCTGGCCTCTTTCATCTCTAATTTGTATAAGGAAACTGTAATGGTTCAAGCACCGAGCTTAGCTTCATTGAATACGGCAGATGATGTCGTTCAAGCTGATTTAACCTATATCTGTAAAAACCTATCGGAAGAATTTGCCACTCTGTCGGGCAAAAATCTTTTAATTACTGGTGGTGCTGGCTTCTTAGGCTACTACCTGGTGCAGTCGGTTCTGCACTGGAACAAGGTGAATTCAACGGCTAAGCCTATTCACCTGACCATTTACGACAACTACATTCGGGGTGTACCCGAATGGTTGACCAACCTGGCTGACAATCCCAATCTGGAATTGGTTAAGCACGATATTACCAATCCTCTACCCGAAACCATTGGTGATTTTCAGTTCATTATCCACGCGGCCTCCATTGCTTCGCCCACGTTTTATCGCAAGTACCCGATTGAAACGATGGATGCGAACGTCAACGGACTGCGCTTTCTGCTGGAGTATTGCCTCCAGCAAAAGGCCAAGGGAATCCCCGTAGAGGGATTCTTGTTTTACTCCACCAGCGAAATCTACGGCGATCCTACCCCTGAAAACATTCCCACCCCTGAAACCTATCGTGGCAATGTGTCCTGCACTGGGCCTCGGGCCTGCTACGACGAGTCGAAGCGCTATGGTGAAACCCTCTGCGTCAACTTTGCGCTTCAGCACGATCTGCCCATTAAGACAGCGCGTCCGTTTAACAACTATGGGCCTGGGCTGAAAATTACCGATCGCCGAGTGCTGCCCGACTTCGCCCGCGATATCTTTAGCGATCGCGACATTGTCATGCTCTCTGACGGTGCCCCCACCCGCACCTTCTGCTACATTGCCGATGCGATCGTGGGCTACTACAAAATTCTGGTCAAGGGTCACCCCGGCGAAGCCTACAACATCGGCGTTGAAACCCCTGAGATCTCCATGGCCAACCTGGCCGATCGGGTGGCAGATATTGCCCGTGACCTGTTTAACTACAGCGGCAAGGTAGTGCGCCAAACCAGCGCTGACCAGGATTACCTGGTGGACAACCCCAACCGTCGCTGCCCCATCATTGACAAAGCTCGTGATCACCTGGGCTACGACCCCAGCATCACCATCGACGAGGGGCTAAAGCGCACCATGGTTTGGTATTCGGGCAATCGCGAAGCGGAGGACGCATAAATGAAAGTATCTGTCGTTGGTACAGGTTATGTTGGCCTGGTGTCAGGTACCTGCCTGGCGGAGAAGGGCCACAGCGTGGTCTGTGTAGACATTGATCAGGCTAAGGTTGACCAGATTAACCAGGGCATTCCGCCCATCTATGAAGCTGGCCTGGAGGATATGCTGAAGGCCAACGTGGGGACTCGCCTCAAGGCCACCACCGATCTGCGAACGGCCGTGATGGAGTCTCAAATCTCACTGATTGCTGTGGGCACACCGTTCCGCGGCGACGAGATTGACCTCACTTTCATCAAGACTGTGGCTCGTCAAATTGGCGAAGTGCTCAAGGATAAAGCCGAATACCACGTAGTTGTCGTAAAGAGCACCGTGGTACCCGGTACCACCGACGAAGTGGTGCTCTCCATTTTGGAAGAGGCTTCGGGCAAAAAGGCGGGGGCTGACTTTGGCGTTGGCATGAACCCCGAGTTTTTGAAGGAAGGTGAGGCTATCCCCGACTTCATGAACCCCGATCGCATCGTGTTGGGCGGCATTGACGAGCGCAGTCTGGCGGCCCTGCGGGAGCTATACAACGTCTTTGAGGGGGTAGATCAGCTCGAAACCAACTGCAAAACCGCCGAGATGATCAAGTACACGGCCAACTCGCTGCTGGCAACCATGATTTCGTTCGCCAACGAAATCGGCAACCTCTGCTCAGCCATCGGTGGGGTTGATGTTACGGAAGTCACGAAGGGGGTGCACCTCGACAAGCGACTGACGCCAATTTTGCCCAGCGGTGAGCGCATTGTCCCCACCTTCACCACCTACATTGAGGCGGGCTGCGGCTTTGGCGGTAGCTGTTTCCCCAAGGACGTGAAGGCTCTCAATGCCTACGGTGCCAAGAAAGGCCTGCCCATGCAGTTGCTCAACGCTGTCATTGACGTCAACGCTGTGCAGTACAAGCAGGTCATGACCCGGCTTTACAAGCACTTCCCTAACCTGGATGCGGTGCGCGTGGCTGTTTTGGGCCTGGCCTTTAAACCGGGTACCGACGACATGCGCGAGTCCCCAGCCATTCCTATTGTTCAGGAGTTGCTGGCGGGGTCAGCTAAGGTGAAAGCCTTTGACCCTGTAGCTACCCACGAAGCCCAGAAGATCTTTGAAAACCAGCCCATTCAGTACTGCAACAGCCTGGCCGAAACCGTTCAGGATGTGGATGTTGTGCTGCTGCTCACCCGGTGGGCTGACTTCAAGGCGCTGCCTGAGTTGCTTCAGGGGGTAGCCAATCCTCCCCTGGTCATCGACGGTCGTCGTATGCTCGAGAAGGGAGCCTTTGCCCGCTACGAGGGCATCGGCCTGTAGTTATAAGCGGTGTTGCTGAATAATCCTCGACACCACTTCTCTAAGCACGGGGTTACTGGTACCGGGTCAGGTTGATCCGGTACCGTTCTTTTTTGGTGACGGCAATATCGCCGATTTCGAGTCGGCCTTTGCCGCGAATGGCAACCAGATCTCCCGAATTCAGGGTGTGACTGGGCTGACTTACGGGGTTCCAGTTCACCCGCACGTCGCCGCTGCTGATCAAGTCGGCCATTTTGCTCCGGGACATGCCAAACCCAGCGGAGGCGATCGCATCGAGGCGCAGGGAAGCTTCGACGGTGGTGAGGTCTTTCTTTTGGGGCGGGCGCACCCGCAGTTGCTCCCACCCCAGGGGCTGAGTTTTGACCGGCACCGATCGCACCTGGGTGAGGGATTGGGTGAGAAAGTCGGCCAACTCCGGCACCGCGATCGCCTGGGCACCCCGCTCACCGAGCACAATGATGTCGCCCACCTTGCTTCGCTCCAGGCCCGTGCTCAGCAGCGCCCCCAAAAAGTCGCCGTGGTTGGCCGGGTCGAACATGAAGTTGCCGTCGATAGTTAGCAGCGACAGGGGAATTTGACTGGGGTCGAGGGGAATGTCGGTGCGGGCGATTGCCAACCGCTGGCGTTCAGCCTGGGGATAGCCACCCCAGGCCACGCTGTGGACGTCCGTCAGCCGCTCGAGCATCGCCTGGGCCTCGATCTGCTCCGGTGGCGACAAAAAGTCGGTGAAGACAGTCTCCCAGGTCTTGATCGCCTGATCGGCCTGATCTGAGATCCGGGCCAGGCGATCGCGATTTGCAGCAGCGTTGGTCAGGTCGTCCTTGGGCGGCATGGGCAGTAGGTTGAAGGGCAATCCCCCACAACCTGACGCGAATCAAGGCCAAGGGGGCTATGTCTGACTTTAGCTTACTTAGTCAGGTCACCTGTGGCATCGGTTCCTCGGGGGCTCAGTTGGCCAGGGCTTCGGTTACGTCCTTCCGCTTGGCGTAGATACTCTTGAGATGCCGTTTGACGGTGTTGATGGTGATGTAAAGCTCCTTGGCAATTTCCTCATAGCTGCGGTTGGCCCGCCGCAGCACCCACACGGCCTGCTCTCGGGGAGTGAGGTTGTACTGCACTGCCTCCAGCAGGGCTGAGGATTGGGCCAGGCGGGTTTTATTTTCGAGGGAAACCAGCAGGTAAGAACCGGGAGTCGCCGGACAATCCAGCCACTGCACGCGGGCGCGAATTTGGTGCCCAGAGCGGGACGTAAACTCCTGGGTCAGAACCAGCAGGGTTTCGGGGTAGAGCTCCCGACTTTCTAACAGGTGCTTACTCATCGTTTTAAGGCAGGTGGGCAGATCGCCGGGGCGCTTGGGGTCGCTCAGATCGCGGCAAAGGGTTTTGCCCTTCTGGTTACTGTGCACACAGCGGCCATCCTCAGCCAGCACCAAAATGCCGTCGACAAAGCCTTCGAGTACGGCGCTGAGCAGGGGTTGATTTGGGGTCTCATGGGCATTATGCGGGACAGAAAAATCAACAGTTGAAGCGATAGTGGATGAACTCATAGTGACCATGGGGCTACCTGGTTTAAGACACAACAGAGTTAGGGGAGTCATCCGGAAACACAGCTTATAAAGGGGGAGCCTGTGAAATCGGCTTGCCTGTGAACTTGCGGTAAAGAGAACCTCAAGCCCAAGGGGGCAATCTCCAGAAGGTTGGGACAGTTTGCCAACTGGTTTGCTGAAACTGCGGCAGCCGTGCTGACAAAATTCCTCTGCGCTGCCGGTCATTGCGCCCCGGCTGAGCCAGCTCAGCGGGGGCGAACCGAGATAGGTTTACCGGTGCGAGCCTCCAGCCCAATTCAGCAACCCCCGGTTGAAAAAAATGGCGCTTATCTATATCGTTATGGGCGTTCTCTCGGCCTAAGAGCATTGCTATCCGCCATGACACGGGTCAACCGACAGCTTTTGCGAATTCAGATGCGGCATGTCCACAGGAGTCTGGTCGCCGTGGCGATCGCGCTTCCCCTCCTGGGCGCTCCGCTGCCCCTGGGGCCCGGCTATGCCCAAACCGCGCCTTCCCCAACTGTCAATGGGGCGGAAGCGGAGGCCGCTCTCAACCAGGGGCTGGCGCTGATTCAGCGGGGCGATATTGACGGTGCCCTGATTCAGTTTCAGCAGGCCGCTGCCCTGGACCCCGGCCTCGCCGCCGCCCACTACAACATCGGCCTGGCCCTCCGCCAGAAGGGCCACCTGCAGGATGCTGCCTCGGCGTTCTGGGCCGCCATCCGGGCCGACCCTCAGTTTGCCCTGGCCTACGCCAACCTGGGCGGCGCGTTGATTGAGGGCAACAACCTCGATCAGGCCGAGGCCTACCTGCAGCGGGCGATCGCGATCGAACCCACCCTGGGCAACGCTCACTACAATCTCGGCCTGGTGTACCAATCCCAGGGGCGGTTTCCGGAGGCGCTGGCCGCCCTGGAAAAAGCCGGGCAGTTCAGCCCCCGCGCCCCGGAGTCATTTTTGCAGCGGGGCATTATTTACCTGCAAACGGAGCAAAATGCGGCAGCGGAGGCGGTGCTGCAGCAGGCCCTCGCCCTGAACCCCCGCTACGCCCAGGCCCACTACAACCTGGGCATCGCCCGGTTCAACCAGGGCCAGACCGAAGCGGCGCTCGACTCCTTTCGCGCCGCCACCCAGATCAACGGCAGCTACGCCGATGCCTACTACAGCGCCGGGCTGGCGTTTATACAGCTGGAGCGATTTGAGGAAGCCCGCACGGTGCTGGAATACGCCAAAAACCTCTACATCACTGGGGGTAACCCGACCTGGGCGGCCAGGGCCCAAAGCCACCTGGGGCAGCTGCCGGGGAGCTAGTCGGGGGGCAGGCAACGGTGGATTTATTGGTGGATCTGAGGGGCGATCGCGTTGATCAGAGATCAGATCCTTGATCAGAGATCAGATCCTTCTCAAGCATCAGCCCCCACAAGGACTACCAGAACTTGAGCTTGCGCGAGGCGTAGAGGCACATGCGCAGCAAAATCAGCCCCTCCCTGACGTGGGCAATGTTGGAGCTGCCGTAGGTGCGCGGCCGATAGCGAATGGGTACCTCCACAATGTGCAGGTTGAGCTTGGCCGCCCCAAACAGCAGATCAAAATCGCCAAAGGGGTCGAAGTCGCCGAAGTAGCTGCGGCCAGCGGCCAGGCGCTGGTAGTCGCATCGCCACAGCACCTTGGTGCCGCAGAGGGTGTCTTTGAGGGGCTGCTCCAGCAGGAACGAAAACAGCAGCGCAAAGATCTTGTTGGCCACCGTGTTCAGCCAGGGCATGGCGGTTTTGGAGCGGGGATAGACCAGCCGCGAACCGTTGGCAAATTCGCCGTGGCCAGCGGCCAGCACCTCGACAAAGTGGGGCAAATCTTCGGGGGGAACGGTCAGGTCGGCGTCGAGAATCAGCAGGATATCGCCCCTGGCCTGATCGAACCCCAGGCGGACGGCATCGGCCTTGCCCCGGCCCGTCTGCTGAAAGGCCTTGAGGGTGAATGGCCCCTGGTAGATCTGCACCAGTTCCTGGATGGTTTCCCAGGTGCGATCGCGGGAGTGACCTTCGACAAAGATAACCTCAGTGTGCTGGCCCAGCTGAGGCAGGCGAGCCACGGCGGCGGCAATGTTTCCGGCCTCATTGCGGGCGGGAATGATCACCGAGCAGGTGGGTCGCTCCTGAGTCGGTACCGCCTGGGGTCGAGCGACGATGAAGGTGGTCAGGCACAGGTGCTTTAGCAGGGGCAGGGGGGCCAGGTAGCGGTTGACAAACCCCGCTATCCCCGGCACAAATTTGGGCCACAGAAACCGACTGCCCCGCTTGAGCGGTCGGTAGCCGGTGACCGTCAGCAGATTGGCGACATCGTCGGTGCTGAGCCAGTTTTGAGGGGGCTGGGGCCGCCGCTGCCCCACCCGCTCGGCCAGCCCCAGCAAGGGCTCCCAGAGGTGGCTGTGGAAGGTGAGGATGAGGCGGGTATGGGGCTGGCAGAAGGGCTGCAACCGCTGCAGCACGGCCTGGATATCGCTCAGGTAGCCCAGCACCCCAGACAGCAGGATGTAGTCGAACTGACGGTGCTCCGGGGCCATCTGGTCAGGTTCCAGGGTTTCGGCATCGAGGCTGTAGAAGCTGAGGTGAGGGTATTTTTGGCAGGCGATCGCGACCACCGCAGGCGCAAAGTCTAACCCCACCCCCACCGCTGGGAGCGTGGCCTGCAGCAGGTCGCCAGTGCCGCAGCCGATCTCGAGCACGCGACTGCCAGGCGGAATCAAAAACTGATGAAGCCGAGCCAGATCGCTGTAGTAGTAGCGGTTGCGGCTACTCCAGCGGTCTAGCTCGGGAGCAATGCGGTCAAAATAGGCCCGAATATCTTGCTTGAAGTCTTGCTTGGGGGCCTCAAGCAAATCAGAAAAAGGGGCTTGGAGCACGAATGTCTCGGTATCTAATCAGGTCTTAGGCGGCGTCTTCCCGCTCAATGTAAAGGAATAGGAAGGCCATGGCCGCAGCGGGAAACACGATGCCCACCAGAGGAACCAGGATGGAGGGTAAAAAGGCAGCTGGCATAGGTTTTCTTACCTCAATAGAAACATCACAGCATGAGCATAAGACTACTGCGAATGGGCGATCTTTATGTCTATTTCGTTACAAACTTTCTCACTCAGTCCGGGGCTGGCCACGGACTCGATATCCTCCTGGTGGAGCCGGGTATGCCACCAGGCCTGGGTAGCGCGATCGAGTTTGGCTGTGAATAGGGTGGTGACAAAGGACTGCGCTCCGTAGCCCTGACCCACAATCTCGACGCAGTAGGACGGGAATTTGCGGGTGGCCATATCGGGCACCAGCCGTTTGCCAATCCGCCGCCAGCTGGGCTCTTTGCCCCGCCACTGGAGACGGCAGCAGGGCCAGGGCAGCTGCTCGCGGTCGAACAGACGGCAGCAGGGGCCGACCACCCGGTAGGTGAGGTGTGCCCCGGGGCTCTGAAAGACGTGGCCCGTCGGCCAGGGGTGCTCTGAGGAGGGGGGCAGGGGCGGTATCATAGCAGCATGTAACAGATGGCCAATGTTGAAGTAGTCTACGGGATTTTTTATGGCTGAGCCAATTACCCCTGCGGTCAGCGATCGCATTTGCAAGCACATGAACAAAGACCACGCCGAAGCAGTGCTGTTCTACGCCACCGCCTACGGCAACCAGCCCGCCGCCACCGCCGCCACCATGGAAGCGATCGACGCCGAGGGCATGACCCTGGCCGTTACCGTGGACGGGGCGCAGACCCCCGTGCGGGTACCCTTTGACCACACCCTGGAGGGGGCCGAAGACGCCCACCACACCCTGGTTGCCATGCTCAAGCAGGCCCAGGTCTAAGCCATCCACACCACAGCCATGAGCGTTTCAATTCATTTTTTGCCCGATGGGGTCACCGTTGACGCCGAGGTGGGGGAACCGCTGCTGGCGGTCGCCGATCGCGCCGGGGTGAGCATTCCCACCGGCTGCCTGATGGGGTCGTGCCACGCCTGCGAGGTGGAGCTAGAGGGGCAGACGGACCCGATCTGCGCCTGCATTTCAGCGGTGCCGCCGGGGCAGCAGACGCTGGTGATTAACCTGTACGTAGATCCCACCTGGTGAAGACCGCAGGTCCAGCGATCGCAGGTCGTTAGGGCCAGAACCCCTGCTTGAGCCCGGGTAGCGGATTGAGCTCAGCGAGGGGATGTGCCCTCGGCCGCGTGGGCTGGGGGGCGCGATCGGGCCCAGTCACCAGGGCCTGCAGGTCGCCCCAGACCTGCTGCTGGGCCGCCTCCCAGCTCAGGTGCTGGCGGTAGTGCCGCCAGGCCGCCAGGGCCAGCTCTCGATACCCGGCGGGGTCGGCCATAGCGGTGGCAAGGTACTGGGCATAGGCCTGGGCGCTGGCCCCTGGGGCAAACGCCTGGCCATTGACCCCAGCCCGCAGCACCGTGGGAATGCCCCCTACGGCGGCGGCTACGCAGGGCACCCCGGCGGCGTTGGCCTCGCTGATGGCGATGCCAAAGGTGTCGGCTTTGGTGGGAAAGATCAGAAAATGGGCCTGGTTGAGCAGGCGGGAAAAGTGGGCTTCGCCCGCCGGATTGGCGCGATCGATAAAGCCGTAGGGCTTCACAAACGGGGGCAAGTCGCCCCTGGTCTGGGGCTGGCAGCCCACCACCCAGAGTTCGGTTTCGAGGCCCTGCCGGTTGAGGGTTTCGGCCACCTCCAGGGCCAGCGGGCCGCCCTTGCGGTGCCAATCGACTCCCAAAAACAGCAGCCGACAGGGGCCGGGAGGGCGCTGGTCGATCAGGGCCTCGACCTCCGGTTGGCGGAGGTCCTGGGCGCGGCTGGCCCCGCGGGGAATAATCCGCAGCTTATCGGCGGGGAGTTTGTAGAGCGCCATCGCCGACTGAGCCGCCCACTCGGAGGTGAGAATGACGCGATCGCAGCGATCGATCGCCCCCTGCTCCACCGCGTGCAGCCGTCGCCGGGTTTCGGCACAGAGGTTGGTGAGGTGGGGGTAAAAATCGACCAGACTGCCCAGCAGGGCATCGGTCCACAGCACCGTGGGCAGGTCAGTATTCACCCGCGCCAGGGGAATGGCGTTCTCGGGGCAGAGCAGCAGGTCGGCCCCAGACCGGGCCAGTTTGGTCTCGATCTGGCGGGCGTAGCGGGGCGAGACCCAGGGCTCGACCGGGCTGTAGTAGCTTTGGCCCAGGCGCTGGTAGTACAGCCACTTGAGCCGGGTAATCGGCACTTTGGGCTGGCGCAGCGGGCCCAAAAAGGCCAGTTCGGCCCCGGCGCTCTGGAGCAGCTCGGCGATTTTTTGCCCGGCCCCGTAGAGGCCCAGGTGGCGGCGGGGCCAGGCGGCGCGATCGCGCACATCGTAGGTGGTGGCGTAGGCAATTTTCATCATGAATAAGGGTTGGGCTGTGGCCAGCCCAACCCTCTCAGCGACTCCCCCTAGGGTGCCCAGGTGCTGCCCCTTTGCAACGGCAGGGGCGATGGGCCTCTGGCCAGCAGATGTGATCTGGCCTACATCCAAACCGGACGCCGAGCATCTAAACCATTACAAGATGCCTAAGGCCACGGGCTCAGATCCGCCGGGCCAATAGACTCTAAACAGTGATACAGTTATCGATCTTTGATTTGGGCCAACTCTAAGGGGGTATCGGCACATGAATTCGCTCGGACGACATATTTTGGTGGAGTTCTTCGGCTGCTCGTCGGACATTCTCAACGATGTGCCGCTGATTGAGAGCAGCATGGTGGGGGCGGCCGCCGATGCCGGGGCCACGGTGATTAGCTCGGTGTTTCACCACTTTTCGCCCTTTGGTGTGTCGGGGGTGGTGGTGATTCAGGAAAGCCACCTGGCCATTCACACCTGGCCCGAGTACCGCTACGCGGCGGTGGATCTGTTCACCTGCGGCGACACGGTCAACCCCTGGATCTCCTTTGACAAGCTCAAGCTGGCGTTTAAGGCCGACTACGGCTCGGCCCTGGAGATGAACCGGGGCCAGCTCGAGCTGCTGGAGCGTGTTGACATTGACCTGGGGGAACTGCGCGACGAGGTCACCAACAGGCTGATCACCCCCAAGCAGAGCCGCAGCGTCTGGTTTACCGACAAAAACGACGACATCGCCCTGTCGATTCGCCACAAGGGCGATCGCGTGTTTCGCGAGAAGTCGCCGTACCAGACCGTGGAGATCTTTGACACCTTCGCCTACGGCAAAATGCTCACCATCGACAACATGGTGATGTGCAGCGAAAAAGACGAAAACGCCTACCACGAGATGATCATCCACGTGCCGATGCTGCTCAACCCCAGCTTTAAAAACGTGCTGGTGATTGGCGGCGGCGACGGCGGCAGCGTGCGCGAAATTTTGCGCCACCCCCAGGTGGAGTCTGTCACCATGGTCGAAATCGACGAAGCGGTGGTGCGGGCTTCCAAGGAATTTTTGCCCTCGCTATCCGGTGCCCTCGACGACCCCAAACTCGACCTCCGCATCGAGGACGGCATCGCCTTTGTGGCCAATGCCCCCGATACCAGCTACGACCTGATCGTGATCGACTCCTCGGACCCGGTGGGGCCGTCGGAGGGGCTGTTTAGTACCGAGTTCTACAAGCAGGTGTATCGGATTCTCAAGCCCGGCGGCGCGATCGCGGCCCAGAGCGAGTCGCCCCGGTTTAACCAGCGGGCCTTTGTGGATATTCACCACTGTCTCAAGGGCATCTTTGGCGACGAGCAGGTGTTCTGCTACCTGGCGTTTATCCCCACCTACCCCACGGGCATGTGGAGCTTTAACTACGCTACCAAGGGTGCCGCTCACCCCCTGCAGGGCCTGGATGCGGCGAAGTCGGCCGGCTTTGCCGCCGAGCACGGGTTGCAGTACTACAACGTGGGTATGCACCAGGCCGCCTTTGCGCTGCCCACCTTTGTGCAGACCATGCTGAAGCGATAGGGCCCGCCAACCACATTAAAGGAGGTATGGCTATGCCCGCCTGGCAGGCCGATCTGCACCGTCCACCCCTGGTCAGCGACAGCGGCGACCCGCTGTGGGAACTGCTGCTGTGCAGCGAGGACTTTGCCTTTAGCTACGGCGCTACGGCCCCCCAGGGGGCGATCGACAAGGCCTGGGTGACGGCCCAGATCGCCCAGGCCCTCGCCAAAGCGGGCACCGCCCCCGATACCCTGCAGGTGTTTCGGCCCCAGGCCTTGTCGCTGCTGAGCGTCGCCTGTGAACCGCTGGGCATTGCGGTAGAACCCACCCGCCGTACCCCCGCCCTGCACCAGTGGCTGCAGCAGCGGGCCAAGTGGTACCCCAGCCAGCCCAACGCCATCCCCGTGCCCTACCACCCGCTGCACATCGAGTCGCCGCCACCGCTGCCCCTGCCCGAAAGTCTCTGGGGCGCTTCGAGCGGGGCACCGTCCCCAAGCCGCTGGGGCTTTACGGCCCTGTCGGCCTACGACTTCGAGCAAACCCTGCCCCACGAACCGATTCCCCTGCGCCACCTGCCCGCGCCGCGGCTGCCCTCGCGTCTGGGGCTGGCCAGCACCACCCCTATTCCTGGGGTCGTAGTGGATGCGGGGCGGCAGGCGATGGCCCTGGCCCGGTGGATTCAGGCCCAGACGCCCGCCTGGCTGAGCTACATCCGGGGCAACCCCGACGGGCTGATTCTGGAGGCTGGACTGTGCGATCGCTGGGTGTTCACCACCTTTGAGGATGCCGAGGTATCCCAAGCGGGTCAGCGGTTTGAGCAGCGCAAGCAGCAGAGCCAGGGGCTTCACTTTTTGCTAGTGCGCCCCGACGATTCGGGCATGACCACCACCGGACTCTGGCTCCTGCAGCAGGAGCCCTGACCCCAGGGAGAAAACCCCAATCTCAACTCCAAAATCCCCAATCCAAAATGATTAGCTCTCCTCCGCCTCCATTTTCGAGGATCGGTTATTGCGACTTACCCCCCGCCCCGGACAGCGGTAATCTAGCTGGGTTAGCACTCGAACGCAGTGAGTGCTAAGTTTGTCTCTGGAGAGCTGAAAGACAGGACATGGCAAAACGAGTTTCCTTTGATGAGGCGTCGCGGCAGGCCCTCGAAAAAGGCGTCAACGCCCTAGCCGACGCCGTTAAAATTACCCTTGGCCCCAGGGGGCGCAATGTCGTGCTTGAGAAGAAGTACGGCGCCCCCCAGATCGTCAACGACGGCATCACCATCGCCAAAGAGATCGATCTGGAAGATCCCTTCGAGAACCTGGGTGCCCGCCTCATGCAGGAGGTCGCCTCGAAGACTAAAGACCTGGCGGGCGATGGCACCACCACCGCCACCGTACTGGCCCAGGCCATGGTCAAAGAGGGGCTAAAGAATGTGGCCGCCGGCACCAACCCCGTCAGCCTCAGGCGCGGAATTGAAAAAGCCGTGACCGCCCTGGTTAGCGAAATTGCCGCCGTGGCCAAGCCTGTCGAAGGCAACGCCACTATTGCCCAGGTGGCCACCGTGTCCGCTGGCAGCGACGAAGAGATCGGCCGCATGATTGCCGAAGCCATGGACAAAGTGACCAAGGATGGCGTGATCACCGTTGAAGAGTCCAAGTCGCTCTACACCGAGCTGGATGTGGTTGAGGGGATGCAGTTCGATCGCGGCTACATTTCCCCCTACTTCGTCACCGACCAGGAGCGGATGGTGACCGAACTGGACAATGCCCGCGTGCTGATCACCGACAAGAAAATCGGCTCGATTCAAGACCTGGTGTCGGTGCTGGAGCGGGTGGCCCGCGAGGGTGCCCCCCTGCTGATCATCGCCGAAGACATTGAGGGCGAGGCCCTGGCCACCCTGGTGGTGAACAAGGCCCGGGGCGTGCTGAATGTGGCTGCTATCAAAGCACCCAGCTTTGGCGATCGCCGCAAGGCCATGCTCCAGGACATCGCCGTGCTCACCGGCGGGCAGGTGATTTCTGAAGAAGTCGGCCTCAGCCTGGATACCGCCGACCTGTCGATGCTGGGTACCGCCACCAAGGTCACCCTCACCAAGGACACCACCACCCTGGTCTCCGAGGCGGGCAACAAGGCCGACATCGACAAGCGCATCGCCCAGATCCGCCAGGAGCTGGAGCGCACCGACTCCGACTACGACAAAGAAAAGCTCTCCGAGCGGCTGGCTAAGCTGGCCGGGGGCGTGGCCGTGATCAAGGTCGGGGCCGCCACCGAAACTGAACTCAAAGACCGCAAGCTGCGCATTGACGACGCCCTCAGCGCCACCAAAGCAGCCGTCGAAGAAGGCATTGTCCCCGGTGGCGGGGCCACCCTGCTGCACCTGGCGCCCAGGCTGGCGGCGGTCAAGGCCAACCTCAGCACCGAAGAGGCGATCGGGGTTGATATCGTGATGCGGGCGGTGGAAGCGCCCCTGCGCCAGATTGCCGACAATGCGGGCCAGGAAGGCTCGGTGATTGTCGAAAAGGTGAAGGCGATGGACTTCCCCATGGGCTACAACGCCCTGTCCGGCGATTACCAGGACCTGATCCAGGCAGGCATCATTGACCCGGCCAAGGTGGTGCGCTCGGCCCTCCAGGACGCCGCCTCGATCGCGGGCATGGTGCTCACCACCGAAGCGCTGGTGGCCGAAATTCCTGAGCCTCCTGCCCCCGCTGGCGACCCCGGCATGGGCGGCATGGGTGGCATGGGTGGCATGGGCGGCATGGGCGGCATGGGCGGCATGGGTGGCATGGGCATGATGTAGCCTGCCATTGCCCCACGGCCGGGAGCCCTGGCTAATACCGAATCCTGGTTGAGTCCACCCACTTTGTAGGGGCGTAGCCTGCTACGCCCCTAGGGGGTTCCTGGTTAGGATTCAGGGTTTATTCAATCGAATTTTGTATAGTCAGAGTCCCAGCCAAGATCCCACCTACGTTCTAAGCAACGAGCCAAAGCCATCTTCCTCGGGGGGTGGCTTTGGTCATGTTAGCGATCTACCCTGATCAGCTGGGGCTTGAGCACCAGGGATACGCCTACAGCCCAGGCGATCGAGGCCAGCCAGCCGGCGATGATGTCGCTGGGGTAGTGGACGCCCAGGTAGAGGCGAGTCCAGCCGATGACCAGCACAAACAGGCTGCCCAGTCCCACCACCACCCAGTTCCAGCGGCTGCCCCACAGCAAAATTACCAGGGCGGCGACAAAGGCCATACTGGCCATGGCGTGGCCGCTGGGAAAGCTAAAGTCGTATTCAGGAGCGGGTGACTCCCACAGGCTGGGGCGGACCCGGCGCAGCAGCAGCTTGGCGGTGAGGTTGAGGATAGCGGTACCAACCAGGGTCGTGAGAAAGTAGGCGAGCGATCGCCACTGCCGCCTCTGCCACAGAAGCAGGGAAATGATGATCGTCGCTGGCAGTACCCCACCCGCCACCCCCAGCTGGGTCAAAGCGATGGCAACGGTATCGATTTGGGGCGTGGCCATGGTGCGAATGGTGAGCAGAATAGGCTCGTCCCACGGGAACCCGCCCTGGTTTTTCCAGACCACCTCCGCCAGTTCGCCAAAAAATTGGAAGGGCAGATACACCCCTAGCAACAACAGCAGCAGCGATCGGTAGTGGCGCGTTAGCAGGGTTTTGAGATAGCCAAAAAAAGATTTGAAGCGATCGCGCACGTTGATCCGTTTCATGGGTGGGTCTGTTCCCTTGGGGGATTTATTCACGCTACCGTAATCCAGGTAAAGGATCAATTTGAACCCCCTTTAGGGTCAAAAACAGTCCATTTCAGCCGATTTCGACCCCGTCCCACTCAGAGATGAGCTGCGATTCCTGCTATGGACAGATGGAGGCGGGCAAATATTAACCTACGTTGCAAATAGTCAGCCCAGGCAGCGATCGCCCGCCAAAAGGCGTATTCCGCTGCCCGCTGCCCAACCGTAGCCAAAGGATTTTTTATGACTAATTACACCGCCGCCGTCAACAACCCCGACCAGGCCCTTAAGGTCTTCAAAGGCCTGGATGTCGACGAGCAGCTGGCGCTTCTGTGGTTCATCTATGAGCAGATGGGCGACTCAGTCACCCCCGCCGCCCCAGGGTCGGCGTCTCCCGAAATTGCCACCGGCCTCTACAACCAGGTGAAGGAGCAAGATCAGCAGCAGCAGCTGGAGATCATGCGCGCGATCGCCCGCAGCGACCAGTCCAACCAGATTGGCCGCGAGTACGGTTCCCTCAGTGCCAACACCAAGCTGGCCTTCTGGTACTTCCTGGCCCAGGGCATGGACAGTGGCGATATCATCCCCATGCCGGACGACTACGAGCTGACCAACCAGGGCCAGGACCTACTGGCCGCCCTGGAGACGATGGACTTTGAGGGGCAGATCACCCTCCTGCGCAACGCCGTCGAAGGCATGGGCAGCGGTCCGGCCAGCGGCTCCGCTGTGTAACGTCAGTCGTTGCCTAGCTGCAGGGCGTAGAGGTTGGCATAGATGCCCGATTGGGCCATCAGTTCGGCGTGGGTACCCCGCTCGACGATGGCCCCCTGCTGAATCACCAGCACCTGGTCAGCCTGGGTGACGGTGCTGAGTCGGTGGGCAATTACAAAGCTGGTGCGGTTTTGGAGCAGGGCTGCGATCGCGTCCTGCACCAGCCCTTCGGTGCGGGTATCGATGCTGCTGGTGGCCTCATCCAGCACCAGAATGCGCGGGTCGATCAGCACCGCTCGAGCAATGCTCACCAGCTGCCGCTGCCCCTGGCTGAGGGGAGCCCCCCGTTCCCCCAGGCGGGTGCTGTAGCCCTGGGGTAGCGAGGTAATAAACTCATGGGCATTGGCGGTCTGGGCCGCCACCTCGATCTCGGCCTGGGTAGCCTGGGGTGCCCCAAAGGCAATGTTTTCGGCCACGGTGCCGCTGAACAGCAGGTTGTCCTGCAGCACGATGCCAATCTGGCGACGCAGGCTGGCCTGGGTGACCCGGCGCAGGTCAAGGCCGTCAATTTTGACCGCCCCCTCCGACACGTCATAGAACCGCATGATCAGGTTGATGATCGTGCTTTTGCCTGCCCCGGTTGGCCCCACCAGGGCGACCATCTGCCCCGGCTGGGCGCAGAGGTTAACCTGCTTCAGCACCCGCTGGTTGGGCGTGTAGCCAAACCCTACCGACTCGAAGCGCACCTCCCCTCGAATCGGCGGCATATCTGTGGCGTCGGGGGCGTCCTGGAGGGTAGCGGGTTCATCCAGCAGCAAAAAAATTCGGTCCAGGCCGGCCAGCGCCGACTGGGCCTGGGTGTAGAACTGGCTGAGAATCTGGATCGGGCGAAAGAATTGCTGCACGTACAGCAAAAAAGCCGTTACCGTGCCCACCGTCATTACCCCCGTCACCGCCAGGTAGCCGCCGTAGGCCATTACCCCGGCGGTGGCCAGGGTGTTCAGAAAGTCGATGGAGGGCAAAAAAGCGGCTGTTACCGCCACCGCCTGCACGTTGGCGCGGCGGTTGGCGGCGTTGAGGCTGTCAAACTCTTCAATGTTGAGCTGGGTACGGTTGAAGGCCTGGGCCTCCTTCACGCTGCCGATGTCCTCTTCGAGCTTGGCGGACAGGTCGCCAATGGTCTGCCGAGTGACCCGAAAGCGGCGTCTGGCCCAGCGGGAGAAAAACCCGGTGGTAAAGATCATTAGCGGCACTACCAGGTTGCTCAGCAGGCCCAGCTGCAGGTTGATCGACACCATCGCGATAATAATGCCCACCAGGCTGAAGGTCTGGCCCAGCACCTGGGGAATGGTGAGGCCAAAGGCCTGATTTACCGTATTCACATCGTTGAGCAGGCGGCTCATCAGATCGCCGGCCTCGCTGCGATCGAAAAAGCTCACTGGCAGGCTCTGCACTTTGTCGAAAATGTCCTGCCGCAGCTGCCCCAGCAGCTTTTGCACAATGGAGCCCATGCGTAAAATCTGGCCGCGAATGGCCCAGAGCCCCACGATGTAAATGGCGGTCAGGGCCACCAGCATGCGCAGCAGCCCGGGCAGATTGCCCGGCAGAATCAGGTTGTCAATCGACCAGCCAATCAGCAACGGCCCGATCGCCTGGGTAGCCGCGCCAATGGCCACCAGCAGCAGCGCCAGGGGCAACTCCTGACGATAGGGGACAAAGTAACGCAAAAATCGGCCGAGGGTGGAGAGCTTTGGCTTGGGTTCCGCAGGCGCAGCTTGGGCTAGGGTCGGGGTCATAGCAGGTACCTGTTAAGCCATCGCTGCTTGGATTATAGGTGCGCTGCTGGGGAATAAAGAATCGGGGGTATGGAAATCGGAATCGGTATTAAATGGAGGAAGGAAGGACAAAGTTCTTTGCCCTTTGCCCTTTGGGGTTATTGGTCGATGGGCACGCAAGCTTGGCCCATCCTACGCCGGTGTTTTCTTTTCCAGAAGACGCCTTAGCTCATGGGCTTTAGCAGCTGCTGCTCCAGGGCAAGCTCAACATCGAGGGTTTTGTAGCCCACCTGGTCAAATAGGATCACTATTTTGTCGCCTTCGTAGCGCATCACCATGCCTTCGCCCCAGGTGGGGTGAACCACCTGACTGTTCATGGCAAAGGGCTGCTCAACCCCATCGTCGTCCACCACGAGGCCCGCTTTGCAGTTGTCACAAAAGCCGCAGGGTTGATCGCGCTTTTCGCCAAAGTAGTTGAGCAAATATTCGCGGCGACAGTCGCGCAGTTCGGCGTAGCCGCGCATCATCTCCAGCCGCGATCGCCCGTAGGCCTGATACCGTTCCTGGGCCTCAATTGCCGCCGCTGCCGCTGCATTGGCACTGGGGGCCTGGTCACTGGCCACCGCCTCCCCAGTGGGCAGAATTTCGGCCAGCCCTACCGCTTCCAGGTGGTTGAGGGCGGTGGCCACCTTTGCCTGGGAGAGACCGGTTTGCTCCTTCAAGTCCCGGCGGTCCAGGGGTTCGCGCTGCGCCTGAATGACCTTGGCCACCTGCTCCACTTGCTCCCGGTCGATCTGGCCGCTGCTGGCTAGGAAGCGGCGAATGTTGAGATCGTCAGGACAGTAGAACAGCAGCGCAAACGCCTTTTCGTCATCGCGCCCGGCCCGGCCAATCTCCTGGTAGTAGGCATCAACCGATTCGCTGATGGTGTGGTGGATGACAAAGCGCACGTTGGGCTTGTCGATACCCATGCCAAAGGCGGTGGTGGCAACGATCACCTCCGCTTGGTCGGCCATAAAGTCGGCTTGGGCCGCCTCGCGATCGCTGGTTTTCAGGCCCGCGTGGTAGGCGATCGCTTTCACGCCCCGCTCCTCCAGCGCCGCTGCGATCGCCTCCGTCTGCTTGCGAGTGGCGGCGTAGACAATGCCCGGTTTCTTTGCCCGCACCACCTGGTCGATCAGGGCGGCTTCTTTTTCGGCCTCATCCTCAAAGCGCCGCACCTCCAGCCAGATATTGGGCCGATCAAACCCCTGCACGACCACGGCAAAATCGCGCATGTTCAGGTGTTTGACAATTTCTTCGCGCACCGTCGGGGCCGCCGTCGCCGTTAACGCCAGCACCCGAGGATGCCCCAGGCTGTCGATCACGGCCCCCAGCCGCAGGTAGTCGGGGCGAAAGTCGTGGCCCCACTCGCTGATGCAATGGGCCTCGTCGATGACAAAAAGCGACGGTCTGGCCGCCTGCAATTGCTCCAGGGTCTCTGGGTTGTTGAACTGCTCTGGGGCCAAGAAAATAAACTCCAGCTCGTCATCAGCCAGCGACTCAAAGGCAGCTTTGCGCTCGGCAACCGTCACCGTAGAGTTGACTGCTGCGGCCTCGCCCACCTGCTGCTCGGCGATCGCCTCGACCTGGTCCTGCTGCAGGGCCAGCAGCGGCGAAATCACCACCGTTGCCCCTGGAATCAGCGCTCCGGCCAGCTGATAGATCGCCGACTTGCCCGACCCAGTGGGCATCACGGCCAGTACATCGTGCCCCTTGAGCAGAGCCGCGATCGCGTCCTCCTGTCCTGCCCTTAAAGAGTCATAGCCCAGCCTGGTTTTTGCCGTCTGAACAATGTGTTCCCTGGTCACCGATTCGGGTCGCTGGGCCATAGGTATTGGTAAAAATTGTGGTTTTTATTGAGCTTTGAAAATTGCTTTGAGTGCAGCTTTTTGATGTATAGCCATCGCCAGGACCATTAGGACATGACCCAAGCCCCTGAATCGATGGCTATACGCCATTGCGCCGCCCCAGTTTTTGCCTTTGGATGAGGCCAATGTCCTAAGCGCAATGGCCACCGCTATATAAAATGCCCATTAGCCGAATTTCAGATCCCCCCAGGATTTGGCGAACTAAGCCTCACTATGAACCCCTTATTAAGGGGGTTAGGGGGGATCACACGCTGGCTTCGCTGACCTAACTTAATCGATCTCGCCGATCGCTTTGCTGACATCGGCGGGGGTTTCAAACTCCTGATCAGACATCCTTTCCAGGGTCGAGCAGACGTTTTCGTCGGCACCCTGTTTTTTCGCATGGTCAACGACATCCTGCTTGCTGGCCGGATAGTCCATTCCCTTTAAAAACTTTTGAACCTGGATGGGGTTAACGGTTGCCACGGTAATCTCCTTGTCAATTTTTGGGACTGTTTTGACTGGTGTTGTTGCTGGTAGTTGTTGCTGGTATGGGTGTTTTCAAGGTACAGAATGGCTGGCTCAGACTCCCTCCTGCCAAAGGTACAATCTCAGCCTAAGCGGCCGCATCCTTTGATGTAGGGCTGATGTAAGGCTGATGTAGGGCAAATGAACTGTCGCGAGCCGCCGCAAAGGGAATATGTCTTTGGCCGGAGGAAAAGGTGAAGGGAAGACCTCTAGGCTGGAGTCATAAAACTTAACTAGAAATACACAGAAACACAATGGGGGAATCTAAGTTTCCTGCAATTCGAGACTTGGCCATGATTGGCGATCGCCGCACCGCAGCCCTGGTCACCCACACCGGGGCGGTGGTCTGGTACTGCCCTGTCCGCTTCGACTATCCGTCGCTGCTGGCCGCTCTGCTCGACCCCGACCGGGGCGGTGACTGGAGCGTCCGGCTGCCCAACGCGACGGCGGCTGGACGGCGCTACCTGGAGGACAGCGGCATTCTAGAAACCACCCTCGCCACCCCCGCAGGAGAGCTGGTCATCACCGACTGGATGCCGATGGGTGCGGACACCCCCCAGGGCCTTTGCCGCCAATTTTCCGCTGCCCCCACCGATATGACCGTTACCCTGGTCCCGGCCCCGGACTACGCCCGGCGATCGCCCCAGCTTCAGCCCCAGGGCCAGGGCCTTCACATCGACGGGCAGCACTATGTCTATACCTCCCATCCCCTCACCGTCAGCGGAGCCGAAATCCGCTGCACCATTCCCCAGGGGGAAACTGGCTGGTGCCTATTGCTCAATGCTCCCCTGAGCAATCTCACTGACCTTCATCTCAAGGGCTGGCTTCAGATCACTCTGGAGCACTGGCGCGACATCGCCGCCCACGCCACCTACCACGGCCCCTACGAACGGCAGGTGGCCGAGTCGATTCGAGCCCTGCGCCTGCTCACCTTTGAGGACAACGGCGGCATTGTTGCCGCCCCCACCACCTCGCTGCCCGAGGTGATGGGCGGTCAGCGCAACTACGACTACCGCTACGTCTGGCTGCGCGATGCGGGCATGATTGTCAGCGCCCTCACCCGAGCGGGCAGCGACGGCACCGACGAGCGCCGCTTCCTCGACTTCATTTGCGGCTACGATCGCGATTCTGACCACCAGCCGCTGATGCCGTTTTCGACTCTGGATGGCGAATCGCCCTGTGCTGAAACGCCCCTCGACCTGGTGGGGTATCGCCACAGCGCCCCGGCAATCGTTGGTAATGTGGCCAAAGACCAGCTCCAGCTCGACGCCTACGGCAACGTGCTGCTGGCCGCTAAACTGATCTACAACCGCTTTGACACCCGCGAGCACTGGTCGCTGGTGGCCGAAATTGCCGACTTTTTGTGTGACCATTGGCACGAACCCGACCACGGCATCTGGGAAGAGCAGGAAAAACACCAGTACACCTCCAGCAAAGTGGTGGCGGCCTGCGGCCTGAAATACATTGCCAATATTGCTGAAAACACCGCCCAAGCCCGCCGCTGGCGCGCTGCTGAACAGGGTATCCGAGCGTTTGTAGCCCAGCACTGCCTCACCGCAGAGGGGGCCTACGCCGTCGCGGCTGGGGAAGAAGACGTTGACGTCACCGCTGCCCTGTTTCCGGTGTGGGGCTACACCGGGGCCGACACCCCTGCCATGGTGGCGACCATGGGGGCGCTAGAGCGCGACTACGCCACCGGACACCTCTACCGCCGTCACCTCAAAACCTTTGATTCGCAGCGGGAAGGGGCCTTTTTGGCCGGCACCCTGTGGGTGGCGCAGTACTGGATCATGCGGCGGGATCTACAGCGAGCCAGGGCGATTATGGATGCTGCGCTGACCTTTGCCAACGATCTGGGGCTGTTTGCCGAAGAAGCCGATCCAACAACCGGAGCTATGCTGGGCAACTTTCCCCAAACCTTTGTCCATGCCGCCTTTATTGGGGCCGCGATCGATCTCAAAGCCGCCCTGGAAGACCTGGGCTCTATTGCCTAACAGTAGCCCCAGTCATTCACCCGCCACTGCTCCTCAGCCAAGCCGTGTCACCTCAGCCTAAACCCACAGAGAGGTGACGTTATGCTTTTTAGTGGGTTAGACCAAGATAGAAAAACAATTAAGGAAACAGTATGCAATTCAACCTGACGCTGCTGTGGGTGACGCTTTCCTTTGTGATTGTGGGAGTGGTGATGTTGCTCCTACAGCCCCACATTGTAGGGTGAGGGATCGAGCCTAGAACCGATGCAACTTAGCCTAAACCAGAGCCATTTGCACCGGGATGCGTAGGCGGGAGGTGGAGTGCCCTTAGGCAACGCTTGGCAGATCCTAAACCGGGGATATCTTACAACGATTGCAGTAACCCAACGGCAGTCAGCCTTGTTGGGTTCTGCTAGCGCGCCACCCAACCTAGAACCTAATTGATGACAGACCCCTAACGGAGAATGTTGGTTCTGGGTGAACAGGCCACTTTAATCGCTTTTTCAGCGAACATTAAGCGTATCCTACGCTACATTTATTTGTCCCTCAGGGGGGCGGCGCACTATAGAAACCGTAAACCCGAAAGACGCAAAGCTAATCACTTTGCCAAGGAGAACCCTATGAAACGCTATCTGCTTTCTGGTGCAACGCTGGTGCTGTCAACTCTGATGCTGGCTTCGGCAGCGCTGGCTGGGGCATCCCCAGGAATGGGACAAACCCATCTTAATGACGTCGCCGCCGACTTAAACGGTGATGGAATAGTCACGCTGACGGAACTCATGATTTACAACCGTAACCAGCGTCAGTCCTGATCACCACCTATTGTTAAGATCTCTGGCAACCGGTGTGACCCATGGATTCAGTCGTGGGTCGCACCGGTTGTTTTGGTGATGTAATACACGTCGAGGTTATAAAGTTCAGCGATCGGCGTAAAGCACCACCTCGACGGTTGAAATGCCGCCCATGCCGGAGCAGCCGCGGTCAGGCCCTAAGGAACACTGAAGCGCAGACCTGAATCTGCGTGACAGTGAGCAGCGGTTGCGCAAAATTTTTGAGTATTCTAACGACGCCATCTTTGGAATTGACCCGCTGGGCGATCGCATTCTCGAAGCCAACCCCAAGGCCAATCAACTACCGTCATTCACAACGACGGCGACCCGTGCTGGCCAGGCTGGGGCAGCCTTTCTTCACCACTAAGCCGGGGGGCAATGGTCTGGGGGTGGCGATCGGCAAGCGGATTGTGGTCGCCCATGGGGGAGAGTTTGCCCTTGAGCCCACCGCTGAGGCCAGTACCACCGCGCGGGTTGTATTGCCTTTGCGGGGCAGCGAGCAACGGGGGGCTGAATAACCGCTGCTGCTAGCTCATCTTGGTTAATGGAGCCCCCCAATGGGCAATTTCGGGGTCGGTTTAGGTGATCCAGGGGATCATTAGAAAGAGCCTCAGTACTAGGGGCTGTCATCAATTAGCTGCCAATTGATGGCAAGCCCTAGGCCTCCGGTGGCTGAAGCTGCTGCTGGAGCTGGGCCAAAGCCGCCCAGCGGCGGTCAACCGGGTTGGCCGCCGCCGTGGCGCTGAGGTCAATGCCTTCGCAGTCTTCGTCGCAGATCTGCGGCTGGGGCAGGGCCAGGCAAATTTGTTCGTAAATCCAAGTTTCGGGGACAAAGTGCCCGTTAGGGGGAAGGGTTTCCACCAGATCGTCTACGCTCACCTCCCGCTCCAGGGGTAGGGTGGCGGGGTCGGGGTCGGCTTCCAGCCAGATCAGCTCCTTGGGGGCGATCGCCACCCGGTGGTTGTAGGCCTGCAGACAGCGATCGCAGGTCAGGGTGACAATCGTATCGGCCCTGGCCTTTACCTCCAGGTAGGTGCCCTGGTGGACAATCGTCAGCTCACCCCGCACCGGGGTCAGGGTTTCCAGATCGCCCAGGTGGGTGTCTAGCTCAACGGTGAGGGTTTTCTCAGGCCGCTGCAACAGGTGAGGGATATATACTCGCTCCATTGTTCATACCTCCCGGTTCGTAGCTGCCACGACTCACGCTGTCCCAGAGATGGCAGGCAGTGATCTACTCGGCCGCCTCACCCGCCAGACAAACGACCAGACGGCGATCGGGCTCGCGTCCCCGGCTAAAGGTGGCTAACCCCTCGTGGGCCGCCAGGAAGTGGTGCATCTGCCGCCGCTCAGCGGAGGAGAGTCCCTGCATTTCGTACTCTTCACCGCTGGCCAGCACCCGCTCGGCGGCCTCGGCCGCCATCGTCTTGAGTTCCTCCAGGCGCTTAGCTCGATAGCCGGCCAGTTCAATAGTGTAGGCTTGCTGCTCGTCCTGGCCTTTGCCCAGGTTCAAGGTAGTATTGGCCAGGTATTGAATCGAGTCGAGAACCGAGCCGCCCTCGCCAATCAGCGCCTGCACCTGCTCTGGCGACAGGGGTTCTGCCGCAATGGTGAGCCAACAGCTTTCTCCCGACTCGTCTTCGACCAGGTGGGCGCTGACCGTGGAGGTCAGCCCTTGCATGGTTAGCAGACTGGTCAACCAGTTCACTCCGGCGGTGGCGGCATCGGTAACCATAGGCTAGGCCTTCTTTTTCTTGGTGCGCCCTGGTTCAAAGGGCAGGGTCTTGCGGTCGTCCTCGGCCTTGGTTTCGGCATCGACGATCTTTTGCAGGTTTTCCGGCAGTGGCTCCCGCGACAGAATGAAGGTTTGAATGGTCTGGAAGATGTTGGCAATCAGCATGTACATCAGCACCCCGGCTGGCAGCGGGAAGAACAGGAACATGCCGGAGAAAATGATCGGGGTGAACTTGTTCACCGCCGCCTGCTGGGGGTTGTCGCTGGAGGTGGACCCCTGTCCGGAGAGCACCTGGTTGAGGTAGAGGCTAGCCCCAAAGCCCAGGATCATGATCAAGATGTCCCAGTGGATGGCGCCGTCTTCGCCGGTCACCCCAATCCGGCCCAGGGCTTTAATAAACAGGAACCCTTTGTTGGCGGCCAGACCGGGGGCCTGCACCCGCACCGTAGCTTCGCCAGGAGCAAGGGCCGTAATGTGGCCCGCCTCATCGACGGTAATTACATCGCTGCCCTTGGTGACTTCCCATCGGGGCTGGAAGCTGTCAATGTCGTCGTTGTACTGGGTGACCAGGGATTGAATGGTTTCCCCATCAGCGGTCTGGAGGCGCACGTCGGTTTTTTCACCAACCACCAGTTTGTTGCCGCCGGGCACCACCGCCGAAATGGGGAAGTGCGACCCGTCGGACACGTAGATCGCCTTGGGCGGGGTGCTAAACACCTGGGGCTGAATCTGTTCAATTTTTTCCTGAGGGAAAACCTGGACGTTGACGTCGTAGTTGATGTCGGCGAAGGGCGACCCCCGCAGAGTGGCAAACAGGGCAAAGAGAATCGGCATTTGCAGCAGCACCGGGAAGCAGCCGGCCAGCGGATTGCCAAACTCTTTGTAGACTCCGCTCATCTCCTCCTGGAGTTTGGTGGGGTTGTCTTTGTAGCGTTCCTGAATCTCTTTAACCCGCTTTTGCATCAGGGGTTGGGCCACCTTCATCCGCCGCATGTTGCGAATAGACCCGGCGTTGAGCGGGTACAGCGCAAAGCGAATCACCAGGGTGAGGGCCACAATGGCCAACCCATAGCTGGGCACGATTCCGTAGAAAAAATCTAGGATCGGCAGCATGATGTTGTTGGTCAGAAATCCAATTCCAAAATCCATGGGCACCTGAACCCTGCTACAGGGATACGACGTTAACTGCTCAGTTACCTAATCTACCCCATAGTCGGGGAGGCAAGCCGCCCGTTTGATGGCGGATTGCCGTAGATTTAAACTTCACCGGCGGCACCGCTGACGGCCTTGGCCGAGGGTGAGATGCGCTCATTTATATAGTCGTAGATCTCGCGGAAACGAGGCATAGAGCGCAGTTCCAGACGGCTGCCGTCCTTGAGGGTGACCACCATATCGCCCCAGAGGCCAATGCCCCGCGGCACCGTAACGATTTTACTAATTTCGTTGTAGATGAGGTCGGTGCGATCGCGCCCCATCCAGCCGCCAGTGACAGAAATGCGGCGGTTGGTGATGCGGTAGCGCAGCCACAGGGCACGGGTAATGGCCCCAACCGTGAGGGGAAGACAAATGATGGTGAACCCCAGCAGCAGGTTGACAATTAAATCGCCAATGTGGGGGCCGCCCTCGTAGTACACATCCTCACGAATGCCCATGGATAACCTCTAGCTTGGTGAACAACTGCTCTAATTCTCGCAAAAATTCGACATATTCGCACTGTACCGCCTCGGGCCTGAGGTTGATCACAATCCAAAGGTTGGGGTCCAGCTGGGGCAGCAGGAGCCTGACGGCGGCGCGTACTCGGCGCTTGAGGCGGTTGCGCACCACGGCGCGTTTGTGCACTTTTTGACTGACCACAATGCCGATGCAGGGGCCAGCGGCCTTACCGGGATGGTCCTCTGGGCGGCGGGAGAAGGCCCAGACCCGCACAATCAGGTGGGCAGACACCGCTTTTCTACCCTGGCGGTAGACCTGGGAAAAATCCCGCGATCGCCGCAGTCGATTCGGTTTGGACAGCACCGTCTTTCCCCATCTACAGCAGCAGCCCTGGAGCTTAAATAGCCCCAGGGCCAGAAATGCTTACATCCACGGCCTAGTCTAGGTTTACCCTGAAGCAAACTTAGACAGCAAGTTTAGCCCGTCCCTTACGGCGACGAGCCTTGATTACATTTTGACCGGTGTGGGAGCGCATACGAGCGCGGAACCCGGAAGTTCGCTTCTGCTTGCGGTTGGTGCCCTCTAGGGTGCGCTTACTCATGACGTTGCCTGTTGCTGATAAAAAGTCACAGTCTTCTATAGTAGCACCAGCTGGCGGTTAAAAACGCCGATTGGTTTCAGATGCAATTTCCATCGGCCAGGTGCCCATGTATTGGTTGATTACATCGCCCTGGAACATCACCCGCAGGTTGAAGTAGTGATAGCCAAAGCGGCGGGGGTTCCGCACGTTAGACATCACCACCACCAGGCCAGTGTTGGCTGGAATGGGCTCTTCAGGAATGAGTTCGATCCGGTTTTCATCTTCGATCAGGTCTACGACCTTAAGGGGAATGACATCCCGACCCCGCCAGTCGCCGGTTCGCAGCTCAATGGCATTGGGGTCAATGCGACCGCCAATTTCGTTAAATGCTTCGGGATAGTCAATTTCGAGAGAGATGACTTCACGGGGGAGCTTGGTGCGCTGAATGTTGAGGTAGAAGCGGGTGTTGGTGCTGTGGGGGGTGTTGAAGTCGATGAAGTAGGGCAGCCGATATTCGGCATCGACTCCGCCAAAGATGGTCAGCCCGCTCTGGGCCTGGGTCGGCTGAGGCATCGCCGTGCTGATACCAACGGCAGCGGCCACAGCGGCTAGCCCCAGGGCTAAGTATTTGAGGGATTGTTTGAGGGATGTCATGGTGTACCTCCAAGGAAAACTGTCTGGCCGGGTAGCGCGAGGCAACCATCGCAGGCCACCCACCAGAATAGGCTGCTTCTCGCCGTGGGGTAAGACTACCTGTGCCAGTGCGGCAACCGGGATCTCAGGGCAAGCGCCTGGAACAGGCAAAGGAATGCCCTAGATTTGCCGTAGATGATCCTATCACTTTGCTTACCCGGTCCTGGGAGGGTGGGTGGGTTAGGCGGGTGGGAGGGTTAGGCGGGTGGGAGGGTGGATGGGTGGGGAGTGGCTAGAAGAGGGTTGCTAGTTGGTTGCAGGTGCGCTCGATGCTGGCGATGCTGCCGGGGTTGACCAGGCCAAAGTAGTCGAAGCTGTGGACCTGATTTTGCTGGGTGGCTTTGATCTGGTCCCAGAAGGGTTCGCCTTTGAGTTGATGTAGCAGATTTTCGCCGGCGTCGACCACCAGCAGGACGTCGGGGTTGGCAGCCAGCACCTTTTCCTCGGGCAGGGTGATGTAGCCCGCGAAGGGGCTGTCGCCCTGGAGGTCGGCGGCGACATTCTCAATATTGAACTGGGTGAGGAAGTCTCCGGCCCAGCTGGTTTGGTTGGGGGTGAGCAGGGGCTGGCGGCTGACCAGCACCAGGGTGGTGGGGCTGGCGTCGGGGGCCTGGGCCAGGCAGGCGTCGTAGCGGGCCAGCAGGGGTTGGGGGTCGGTCTCCAGGGTGTCGGCCAGGGATGCGGTCAGTTCCCGCAGGTCGGCCCAGCTGTTCACTTCGGTGGTGAGGGTGGGGGTGCCGAGGTCGGCCAGGCGCTGGAGGGTGCGATCGTGGAACCCCGCCGCACCGATTACCAGGGTGGGTTCTAGGGCGACGATCTGCTCCAGGTCGGACTCGGTGCGGCCTTCGCTGACGGTGGGTAGATCGGCAAAGCGATCGTCGTCCCGCAGTAGGGCGTTGCCAGGAATACCTACCAGGGCATCGGCATCCAGGGTTTGCACCAGGTCAGCAGTGAGAGAGGTGAGGGCGACGATGCGGGTTTCGGTGGTCTCGGTTGCACCGGGTGCTGAGGGAGAGTCCTGGCCGCTACAGGCGGTGAGGGAGAGGAGGATGATAGGGAGGAGGGGGAGTTTCATGGGTGGATGGGTGGGGGGTGGATGGGTGAGGGATAAATTGTTGTTAGGGTCGGTTTTTGGAGGTTGGCTGGCGGACTGACAATTACGTTGTAGTTATACTGTCGGTATGGGTGAGCTAGACTTTGAGTGGAATGAGCGCAAGGCAGAGGCCAACGTCTGGTTGACTGACAAAACTAATCGGCGGCATAGCAGTACGTGTGTATTTTGAACTCGATTCGATAGGTGCGTTGCTCGTGCTGTTTTCGGGAGGCCATAGCGGGTTCAGGATCACGGTTATGGGTAAAACAGACATGACGGATGAGTGGCCACCCATTCTCTAATGCGGCTTTCAGCCAATCCCACCCAATGCGGAAGTAGCTATTGCCGCGAAACCAATGGGGGTCAACCCAGCGACGTTTGCCAGCGGCGACTACTTCGAGGCCTTGGGCGGTGACATAGAGGGTAGCGACAGCCAAGAGGAACCAAAGCCGAGAGAGGGCGCAGAGGTCGCGAATCTCTGATTTCTGGAGATTCCAACCGTTGGATTGGTCATCGAGAAACGCTTCCTCAATGTCGAAGCGCAAGCCGTATTCCTCGAAGGTGTGCAGGTTGGTGGGTTCATCGCTGACGATGGCCCAGAACTCACCATTGACGCTGTTATAGCCAAAGGCGAGGTGCACCGGGCCATACCACTCCCCTTTGTGGAGCTTAACAGTATGCCAACAGAGCGCCTCCCCCCGCTGAAGATGAACGTCCTTCAATTGGCTCCACCCGTGACCGGCCCGCCAAATCCAGGTATTGCGCTTGATGCGGACACGGTAGTGCCAGCCGAGTTCAGTCGTCATCGCGCTCATGGCCTCGGTGTGAATGAAGCCCCGGTCGGCCAACACGACCACCTTCACCCCCGACGGCAAGCGATGGGCGGCCTGTTGAAGCATCTCCTGGTACTCATCGAAGGCAACGGACGCGCTGCGGTGCCGGAGCACCCGCCAGACCACGGGCAACGCCCGACCTCGATGCACCACCGCCAGGCGGATCAAGCAATACTCATCCCAAAACAGCGAGGTGTCCAAACTCAGGTACAAACAGTCCTCATCCCAGTGGGCTAAGGCCCCCTGAATCAAGGGCTTGTACAGACGATGGACGTTCAGACGGCTATTGTGCAGCCAGCGGCTGAGTCGTCGTTGTTTACTTTGCGCCTGCACCCCTCGACACGGCACGTAGGGCAGCCAGCGCGTCAGGTTGACCTCTCCACGCTGGAGCAAGGCCACCACCATCCATAGGCAGGTCGTCAGATGGCCCCGATGCGCCCAGGGCACCGATTGACCTAGCCAGGCGTTCAAGGCATTGTAGAGGGGGGAGTTTTTTTCACAGCGTTCATGGTTTTGAGTGGTATCTAAGCTTAGAACGCTGGCTCCCCTCTCTCTCCTCAGATCCCTGAAACTACCGCGTCACGAGCTGTTCAACAGCTTTCAGCCAACTTTTGTCAGTCAACCAGGGCCAACGTTGCGAAGCATGGGATTAGCTTTGATGAAGCTGTCACGGTTTTTTACGACGAAAGCGCTCGCGTGATCTTCGACCCTGACAACTCATTCGATGAAGATCGGTACCTAATCTTGGGAATGAGTGAAGCCTCTCGACTGCTGTTGGTATGCCATGTCTATAGACGAAACGATGAGGTGATTCGGGTTATTTCGGCCCGAAGGGCTACCAGCAGAGAAGAACGACAGTACTGGAGTTTTATGCCATGAGGGATGAGTACGATTTTTCGGCATCAGTTGAAAATCCTTACACGAAAAAGCTGAAGAAACAAATCACAATTCGGCTTGAGGAAGGAGTGGTTGACTACTTCAAAGACCTGGCTGAGGACGTTGGGATTCCCTATCAAAGTCTGATCAATCTGTACCTCCAGGATTGTGTGCGGGCTCAGCGCAAGCTGTCTTTGGAGTGGACGAGTAAGGAACACGCCGTGAACCGTGAACCGTGAACCGTGAACCGCATGCCCAACACCCCTGTCTAAAACCGATAACTCACCCCCAAGCGCACATTGGTGCCGGCCTGGCTGAACTGGGAAATGGCTTCGTTGTTGGGGCGATCGCGCACCTCGGCCCATTTGTAATACTCGGTATTCAACAGGTTATAGATGCCGAGGTTGATGCCCAGGGCGGGGGTGATGTTGTAGGCACCGATCGCATCCAGCAGGAAGTAGGCGTCGGGCACGAAGTTGGGGTTGCCCTCGGGCACGCGGGCGCGACCGGCGAAGGTGCCGATTAGCTCGGCGCGCCAGCGGTTTTCGGGGGCCTGGTAGCGCAGGCCCGCGACGGCGCTGAAGGGGTCGATGGTGGTGAGGGGGCGGTTGGTGGTGGTGTCATCGCCCTGGGCGAAGGCGAGGCTGGCTAGCAGGCTAAAGCCATCGGGGTTGGGGCTAAAGCGATATTCGCCGCCAAACTCCACGCCGTAGATGCGGGCGCTGCCGATGTTGATGGACTGGAACTGGCTGACTCTCTGGGTCGGTGGGCAGACGGGGGCGACGATCAGGCAGCGGGTGCCGACCAATTGTTCTGTGGCGATGAAGTTGTCGTAGGTGTTGTAAAAGCCAGTGAGGCGAGCATTCCACTGGGGGTAGTTAGCCCGCACGCCGATTTCAAAACCGTTGCTGGACTCGGGCTGGAGGTTGGGGTTGGAGAGGGTTTCGTACTTAAAGAAGGCCCCGGCCAGGTTGGTGAAGCCGCCCGTGATCTCGCTGTAGAGGGGGGCCCTGAAGCCACGGGCGTACTGGCCGTAGAACGAAATTTCGGGGGTGGCCTCGTAGAGCAGCGCCAGGCGGGGGGAGAGGGCCGAGGCGGTCAGATCTACCGTTTCGCCCCGGAAGATGCCGTCGTCGATGGTTTGCAGGTCGTAGTGGTCGAAGCGCAGGCCAGCGATCACATTCAGCGGCCCGATCGCAATCTCATCCTGCACGTAGAACCCCAAGCGCAGGGTGTTGGCGTCGGCAAAGTCTTTGATCGGGAAGATCTGGTCGGCCCCGGTGCCAAAGACGTTGGTGACGGCCCCGGTGCGCAGGTTGGTCTGGGTGCGATCGCGCGGCCGGGAGTTAAAGGTCTGGGACACGTCTACCCCGTAGGTAAGGCGGTGATCGACGCTGCCGGTGGTAAAGTCGCTGCGAAACTGCACGTCGCCGCCGTAGCTATTGGTGATGAACTGGTTGTTGCTGTCGCGGCGCACTGGTGACCCGGCGAACCCTGGCCCGGCCCCTGTGGGGCGCACCTCCTGAACGATCTCGGTGGTGTTGGCCGCCTGGTAGAAGATCTGCCCCCGGGCAAATTGAAAGAACGACTGGCTATCCGGGTCGTCGAACTCGTAGGTGAGGCTGAGGCGGGTGCGATCGATGCGATTTTCGCCGCTGGAGCTGAGGGCCAGGGGGTCCACGTTACCCGGGGCCAGCACGTAGGCGGTACGGCGGTTGATGTCCTCAAAGATCAGGCTGAGGTCGCTGACCTCGGTGGGGAAGTAGACAATATTGCCGTAGAAGTTGGTGTCGCCCACATCAATGCTGTCAGTGAACTCAGGCGGGGCAAAGTTGCTCAGTTCGCGCCCGTCGCGGCGGCTGAGCACAAACACGCTCTCCAGTTCCTCGTTGGCCAGGGCGATGCGGGCCGCCGACTCCAGCCCGCCCACGGCGCTGCTGTAGGTGGTGAATACGTCGCCGCCAAAGGTGTCGTCTGGCCCCAGCAGGTCGCTGGGCCGCAGGGAGCGGAAGCTGATTACCCCGCCCAGGGCGTCGCTGCCGTAGAGGGTGGAGGCAGGGCCGCGCAGCACTTCCACCGCCTGGAGGGTGTTGAAGTCTACGTAGTCGCCCCGCCCCACCCGAAAGCCCCGCGGCGGCGCATTGCCGAAGGAGAACTGGTCGGGCAGGCGGATGCCGTCGAGCTGAAACAGGATGCGGTTGCCCTCGATGCCGCGAATGTTGACGTCCTGGGTGCCGTAGCGCTGGAGCGCCCCCGCCGCCGATACCCCCGGCTCGTAGCGCAGCAGGTCTTCGAGGCCCTGAATCTGGTAGAACTCGAAGTCTTCCAGCTCGAACACGGTGACGGTGGCGGGCAGGTCTTCCACGGCGCGAGGGGTGCGGGTGCCGGTGACGGTGATGCGGAGGGTGCCGCTGGGGGCGAATTCGACGGGGAGGTCGTCGGGGGTTTGGGCGAGGGAGGGATGGGTGGGGGGTAGGGGGTGGGGGGTGGGGAGTAGGGGGTGGGGGGTGGGGAGTAGGGCGGCGCTGGTCGTGGTGAGGGGTTCGATTTCTGAGAGCAGTGGCGGAGCGGACTGGGGGCGATCGCGGTTAGGTGCTTTACCGGGTACCGAATCCGGATTCACCGACCCCGATTCCTCCAACGCCAACCCGTAGGGTGCATTAGCGGCTACGACCCCACCTGGTTGTGACCCGATCGCCTCTGTCAGCCGCAATGCACCGTCAGGGAATTGGGGGTAGTCGAGCGGGATTTGGGATGAGACCGCCTCATTCTCGCCTGAGCTAGAAATTGCTTGATGGGACTGATCGTTATCAGGCAATCCAGATTCTTCATTGAGCTCAGCCGAAGTTTTAGGATTTGCTGGGTTTGCATGGGCCACGTCCCAGAGCAGAACGAGCAACAGCGGTGTGCTGCAAACAAGAAAAATTCTCAATAAAAATTGCTTAAGCATGTCTACACTCCTCAGTGGAAATCGAAGGTTATGGGTTGTAAGGGAAACTTAGTGGGTCAGAAACCGGGTTTATGGGCGGTAGTCGAGGGATTAGCGCTAGAAGCGGTAGAAAACCGGTTTCTTTGGCGGCATCTGCATCCCCTCCTGGGAGGGGCAGGGGTGGGTTGGCCTAGTCCCCGTGACCCACCCCGCCCTGCGGGCACCCCTCCCAGGAGGGGATGGTGGGCTTGGGCTATTCATGGGTTGCTACCAGTTGAACGTTGCGATCTTCAGAGCTGGCGGCGATCGGAAACACTTGCTGGCCGAAGGGGGTGGCGAAAATTTCCACCTCTACCTGGAACACTGCCCGCAGGTTGTCGGCGGTGAGCACCTGGGCGGGCGGGCCGATCGCCCAGAGTTTCCCCTGGCGCAGCATGGCCATGCGATCGCAGTACCGCGCCGCCAAGTTAATGTCGTGGAGCACCGTGATGATGGAGAGCGATCGCTTCCGGTTCAGCCGCTTCAGCAGTTCCAAGAGCTGGAGCTGGTAGTGGATGTCCAAAAATGTGGTCGGCTCATCCAGCAGCAGCACCTGGGGGTTTTGGGCCAGGGCCAGGGCCAAAAAGGCCCGCTGGCGTTCGCCGCCGGAGAGTTCGGTGACGGGGCGATCGCGATATTGCTCAATCTCCGTCCAGGCCAGCGCCTGGGCCACCTGGTGCTGGCCCTCGGCATCGAGATCCCACTGCCACCAGGGTTGGTGGGGCGATCGCCCCAGGCTGACCAACTGCTGCACTGTCAGCCCCTCGGGCAGGGTTTGCTGCTGGGGCAGCAGGGCCAGCCGTTGGGCCACCACCGTAGGTGACAGGGCATGAATGTCGCGCCCCGACAGAATCACTCGGCCCCCCTGGGGCTTGAGCACCCGGCTGAGCAGCCGCAGCAGCGTGGATTTGCCCGAGCCGTTGGCTCCCACCAGGCAGAGCCATTCCCCCGGCTCCACCGCCAGGCTGACCTGCTGCACGATGGGGCTCTGGCCGTAGCCGCCGGATAGGTTTCGAGATTCTAGGGGCATCTCAGCGTCCTCCTGCGATCGCACTGCGGCGGTACAGCAGCCAGATGAACACAGGTGCCCCCAAAAAGGCCGTCACCACGCCCACGGGCAGTTCCACCGGGCCAGCGCGGGCCGCCAGGTCCGCCGCCGCCAGCACCAGGGCCCCGCCCAGGGCGGAAAAGGGCAGCACCAGCCGGTAGTCGGTGCCCACCAGCAGCCGTACCCCGTGGGGCACAATCAGCCCCACAAAGCCCACCAGCCCGGCAATGCTGGCGGCCCCGGCGGCCAGGAAGGTGGCGGCAGCGCCGATTAAAAGGCGCGATCGCACCAGGGACGTGCCCAGCCCCACCGCCAGGTCGTCCCCCAAATTCAGCAGGTTGACCTGGCGGGCCAGCAGGCAACCCACCACCAGCGCCACCGCCATCGCAGGCCCCACCAGCCGCACCTCCGCCCAGCCGCGCCCGTTGAAGCTGCCGATCAGCCAGTTCAGCGCCGCCTGAATCCGCCCGTCCCGCGCCATCAGCAGCAGCAGCGACTGGATCGCCCCAAAGAACGAGCTAAAGGCCACCCCGCCGAGAATCAACCGCTCGATGGACAGTCCGCCCCGGCTACAGGCCAGCAGGTAAACCAGGGCCGTAGTGGCGATCGCCCCCAGCCAGGCCCCCAGGGGCACCCACACCTGCCACAGGCCCAGGGTGACCACCAGCACCACCACCAGCCCCGCCCCGGAGGAAATCCCCAGCAGAAACGGGCTGGCCAACCCGTTGCGCAGCATGCCCTGGAGCAGCGCCCCCGACACCCCCAGCGACGCCCCCACCAGCAGCGCCGCCACCAGCCGGGGCAGCCGCAGATCCCACAGGATTACCTGGTGGGTGGCATTGCCCTGGCGCAGCAGCGCCGCCCACAGCTCCGGCCCGCTCATCGCTACCGAGCCCTGGGTGAGGGAGAGGCCCACCACCAGGGCCAGCCCCAGCAGCAGCAGCCCCAGGGCCAGGGGCGTGCGATAGGGCGATCGCCGGGGGCGAACTGGAGGTTTGGGGGGTCGAGTCAGGGTCACCATTAGCTAAAGTCCCGCAGCATTTTCTTGATTTCCAGGTTGTGCAGCTCCTCCTGGCCAATCTTGGTGCGGGCGTATTCTTCCAGGTAAATGCTGGCGTTCTCCACCAGGTCCAACAGCTGCTTGTACATAGCCAGGGCCTTTTGCTCGTGGTTGAGACTCTCCTTCAACAGGTCGCGCACGCCGTGGCGGTGGGTCTCTTCGATCGGGGCAATGCGCTGGCTGGGGTGCCCCTCCAACCCGGTAATGATCTCCCCCGCCTCCTGGGCGTGCAGCAGCGACTCCGCCGCCTGGGCCTTGAAAAAATCCACAATCGGGATCCGGTACGGCCCCGTCACCATCAGGGAATAGTGGGTGTAGCGCACCACCCCCGCCAGCTCAAATTCCATAATCTGGTTCAGCAACTCCGTTGTCGCCGCCGTATCGAGATTCCGCATCGCTTAAGTCCTTCCCTGTCAAAGTGAAACTGAAACCCCTGGTTTACCAAAAATGGCGCTCTGCGGAAACCCATCGACGGCCCAAAGCCCTATCCTTGTCTCCTCTGACATCCCAATGCCACCCGCCGCAGGGTGATGTCCATGACCTTTGTTGACAAACTATATCAATAAGCATTGAGCCTGATTCAGGACTCATTGTCAAGAGAAGCGGTTGTTTTTCCCACAAGGAATGGGCTTCGTGGGTTATGGGGCAGCGACAAGAGAGGACAACGATGGCTTGATATCGGCTCCCCTTGGGTCGTCTGAATGCCCTCGACTGGGGTGGGCAAACGCCGTTTGCCCCTACGGTGGTCTCCGGTCTTAAATCGGGGTTGTGCGATGCACCATTGCCAAGGCTATTGCCAGGAAAATGGTGCATCGCTGCGCGGATGCACCCTACGATTTTCAGCGTTGGGGGTACCGGGTCAGCGGCAGGGACGATTGGTGTTAAGTGGTGAAGTTGGGGCGATCGCACCCCTGCCCCAGACAGGCAGAATTCCGAGCGTCTTAATGAAACTTGCTGCCGATTGTGTAGGATAACCTAAATTCGGGTTAAGAGATTTCCTGCAAAAGCTAGCTACCTGTCCCCGACCGGAAGGGGTAGGGGTGGGGTAGGTTATCTCGTACGAGAGGCGTTGAATTTTTGATTCATACCTGTGTTCAGCAACGCCTCACCGCCTTGCCCCGTTTTACTCGTCGTCGTCGATGATGGCGTTGCGATCGAGCAGCAGCAGGTTGCGCAGCTGGTCGGTGTCAAACTCGGTCAGCCAGCCCTCGCCCGCGCTCACCACCTGCTCGGAGAGCACCTTTTTGCTTTCAATCATCTCGTGGATGCGCTCCTCCAGGGTGCCGGTGGTGACGAACTTATGCACCTGCACATTGCGGGTCTGGCCGATGCGAAAGGCGCGGTCGGTGGCCTGGTTTTCGATCGCCGGGTTCCACCAGCGATCGTAGTGGAAGACGTGGTTGGCGCGGGTGAGGTTGAGGCCCACCCCCCCGGCCTTCAGCGAGAGAATGAACAGGCGCGGGGCGGCGGGGTCGTTCTGGAAGCGATCGACCATGGCCTCCCGCTGGTTTTTGGTGGTGCTGCCGTAGAGAAACAGCGCCTCCTGGCCCAGGTAGGATTGCAGGTGCCGCTTCAGCAGCTTGCCCCACTCGGCAAACTGGGTGAAAATCAGGGCGCGATCGTCCTCGGCGATGACTTCCTCCAGCATTTCGTCGAGCCGCTGGAGCTTGCCCGATCGCCCCTTCAGCCCCAGGCTGGGCTCCTGGAGAAACTGGGCCGGGTGGTTGCAGATCTGCTTCAGCTTGGTCAGCAGGGCCAGGATCTGCCCCTTGCGCTGGACGCCCGTGGCCTCGTCGAGGGTTTCGAGCGCGGCATCGACGGTCTGCTGGTAGAGGTTGGCCTGTTCTGCCGAAAGGCCGCAGTAGACGCTCATCTCCTGCTTGTCGGGCAGATCCTGGATGATGCTGCGATCGGTCTTGAGGCGGCGCAGAATAAACGGCTGCACCAGCCCCTTGAGCGCCCGCAAGGACGCCGTATCGCCATAGCGCTCAATCGGGGTGGCAAAGCGGCGCTGGAAGAAGTTTTTCGGCCCCAGGTAGCCGGGGTTGAGAAAGTCCATGATCGACCAAAGTTCCCCCAGGCGGTTTTCTACCGGGGTGCCGGTCAGCGCCACGCGAAACTGGGCCTCGATTTGGCGGGCCGCCTTCGACTGTTTGGCGTCGGCGTTCTTGATGTTCTGGGCTTCGTCCAGCACCAGGCACTGCCAGTTGACCGACTGCAGCGGCTTCAGGTCGCGGTAGATCAGGGCGTAGCTGGTAATCACCAGGTGCTTATCCTGCACAGCCTTGGCAAAATTGGCCCCCTTGGGGCGGCGATCGCCGTGGTGCACCAGCACCTTGAGCTTGGGCGCAAACCGCTTCACCTCCTTCTCCCAGTTGCCCAGCACCGAGGTAGGGCACACCAGCAGCACCGGGGTTTCCAGCCAGCCGTTGTCCTGCAGGTAGAGCAAGAAGGCGATCAGCTGAATGGTCTTGCCCAGACCCATGTCGTCCGCCAGGCAGGCCCCCAGGCCCCACTGTTCCAAAAAGGCTAGCCAGGATACCCCCCGCGCCTGGTAGGGGCGCAACGTCCCTTTAAAGCCGCTAGGGGCCTCCATCTCCTCCAGGGTCTGGTTGCCGGTGGTGAGGGTTTCGATCAGGGTTTGCAGCGCTCCGGTGGCCTCGAAGCTGACCACCGGCAGCCGGTCGATCAGCTGGGTGTCGCCCGTGCTGATCCGCAGGGCGTCCTCCACCGACAGGGGCGTGGCGGTCTTCTGCCCGGCCAAAAACTGCCGGGCCGCCTTTACGTCCTGGGGCTTCAGCTCGACCCAGCGACCGTTGATTTCCACCAGCGGTGAGCCCTGGTTGATCAGCTGCTCGAACTCGTCGGCGGAGAGGGTTTCGTCAGCGATCGACAGCTCCCAGCGAAAGTTGAGCAGGCTCTTGAGGCCCAGGCGCTGACGCTGCTTCTGGGGGGGCACCTCGGCGTGGACCTTCAGACCCAAGCGACCAGAGCCATCATCGGCGGCCTGGGCTAGCCCAGGCGGTAACTCGACCTCCACGCCGTTGTCCTGGAGCTGCCAGGCGGTCGCTTTGATGAACTGATAGGCCTGGATCGGGTCGAGGTCGCAGTGGGTGGGGTGCTGCTGGCGGAGGCTTTCGCGAATCGGGTCGTAGAGGCGGGCGGCTCGGCCCAGGGCCCCCAGCAGCGTTTCCTGGGGCGCTTTGAGGACAACGCCCTGGTGGTGCAGCTCGGCCACCGGGTGCTGCCAGACCAGATCAGCCCCCAGTCGCCAGTCGGGGGTGGCCGCAGACTGGATCTGGTAGTGCAGCTGCCAGGGCTGGTCGAGCGTGGCGGGAGGGGAAAGCACCAGCCGCAGGCGAAACTGGCGGGCTGGGTCTTCGGCCAGGGTTTGCAGCGGCGTGGTCCAGGTGGTCAACGCTTCCTGCAGACGGGCGGCGGCGGCGGCGGCGGCCTCCAGGGTACCAACCGGCTGGCTGAGGGCCTGGAGCCAGGGCTGGAGGGGCAACTCTTTACCCAGGTTGGCTAGACCATTGAGGGGTTGGGCCTGGGCCGACTGGCGCACCTGGTGGTCAACCAGGGCGGTCAAAAACTGCAGCAGCAGCGGTTGTGGATCCAGGAGGGGAAAACCACAGGCCAGCGGCAGCGCTCCTTTAGCTTCCGCCGGCAGATGGGTACGGCCAATCGGCGGCATGACCTGGGCAAAGTGGCGCAGCCGCTCCTGGTCGGAGGCACTGTCGAGGAGGGGGTGCCAGCCTGCGGCCAGGGTCTGGCTGGTCAGCTCCAGGTCGGGGAGAAACTTGCCTCGGGCCAGCAGATTGAGCCCCCAGCGGGCAATGTGGCCCCAGTAGCGCAGGTCGGCCCCAATTTCGCCAGGGCCAGTCAGGGTGTGCTGCCCCAGGGGCAGAGCCAGCAGAATGGGCAGAAAATCGGCAATTCCGAGCTGCCACCCCTGCACTCGCCAGGGATGGAGGACGGTATTGCCATCGGGGGCCGCCTGCATTGGGATATCTAATTTGGCGGAGTGTACCGGCGCCAGGGCGGTGTCCAGCAATCGAGCCGGAAGCGGTAGGGCCAGCTCCCCCCAGGTGGGGGCAGAGTCCCTTCGAGCATTCGACTTGCCCGACCGCGATCGCCGACTGCCGCCGACTGCCTTGGTTGCGCCTTTCCCCGCCGCGATCGCAGCTTCCGTCAGCGCCTCTGGAAACAGCCCCCCAGTCGCTGCGGCCCCGCGCCCCACCAGCTGTTTTTGCATACCGCTCAATACCTGCGCCAGGTCGGTTTGCCCCAGGGCGTAGGGGTGGAGATGCAGTCCCTCCCACGGGGCTAAACCCTCCGCTGGCAGCGGCTGCCAGGCTTCAGCCCAGAGAAAAAACTGCTGCGCCTGGGGAACCCAACTGACGTGTAGTATTGCCATTAGCCCTATATCTACGACTCGCTCAACGATCAAAATGGGTTGGGGGCAGGCGGGTGGGAACCGATTACCCGCCCGGCGGGGACAAAACGCTCGTCCATGTCCGGCGGATGAGCCCTACCTCAAAGCCCTTGGGCTACTCCCGGTGCGCAGAAAACCTGCTTAATGTGCCTATCTTACTCCTTCAAGTTAGCGCTGACGGGCCGTCTCCTGAACCTTTAGGCATATTCCATGATCACTGGGGTGTGGTCGCTGGGTTTTTCCCAGCGGCGGGGTTCGAGGTCGATGGTGCAGCCCAAGGCGCGATCGCCGAGGGCTGCCGACAGGTAGTGGTGGTCAATGCGCCAGCCCATGTTCCGCCGAAAGGAGGCCGCCCGGTAGTCCCACCAGCTAAAGTGGCCGCCCTCGTCGGTAAACAACCGAAAGCCATCCTTTAACCCCACGGTCAGTACATCCCGCAGCGCCTCCCGCTCCACCGGAGACGACATGATGTGCTTGTCTTTGCCCTCGGGGTTGTAGATGTCTTTATCCTCGAGGGCAATGTTGAAGTCGCCGCAGACGTTGAGGTTGGGGTAGGTTTCCAGCAGGGCCGCCAGGTATTCCTTCAGACAAGCCAGCCAGCGCAGCTTGTACTCGTACTTCTCGCTGCCGATAGAACTGCCGTTGGGCACGTAGAGATTCACAATATAAATGTCGCCCCACAGCCCGGCAATCACCCGCTTTTGATCATCCAGATCGCCCACCCGCTCTGCCCCCAGAACTGCGGCAAAGCCATACTGCACGTTCTCCAACGGCTGCTGGCTCAGCAGCGCCACGCCATTGTAGGACTTTTGACCGTAGATGTAGGCGGTGTAGCCCAGCTCCGAAAACGCTGCGGTCGGAAACGTCTCATTCACCACCTTGGTCTCTTGCAGGCACAGCACGTCCACGGGGTTGGTTTGCAGCCACTGGGTCGCGTGGTCAAGGCGCGATCGAATGGAGTTGACATTCCAGGTGGCAATTTTCATGGAGAGTTGGGAATGAAACGAGAGGTCACAATGGTTTAGCTTAAAGGGATTTGGTGCGTTGGGGTTAGGGAAGGGGTTGAAGTGACCCCCGATTTTCGGACACAAGGCTAAGAGCAGTATCCTTGTTCCACAGGAGGGGGCAACTATGAGCGCAAACCGACGACAGTACACAGCTGAATTTAAGGCCAAAGTGGTGTTGCAAATGCTAATGGGAGAGAAAACGTCAGCCGAGATTTGCCGAAGCCACAAACTCCATTCCAGCGTGCTTAATCGCTGGCGAAAGGAATTTTTAGATCACGCGACCACGATATTTGAGGCCGATTCAGGCCATGAGGCTGACCAACAACGGATTGCCGAGCTGGAGCGATTGGTGGGCCAATTGACGATGAAATTAGAGATTGCAAAAAAAGCCTCGCAGTCCTTCAATCAACTGGCCCAGCGAGGCCACAATGCTATCTTTGCTGATGCCCTGGAGTACGACTTTGGCCTGCTCGATCGCATGTACAAAGAGCACGAGCCTGGTCAGGTTCCAGTCAAAATGGAGGAACTGGCTGAGCACATTCGTAGCGCCGATGGGTTTGTGGTGGTAACGGGCGAATACAACCACTCTGTTCAGCCGGGGCTGAGCAATTTGATGGATCACTTTCTGGAAGAGTACTACTTTCGCCCGGCGGGGATTGTGTCGTACTCGGTGGGGGGATTTGGCGGGGTGCGGGCCGCTGTGCACCTGCGGGTGATGCTGGGGGAGATGGGTATGCCCACCATTTCGTCGATGTTTGCGATCTCAAAGATTACCGAGGCGATCGACGCCGATGGCAAGGCCCAGGATGAGTCATTGATCAAACGCCTGGGTTCCTTTTTAGACGAGCTGGAGTGGTACGAAGAGGCCCTCAAGCGGCAGCGCGACGAAAAGGGAAGGCCCTTTTAGACAACTTGCGAGAGGGATGGTTTTCGACTCGAACCCTTCCAAAGAGGGAGGGTAGCTCTAAATTCCTACGGAATCATGAAAATTGTGGGCAATGAGAAGGTTGCGCCCAGGCTGGCCGAGCAGAGGTAGTGAATGTTGGGAGCAGCGGCGATCGCCCCTTGCAGCGCGGCCATTAGCACCCCGTGCTCGGCCCCGTAATACACGGCATCGGTGCCCAGGTCGGTGGGTAAAAACTGCACCACCCGACCGTAGTCCCCGTCGGAGAGCTGCACTTTGTCAAAGTGGCAAATGTGCGGCCCGATCTGGGGCCACAGCCCCAGGCCCTTAAAAATATCGGCTGAGGTCAGTGAAAAGGCGTAGGCCCGCTGCCGGGAAGCGGCCCCCGCCGCCGTTTGGGCTTCGATCACCGCCACCTGCAGGCCGCTGGGGGCCAGCGTTGCCGCCAGAGTCAGCCCCACAATGCCGCCGCCGACAATGGCCACATCGACCGCCAGTTCAGAGCGTAGATCCGCCGGGCGATCGGCGGAGACCGGAGAGCGAAAGTGAGGAGTGGTAGCGGTCATAGGGGCAGGGTTCACCGTGGCTATAGATCTATTCTGGCCCCATGATCTATCAGAAATCAAGGCTAGCCAGGGCAATGGCGAGGTTCGGATCGGCGGTTGAAAGGAGTTTCCCCAACGGTGGGCAATGCCTAATCCTGACCATACAACAGGTCCATATCCGGGGCTTCTGTGCAGTAGAAGTGCACCCAGACGTAGGCGTGTTGAAACAGGGCCACCGCCAGGGCCGCCTGAGACCCGATCAACAGAGCGATCGCCCACAGGCCCAGAAAGGCAAAGACATACATGGCATTGCCGCTCCAGGCAAAGGCTCCCTGCTGTACCAGCGGCATGGTCCGGTAGTGCGATCGAAAGTGGTCGCCGCCAATGGCGCGGGGAATGCCAAAGTAGCGTGCCACTGACCAGAGGGTGTAGAGGGCCGGAATTAGCAGCGCCAACCCCAGCCCCAGGGCAATAGGCTGGGGCAGCGCTAGAGAGCCGCGATTGGCGATCGCCAGCCCGACAACCAAAATCGGACGGGCCACCAGCAGGGGCAGAAAGAGCAGTCCCCAGACCACCAGGGGGTCTACCCATGTACGCCGTTATTTCCCGCGACACCATCCAGCTACCGCCGGGCACGGTGGTGCGTATGCCGGGCACCTGGCAGGACTACCAGACCCTCTGTCACAGCCGGGGGAATAGCTCTATCCCTCGGGTCAAATACCGTAGCGGCGAGATTTTGCTCATGAGCCCCATGCCCCGCCACGGTCGGGAGGCCAGCCTGCTTGCCGACATTGTCAAAGCTCTGCTGGACAGCGTCGGGCGCAATTACGAAGCTTTCACCCCAATCACCATGGAGCTGCCTGAGACCAGCGGGATCGAGCCAGACTACTGCTTTTACATCGACAACTGGGCGGCGGCGGTGGGCAAAGACCGCATCCGGTGGGACGCTGAGCCTCCCCCCGATCTAGTGATCGAGATCGACATCACCTCCTACACCGCCGTCGAAGATTACGCCGCCTACCAGGTGCCCGAGGTGTGGCTCTATCAGCGGGGGCAGCTGCAGCTGTTTGCCCTCACCGCTGGGGGCTATCAAGGGGCCGCCGAGATTGCCCGGATTACGGGCTGCTCCCTGGGTAACGCCCGGGAGTTTATGGCCAAACTCTGGTTGACTGACAAAAGTTGAATTTAGGCGACGGAGAGGCCTGCTAAGCGGTGGTTTCGGAGATTGAAGAGGTCAAGGGGGAGTCAGCGTTCTAAGCTTAGATACCACTCAAAAGCGTAAACGCTGTGAAAAAAACTCCCCTCTCTACAATGCCTTGAACGCCTGGCTGGGTCAATCAGTGCCTTGGGCACATCGAGCCCATTTGACGACCTGCCTCTGGATGGTGGTGGCCCTGCTCCAACGAGGAGAGGTCAGCCTGACGCGGTGGTTACCCTATGTGCCGTGTCGAGGGGTGCAGGCGCAAAGCAAACAACGCCGTTTGAGCCGCTGGTTACACAATAGTCGTCTGAACGTCCACCGCTTGTACCAACCGTTGATCCAGGCGGCGTTAGCCGATTGGGGTGAGGACTGTTTGTACCTGAGTTTGGACACCTCGCTGTTTTGGGATGAGTATTGCTTAATCCGCCTGTCGGTGGTGCATCGAGGCCGAGCATTGCCTGTGGTCTGGCGGGTGCTCCGGCACCGCAGTGCCTCGGTTGCCTTCAGCGAGTATCAGGAAATGCTCCATCAAGCCGCCAATCGATTGCCCCAGGGGGTGAAAGTGGTCGTACTGGCTGACCGGGGCTTCATTCACACCGAGGCTATGACCGCTATCACGACTCAATTAGACTGGCATTACCGGATCCGGATCAAGCGCAACACCTGGATTTGGCGGGCCGGTCACGGGTGGTGCCAATTGAAGGACATTCACCTTCAGCGGGGAGAGGCGCTCTGTTGGCACACCGTTAAGCTCCACAAAGGGGAGTGGTACGGCCCCGTGCATATTGCCTTTGGCTATAACAGCATCAATGGCGAGTTTTGGGCCATCGTCAGCGACGAACCTACCGGCCTCCATACCTTCGAGGAATACGGGTTGCGCTTCGACATTGAGGAGGCGTTCCTCGATGACCAATCCAACGGTTGGAATCTCCAGAAATCCGAAATTCGCGACCTCTGCGCCCTCTCGCGGCTCTGGTTCCTCTTGGCCATCGCTACCCTCTATGTCACGGCCCAAGGTGTCGAGGTCGTTGCTGCTGGCCAACGTCGCTGGGTCGACCCTCATTGGTTTCGCGGCAATAGTTACTTTCGCATTGGGTGGGATTGGGTGAAGGCGGCCTTAGAAAACAGTTGGCGGCTCATTCGTCAGGTTCGTTTCACCCATAACCGCGATCCCGAACCCGCCATGGCGTCTCGGAAACAGCATGAGCAACGCACCAAAGGCGGCCTTAGAAAACAGTTGGCGGCTCATTCGTCAGGTTCGTTTCACCCATAACCGCGATCCCGAACCCGCCATGGCGTCTCGGAAACAGCATGAGCAACGCACCTATCGAATCGAATTCAAAATACACACGTACTGCTATGTCGCCGATTAGTTTTGTCAGTCAACCAGTCGGTTTCGTTAGGTTTGAATAGTTCCGCAGTAAATGAATCACTAAAATTTGAGTGAGTGATTCGACATAAAGTTTCCCCATCATCCCATGCGATCGCAACTCAGCCAATATCAGCATGCCAATCTGGTGAAGTTGAAGATCTTGCTGACCAAAACAATGTATGAACTCGAACCGGCTTGAATCCATATCAGAGGCTTCAGCAACCTGTTGAATCAGTTCTGGTTTTAAGCAAATGAATAGTGGAGAGCAGGTGATACCACTTTTATCTTGACACCAGTAGCTTGGCTGTCCAGCTGGAATAAAGAGATTGTCCCCTTCCTGAAGGATCGATTCATGCTGTCGATCGTCCCGTTTTTGAATTATATGAGTAGGATTCCCTAGGTGTAAGCTTAGCCAGTGGTCTGAAAGGGCTGGGAGTTCTACCTCATAGGTTGAAGCAGGACTTTGACACTGCTCCACCAAAATGCCATTCCAATTCATTTGACGACTGGAGATCATCAGTGGTTTCTTGAACCGTTGGCTGAGTTCAAGCGAGTTGAGCTGGTGGCTGGCCATAGAGCTTGCTCTCACTGATTGCTTGGAACTACGAAATCAATACTTCCCACCGACATTCCGCAGGTTGACAAAAAGAATATTTGGCGGGGCTGAGGTAAGCTCAGGGCAAGCCATGGGATCGCGTCTTGGAGATAGAGAATCTAGATCACTTAGGATTAGTGGCCGCCTTAGTCGATGAGATCGGGCTGGTCGAGCTAACCGACGAGCTTCTACCGCCCCATCCGTTGAACCACATCAGCCCAGGGCAAGTGGTGAAAGCGATGATACTCAATGGATTGGGGTTTGTCAGCGCGCCGCTGTACCTGTTTAGCGAGTTTTTTGAGGGCAAACCGGTCGAGCACCTGCTGGGCGCCGGTATTACAGCAGCGCACCTGAACGATGACCGTCTGGGCCGCGTGCTAGATCAGCTGTTTGAGTACGGGACGACGCTATTTTTCCTCAACGTGGCGATGCAGGCGGCACGCCGCTTTGGGGTGAATGTCTCCCAGTGCCATCTAGACTCGACCTCCTTTGCTCTCGATGGGGAGTATCCCACCGTAGCTAGGGCTGAAGGCGCATCAGAGGCTGAAGCCCCTCAAGCGATTGAGATCTGTCGGGGCTATTCGCGAGACCACCGGCCCGAGTTGAAACAGTTTTTGGTCAACTTGATCTGTAGTGCCGACGGCGGTGTACCGGTGTGGTTCAAGGTCGGCAGTGGCAATGAGACCGATAGCCAAACCTTTGCAGGGCTGATGCGAGCCTTTGCCGAGCAGTGGCAGACGCCCGCTTTGATGGTGGCCGATGCGGCGTTCTACAGTGAACCCAACCTCCAGCAGGTGGGGAGTTTGCCCTGGTTGAGCCGAGTGCCACAAACCCTCAAAGCGGCTCAAACCCTGGTGGATAGCGCCCCCGATTCGCTGAGCGAGAGGCCCTGTGACCTCGACGGCTATCGGCTGTGGGAACAACGGCAGCGCTACGCTGGGGTGGAACAGCGCTGGATTCTGGTGGAAAGCCCGCACCGACGCGAGTCAGAGGATTGGCTCAAACCCCTCGAAAAGCAGGAAAAGGGGCTGCAACGGTCGTTGCGCCAACTCTGTAGCCAGGTGTTTGCCTGTAAGCCCGATGCCAGGGATGCACTCCTGCGCTTTCAAGACTCCCTCACCGGCTACACCCTGACTCAGGTGGCGCTGGTCTCGGTCGCTGCTAAGCGTCCCCCCGGTCGGCCCAAGCGCGTAGCCTTCGTACTCTGGGCCCAGGGGTTTAGCCGCAAAGAAATTCACCGTCGCCTCTGGCCTACGCTCAAAATGGTGGGTTTGCAGGGCAAGGCCCAGTGCTTCCCCGATGAGCTGTCCGGCGGCGAACAGCAGCGCGTGAGTATCGCTCGCGCCGTGGTCAACACCCCACCCCTACTGCTGGCCGACGAACCCACGGGCAACCTGGACGCCGACAACTCCCTGCAGGTGATCAAAATCCTGAAAAAGCTTAACTCCATTGGCATTACCGTCATCGTCACCACCCACGACGAGCATCTGGTGCGAATCTCCAACCACCCCGTAGTGCAGATCAAGAACGGTCGCCTCCACCACCTGCGCCGCTAACACTACATTCCTTAACATCTGGCAGTACGCCTTCTCCAATCAATAGGATAATGATCAGAGCTAACCTTCGGATGGCCAAATCCTAGGGCTATCATCAATTAGCTGCTAAACGCTCAAATCAAGGGTTATAGCCCCTAGCCTGTCTTTTGGGTCGGGCGTGGCAAGGCTTGATATACCGGGCTTTTGGCCACAGTTGATGACATAACTCTAGGCCATCGAACATGCTGGCCCTGGTCAACGGCGAACCACAGCTGCTCGGCCTCAAGCGCATGCTTGAGGTGTTTCTCGAGTTTCGCGAAGAGACCATTACCCGCCGCACCCAGTACGAGCTGCGCAAGGCCCAGGAGCGTGACCACATTCTCCAGGGCTACCTGATTGCCCTGGCCAACCTCGACGCCATCATCGCCCTGATTCGCGGAGCCGCCGACACCCCCGCCGCCAAGCAGGAGCTGATGGACACCTACGGCCTTTCCGAACTCCAGGCCGACGCCATTCTGCAAATGCAGCTGCGCCGCCTCACCGCCCTGGAGGCCGACAAGATCCAGAGAGAGCATGAGGAGCTGGTGGCCCAGATCGCCGACCTGCAAGACATCTTGGCCCGACGCGAGCGCATTCTCGACATCATCACCACCGAGCTGGGCGAGCTCAAGGCCCGGCACGACGACCCCCGTCGCACCGTGATCGAAATGGACGATGCGGAGCTCACCGACATTTCGCTGATCGCCAACGAGCAGGTGGTGATTCTGGTCACCGACCAGGGCTATATCAAACGCATGCCCGTGGCCACCTTTGAGGCCCAGAGCCGCGCCACTCGGGGCAAGGCCGGGGCCAAAATGAAGGAAGACGATGGCGTGCAGCACTTCATCACCTGCTACACCCACGACTACCTGCTGTTCTTCAGCGATCGCGGCGTCACCTACGCCCTGCGGGCCTACCAGATCGCCGAGGGCTCCCGCGCCTCGCGGGGGATGCCCAGCAGGTGGCCGCAGGCTTCGTGGAAAATCACGCCGCCAAACTTGTTGGCCATGATCACGGGGTAGGTGCCCGACTCCACGTAGTCGGCATAGAGCATTTTGCCCGCCGACTCGGCCACATCCGCCGAGGCCGAGCGAAAGTCCCAATTGCGCAGAAAGGCCGGGTCACTGGTGTCCCCTGCCCGCTGGCCAATGGATGAGTGGGGGCGATCGCCTGGGTTGAGCAGGTGCCGCAGGGCGGCGATCGCCCCGGCACAGGCAAACACCGGCAGGGTGTAGCCGGGACGCGGTGGTATGGATACGCCTTCTACCATCTATTTATCTAGCCCGATGCTATCTAAACTGATCCCAAACCGGCAGAGCTTTGACTGTTTCTACGGTCAGATCTAGCAGTGGCAGACGCCCGCTTTGATGGTGGCCGATGCGGCGTTCTACAGTGAACCCAACCTCCAGCAGGTGGGGAGTTTGCCCTGGTTGAGCCGAGTGCCACAAACCCTCAAAGCGGCTCAAACCCTGGTGGATAGCGCCCCCGATTCGCTGAGCGAGAGGCCCTGTGACCTCGACGGCTATCGGCTGTGGGAACAACGGCAGCGCTACGCTGGGGTGGAACAGCGCTGGATTCTGGTGGAAAGCCCGCACCGACGCGAGTCAGAGGATTGGCTCAAACCCCTCGAAAAGCAGGAAAAGGGGCTGCAACGGTCGTTGCGCCAACTCTGTAGCCAGGTGTTTGCCTGTAAGCCCGATGCCATGGATGCACTCCTGCGCTTTCAAGACTCCCTCACCGGCTACACCCTGACTCAGGTGGCGCTGGTCTCGGTCGCTGCTAAGCGTCCCCCCGGTCGGCCCAAGCGCTCTCAACCCTCAGACTCACCGACGTTAGGCTATCAATGGCAGGCGACCCTGGAACGCACCGCTGAGTATGAGGCCCAGTGCCAACAGCGCTATCGTCGCTTCATTCTGGCTACCAACGTCCTGGATGACGACACCTACCCGGCCCAGCGCCTGCTGCAAGAGTACAAAGCTCAGCAGCACGTTGAGCGCGGCTTTCGCTTTCTCAAAGACCCCCTCTTCTTCACCAGCAGTGTCTTTGTCAAAAAACCGCAGCGGGTTGAGGCCCTCGCCCTCGTCATGGCCTTGACGCTGCTGGTCTACAGTCTTGGCCAGCGCAAACTCAGAGCGCAGCTCGCCCAAGCCGATGACACGGTGCTCGACCAAAAGCAGCGCCCCACTCGCAATCCGACCTTTCGCTGGATTTTGCAGAAGTTTCAGGCCATTCACTTGGTCTCTATCGGCTCTTCTCAGCAGGTCAGCAACCTCTCAGAAGAACGCAACAAAATCGTTCGCCTTATGGGCTTCCCGGCCTGCCGGTACTATCTCCTAAATTAACTCCTGTCAACCTGCGGAATGTCGGTTCCCAGCCCGGTTATGGCGCAGCAAAAGCGTTCATCAGTCAGAGACACAAAAGAGTGACTGGGTGCATCCCAGTCTTGCAAGACTCATCATGAGAAGCAACGATTCAGATAGGCGCATCGGTGTCGCAGGACTTGTTGCACATTGTCTTCGGCCCACTGAGCCCCTGAAATCTTGATGCGCCGCCCAATTTGTTTGACGGTTGACTCGATCTCGCCCGAGCCCACAGAGATGCCCTCAGCGTGGTAGTAGGCATAGTTGACGATACGGTGCCGATGTTTGCTCAAATACGCGATAAATCGGTCCACTCGCTCATGGGACCAACCCTCAAACTGCCGCACTGCGGCCTCGACATCTCCGCGCCAGAGTCACGCCTCTACAGCGTCCAACCGCTGCTGTGAGCCACCGACCTTGCCCAGATTCTCCATGAGATGGTACCAGTCTAGAATCTCAAGCCGCTGCACCGACGGCTCGATCTGGGCAACCAGGTTCCAAATCCCGTCGTGGCCATCGCCCAAGCACACCAGCGGTGACGCTAACGGTTGCTGGTTCACCCAGGCCACCAGCGCATCATTGGCCTTGAAGAATGCGGCAACGCAGCCCTGGTGAAGGTTGACCGCCTTGTAGTCACGCCACTCACTCGGTTGGCCTTTAGGGGGTCGTAAGCGCACCTTACCCCCATCGAGGCTCATCTCTTTGACTCCGCCATCGACTTGCTCATCTGGAAACTCCTGGCGGTGCACCAAGCGCTGCTGAGTGCTCTTGGAGACCGCTATCCCGGTGAGCACGGTAATATCCTCGGCGGCATGCGCGTAGGCCTCGTTAGCACTCAGCAGCAAGCAACACCGCTCTAGGTGAGGACTCCATTGGGTGCGGGCTTTGAGACCGAGCCGATGCCCCTGCTGCTCACTGAGGCTTAATCGGCCAATGATGCTGGTGACGTTTCGCTGTCGCCCCCGGGTTGTGCCGCTGCTTGTGCGGATAAAAAATGGCCGAGGGCTGGCCCTACATGCTCCAGCAAATGACCACGGATGGCGGTTTCGATGCCCTCCAGAGTCTTCACTGCTTCGGGGTCAGTCTCCTCGTATAGCAAGGCCGCTAACTCGTCGGTGAGCGCCTTGAGCCGGGCTTGTTTGCATTCATCCATAGGGCTGAGCGGTGAAGAACACGATGCTCTCACCGTAGCGCTGATGCCGTCTCATGAGGATAAGCATTAGTACTCATTGCATAACTGGGATGCACCCGCGACAACCGATCCCCCAGCCCGGTGATTGCCCCGGTGGTGAGTCCGGTCAAAGGTTGGTGAGGCTGCCTGATGGGAGCTATCAGTGGCAGGCCGAAGCGGCCCGGGCCACGAATACGGGTCTGCGCTTTTGGGTCTATGTGACCACAGTGCCGCTAACGTTGCTAACCCTGGCCAACGGGTTTGTAGCCTGGGCTCAGCGAGGCCGACTCCGCCGCTGGTGGCTTGGGGCGGTGGGGCTGATCCTGGTTGAGCGCCTGTTTACCTTTGGCTACTTTCTGCCCCAGATGCTTCACCTGATGGCCGATCACCTGGCCGCCTCTGATGCGGTGGCTGCGGCACTGCGCTGGAGCCATGGGAACCATCTGCGACACCTATTGCTGTTGCTGGGATGGTTATCCGCCTTAAAAGCCGCTGCAATGCTCCATCGCCGGAGCGTCATCAGACCGCCTGCGGAGCTGTCCCCTAGCGATAGGGTGAGGCCGTGGGGGGTGACGAAGCAGGCGGCAGAGGAGTGACCAACACCTTGTCCACCCGGGGGCCGTCCATATCCATCACCTCAAACCGCAGCCCGCCCGCCTCAAAGGAGTCACCCGATTGGGGTATGTGGCCCAGGGTGTAAACCACGAACCCCCCCAGGGTGTGGAAGTTGCCGGTCGCCTCGTCGGGCAGTTTTTTCTGATCGAAATGGTCCTTGAATTCGTGGATGTCCAGGGCGCCATCCAGCAGCCAGGTGCCGTCGTCTCGCTGGATGATCTGGGGTTCTTCTTGATCTTCGAGGGAGGGCAGGTCCCCGACGATCGCCTCCATCAGGTCGTTGAGGGTGACCACTCCCTCAATGCCACCATACTCATCGGTGACCAGGGCAATGTGGACGCCGGTTTGCTTAAATTGCTCGATCACCTTCAGGGCTCGAATCGTCTCAGAGAGGTAGAGGGGGGGCTGGGCCATGGCCTCTAGATCAATGGGTTGCCCGGCCAGGTGAGCCGCTAGCAGGTGGCTACCGCGCACCACGCCGAGGCAGTCGTCGAGGCTGCCCCGGCCCACCGGAAAGCGCGAGTGATGGCTGTCGCTGACTTTTTTCAGATTGTCGGCCAGGGGCGTCTCGGTATTGAGCCAGGTGATCTCGGTGCGAGGGGTCATGATGGCGCGCAGGGGGCGATCGCCCAGGCGAAACACCCGCTCCACCATCTCCTGCTCAGCCTCCTCAAACATCCCCGATTCGGCCCCCTGGCGAATCAGCACCCGGATCTCTTCCTCGGTGATGTCGGGCTCGTTGGCGGCCTGAATGCCCAGCAGCTTGAGCAGGGCATCGGTGGAGACCCCCAGCAGGTGCACCAGGGGAGCGGTCACCCGCGCCAGGGTGCGCATGGGCGACGCCACCAGACAGGCCAGCTTTTCGGGATTGTTGAGGGCGATGCGCTTGGGTACCAGTTCGCCAATCACCAGGGACAGGTAGGTGATGGCCGACACCACCAGGGCGACGCTGAGGCCTTCGCTGTAGGGTTGCAGGGCTGGAACCTGATCGAAAAAGGGGCGCAGGCGCTGGGCGACGGTGGCCCCGCCGACGGCACCGCTGAGAATACCGATCAGCGTGATGCCGATCTGCACCGTCGCCAAAAAGTTGTTGGGGGCATTGACCAGCCGCAGCGCCTCGCGGGCTCTGCGATCGCCCTGCTCCAGCCGCTGCTCCAGGCGCACCTTGCGGGCCGAGACCACCGCAATCTCAGAACCCGAGAACAGCCCATTGGCCACAATCAGCAGCAAAATCAACGCAATCTCAAGGGCGATCGAGGACATAGGGGCGCTGGGGAAGAAAATGTGTCATGTTCAGAAACATTAGCGCACCCCTGGGGTCGAAATATATAGATACCCACGGGAGGGCTGGATGGGCTTGCGGGGCAAACGCCAGGTTTGGATCAAAGATGCCACCGTGGCCACCCGGCGCGGGCTGCTGCCCTGGCTGAGGCGAGCGGCCCCCCATCGCTACACCGATGCCGACCCCTTCAAGATCATCTCCATTCCCCCGGCGCAGATCACCGCCATGCAGCGGCGTTGGAGCGGGCCGATCGCCCTTCCCTGGCTCGACACTGGCCCTCTGGGGCGGTTCTCTAGCCTGCGGCGGCGCTGGCACGCGGGCCTGGTGCTCGATGGCGACTGGGACCAGGCGGTGCAATCCTTTGAGGACTACCACCTGTGGCGGGTGCTGTGCGATCGCTACCAGCAGGGCAAAGCCTGGCAAGACATCGACTATATCCAGAGCGCCTACCGCAAAATTGCCCAGGGACGGCCCGCCTGGGGCAACCGCTGCCACACCCCCGCCGACGTGGTGGCCCGCTGCGACTACCTCGACCGGCTCTACGATCGGCTCAAAACCGAGGGCTACTACGCCGACCCCAGCCAGGCCCGGCAGCTCACCCTGCCCTATACCCACTTTTTGGTGAATATTGGCCGCCAGGGCGAGATCATCCGCAACAACGACGGCAAGCACCGGATTTTGCTCTCCCGCATTTTGGGGGTGCCGCTGCTGGCGGCGAAGGTGTTGGTGCGTCACCGCCAGTGGCAGGCGGTGCGCGACGCGGTGCGCCGGGGGGACGCCCCGAATCTGGTGGCGCAGTATCGCCACCACCCCGACCTGCAAGATCTGTTGCCCGCCGCCGCCCCGGCCCAGTCGTTAATATCCCGTTAATGGTGGCTTAACGGGGCTATAGCCCCACTGTGGTTTACTCAGCTTGGTCTATGGCTAATATTGACAAGCGGAGTGAACGATGAAACTAAAAACAACGGTGCTAGCAGCTCTGTTTACCCTGGCCTCGGCGGGGGCGGCGATCGCCCAGTGGGTGCATCCCTTTGACTATCCCCAGTCGGAGAACTACCCGGAGGAAATCTTTGCGGCGATCGAGATTCCGGCGGGCAGCTTTACCAAGTATGAAATTGACGCCACCACCGGCCATGTGATTGTCGATCGCTTTCAGTCGATGCCGGTACAGTACCCTGCCAACTATGGCTCGATTTCGCAGTCGGCGGGGGGCGATGGTGACCCCCTCGATGTGCTGGTCTACACCCGCGTGCCGATTACGCCGGGCAGCATTATTTTGGTGCGGCCCGTGGGCATTTTGCGGATGATCGACGGCGGCGAGGTAGACGACAAAATTGTGGCGGTGCCCGCCCCCAGTATCGACCCCACCTACAGCGATATTCGCGGCACTGGTCTGCTAGGCGTTGATAGGTAGAATGACTGTAGTGTAACTACTTCAGCATGATGGATTGTCCTTACTGCCAAAGCCAACAAGTCGTGAAAAACGCGGGGGCCGCTTCCCGGCAGCGGGCCTACGCCTTTTCACTGACCTCAGCCGATATTTTTAAGGGCCTGGGGCTGTGGCCCCAGATCGGGCCGCACATTTGCCACTTTGACAAAGTGCAGCTCTCCGACGGGGACTACGGTCGGGTGGTGCAGTTTTTACCCACCGACCTGGGCACCGATGCCGTGTATTACGGGGCCGAGCACGGGGTGCTAATGGCCGCGCTGCAAGGGGCGATCGCCGCTGCTCCCAACATTCACTACCTCTGCTCGGCCAGCCTGGGCGCAACCTTCTCATTGCCCACAATTTTCATGATTCCGTAGGAATTTAGAGCTACCCTCCCTCTTTGGAAGGGTTCGAGTCGAAAACCATCCCTCTCGCAAGTTGTCTAAAAGGGCCTTCCCTTTTCGTCGCGCTGCCGCTTGAGGGCCTCTTCGTACCACTCCAGCTCGTCTAAAAAGGAACCCAGGCGTTTGATCAATGACTCATCCTGGGCCTTGCCATCGGCGTCGATCGCCTCGGTAATCTTTGAGATCGCAAACATCGACGAAATGGTGGGCATACCCATCTCCCCCAGCATCACCCGCAGGTGCACAGCGGCCCGCACCCCGCCAAATCCCCCCACCGAGTACGACACAATCCCCGCCGGGCGAAAGTAGTACTCTTCCAGAAAGTGATCCATCAAATTGCTCAGCCCCGGCTGAACAGAGTGGTTGTATTCGCCCGTTACCACCACAAACCCATCGGCGCTACGAATGTGCTCAGCCAGTTCCTCCATTTTGACTGGAACCTGACCAGGCTCGTGCTCTTTGTACATGCGATCGAGCAGGCCAAAGTCGTACTCCAGGGCATCAGCAAAGATAGCATTGTGGCCTCGCTGGGCCAGTTGATTGAAGGACTGCGAGGCTTTTTTTGCAATCTCTAATTTCATCGTCAATTGGCCCACCAATCGCTCCAGCTCGGCAATCCGTTGTTGGTCAGCCTCATGGCCTGAATCGGCCTCAAATATCGTGGTCGCGTGATCTAAAAATTCCTTTCGCCAGCGATTAAGCACGCTGGAATGGAGTTTGTGGCTTCGGCAAATCTCGGCTGACGTTTTCTCTCCCATTAGCATTTGCAACACCACTTTGGCCTTAAATTCAGCTGTGTACTGTCGTCGGTTTGCGCTCATAGTTGCCCCCTCCTGTGGAACAAGGATACTGCTCTTAGCCTTGTGTCCGAAAATCGGGGGTCACTTCAAGGGACTCAAGGTCTCAGGCGGGTCGTGTGGGTGAGACCCGAGCATCCCTACACCGCGGTTAGCCCGCTAGTCGAGGTGCATGCCAACCATAACGAGGCTCACAATGCCGCCCTGAGGCGGCGATGCAGCGCTTATCGTCGGCGTCAAAACCTCTATGCTAAGACTCGTGATGGATTGCAACGAACCTTGGATGTTCAGCGGATCCTCCACAACTGGGTCAGGCCACACTGGGGACTGGGCAAACGGACGACTCCGGCCATGGCGATCGGCTTGTGTAGTCGCTTGCTATCCACCCAGGAACTTCTCTGCCTGAGAGGGTTTCAATGTATCTCCTCTTAACAGACCAGTGCCATATTCGCGACATCAGCGATATGCCCGCCATGGAGTTGGAGCGGATGGAGGAGTTTTTTGCGGTCTACAAGCGCCTGCCCCAGGGTAGCGATGTGATCGAGCTGCGCGGCTTTGGCGACGCGAGGGAGGCCCAGGCGATGGTGCGTCAGGCCATTGATAGCTACCGGGCGCAGTAGGGGTTAGTTTCGGGAAGGGTGCGATCGCCTAGCCCTACAAATACTAGGCAATCGCACCAGCTCCACACTTAATTTTTTAGTCAACTCCATCCAGAGAGGCAGCTTCAATAAAGATGCGTTTCACGTCTTGATGGGTGGCGCGAATGCTCTGCTCGATACGGCATACCGCTGTTTCAATCTCATCGGCAGAGAGATGATCGCAAAATTCAATATTCATCGCCAGCATGATATCCCGAGGGCCTAGGTGCAGGGTAATCGGTGGCCCCATATCAGAGACAGCCTGGTCAGCCTTGACGAGGGTTTTGATGCTGTCTCGCACCGCGATAGAAGCGCTTTCCCCCATCAGTAGACTCTTCGTTTCGATGACCAACAGCGTGGCGACTACGATGAGCAATAGCCCAATCAGGATGGAAGCAACGCCGTCATAGAGAGCATTGTCGAACATCTGGGTGAGCACAATTCCACCAAAGGCAATGGCAAGCCCGACCAGCGCAGCAGCATCTTCCACAATGACAATAAATGCGCTGGGATCTTTACTCTCGCGAATGGCTTGCCATAAACTAACCTCAGCTTTGCGGGGATAGTTTTTGTTAAACTCCCGAATAGATACGGCTAGGGCTAAACTTTCAAACAGGGCAGCGGCGGCCAGCACGACATAGCTGACCAAGGCATAGTTGCCAACCTCAGGGTGTTGAAAGCTGTGCCACCCCTCATACATCGACACGCCACCCCCCAGGGCAAAAATCAGCACCGCAACCATCAGCGACCAAAAATATAGTTCTTGCCCGCGACCTAGAGGAAATTGCTCGCTTGGGGGCGCTTCGCTTTGCTTGAGGCCATAGAGTAGCAGCAGCTCATTGACGGAATCGACCACCGAGTGGATACCCTCTGACAGCATGGCCGAGCTGCCGCTAATGGCAGCACCGACAAACTTGGCAATACCAATAGCGATGTTGGCTCCCAATGCGGCATAGATTGAATTTTTGGATGTACCACCAGCCATGCTTGTCTTCTCACACACGCTCAACTCATTGTAGGGGCACGCTCGGCTTAGCCAGAAGCTGTGGTGCATTGTAATCAGGCCAAAGCTTATTGGGTTGGGAGGTTGACATCTGAGATGAACATCAGCTGCAGCAGCCAGGGCCGCCAATTCCTCCGTTAAGTTGGCAACGATGTCGTTCAATTACCAGGGCTAAGGTGGTTTGACGGAGTGCCTTGTTCTAGGGTCATGAACTAGATGTGAATCTTGCAATCACGTAGCGCTATTTCCTGAGTTTCCTCTAACGAGTTCAGGAAAATAGAAAATGTTGATCCCTCTTCCAGTCTGCTGGTCACCTCAACCTGACCTCGGTGGGCCTGCACAATTTGTTGGACGATGGCTAGCCCCAGGCCTAGCCCGCCAGAGGCTTTGGTTCGTTTTGAATCCACCCGGTAAAACCGTTCAAAAATCATCGGCAGCGACTCGTTGGGAATGCCGACACCGTTGTCCTGCACCTCGATCACGGCCTGGTGTTCCTGCTGCTGTAAACGAAGCTGAATGTGTCCTCCAGCGGGCGTATACCGACAGGCGTTGCTGAGGAGGTTAGCGATCGCCTGACGCAGTAAATTGGCGTCGGCTTTTACCATGACGGCGGTAGCGGGCAACTGCGAGGAGAGTTGGAGGTTGTGGGCTTGGGCCTCGCTCTGCCAATCGCTGACCAGCTGAGCCGCCAGATCGCTCAGATCGACCGTTTGTAGGTTTTCTGGAGCCAGCAATCCCTCATAGCGGGCCAAAAACAGCAGTTCACTGACCAGGGTGCTCATGGTTTTGGTCAGACTCACGATGTTTTCCAGACGTGGACGGATGTCGTTGAATTGGAGATCGGGTTCAGGATCCTCCAAGTCAACCTCATCTATGGCCATCAGACCGACCTGGGCATTGCTCAGCACCGCAGCTAGAGGGGCGCGGAGTTCGTGGGAGGCGTTGGCGGTAAACCGCTGAAGCTGGCTGCAGGCATTTTCTAGACGCTGGTTAGTGGCCTTGAGATGTGCTTCTCGGTCAGCCAGTTCTCGCTCTAGCTGGTGGAGCAGGTGGATGGCGAAATAGGCGGCCAGAGTACCCATCACCACCAGCAAGCACAGGGCCAACCAGGCCACTTGCTGGTAGCGATCACGGTGCTGAATCCGCTGGGCCAGCAGCGCGTCTTCTTCCGCCATGAAGCGGTCGATGGCGTCGCGAGCGGCGTCCATGGTCTCTTTGCCCTCCTCCAGCCAGGTGTAGAGCGTGGTGGCGGGCACCAGGGTGCTGGGCTCCGCTGGAATCAGCTGGGGTTCCTGCTTGAGGGTCAATTTCTGCTGAAAAATGGCCAGGTTTTCTTCCACCAGTTGGCGAATGTCCTGCACCCGTTCGACCTGGGCCGAGTTGTCGCTGACCAGACTTTCGAGGCGGTTCAGGGAACTGGGAATTTCGCTTTGAGCCCAGCGGTAGGGCTCCAAAAACTCCTCCTGCCGGGTCAGGCCATAGCCGCGCACGCCGGTTTCAGCGTCGACTAAGGCCTTAACCAGGTATTTGGTTTCGAGCCGTACGGTTTGGGTGTGTTGGATCCAGGTTTCGTCTTCGGCTAAGCTGGCCTTAAGCCAGGCAAAGGCCGACAGTGCCGTAAACATACAGCTGACTGGGATGACAATAATCACCGCTCCCCGCACTCGAATCGGCAGGCTTTGCCAGGGCTGAAACAGGCGTTGGGCCAGGTTTGCCATCGCTCAGGACTCAGGAGGGTCAAGACGATAGCCGACACCGTAGACCGTTTCAATCCAGGTGTCGGTTTCCAAACTGCGCAGTCGCTGCCGCAGTCGTTTGACGCGCGCGGTGACGGCGTTGCTCTCTGGTTCTGAGCCCCATTCCCAGAGGGCTTGCTCAATTTGGTCGTGGGTGAGCACTTGGCGGGGATGACGCAGCAGATATTCCAGCAGTTGAAAGTCGCGACTGGAGAGCTTGAGGCTATGATCGCCCCGCTCTACTCGCATCGTATCCAGGTATAGCACCAGGTCAGCCACTTGCAGTACATCGCCGCACCAGAGGGGCGATCGCCGTCGTAGGGCACGCACTCGCGCCAGCAGTTCTGCCACATCTATGGGCTTCACCAGGTAGTCATCGGCCCCGGCGTCTAATCCCATGACCTTATCGGCGGTGGTGTCTTTGGCCGTCAGCATCAGAACGGGGGCTGCCTTGCCCGCCAGGCGGTAATGCTGGCACAGGGAAATGCCGTCTTCTCCCGGCAGCATCCAGTCGAAAATGAGCAGGTCGTAGTCTTTTTCACCCATTAGCCAGCGGGCAGTGGTGCCATCTTCAACCGCATCAACCACATGGCCAGCGCGGGTCAACGCCGCCTGCAGGGGTTCCAGTTGTGCGGGGTCGTCTTCGGCCAGCAGGATGCGCATGGGCGAGAGATCCAGCCAGGGTTATGGATTGGGCCGAACGGTGGAGGCGTCGAATTCGCCGTTCTCGAATTCACCGGTCATGGTGATGCGATCGCCCACCGAAATGTAACTGGCCGTGTTGTCACCGTAGACATCCCAGGTATCGACCCGCAGGGTGCGATCGCCTGTATTGAGCTGAAAGCCATCTTCCCACACGCGCTCAACGGTACCGCTGACGGTGTTGGCAGCCGGGCGAGGGGTAGCCCCTGCTGCTGCGGCTTCAGACGGGGCTGATGTGGCTGCGGGGGCAGTAGAGCCAGAGTCGGTTCCCGCAATAGTCGAGGCATCAAACTCGCGACCTTCAAATTCGCCTGTGATGGTCACTTCATCGCCCACCGAAATATGGCTGGCGGTGCTGTCGCCGTAGACAGTCCAGGCATCGACCCGGAGGGTGCGATCGCCCGTATTGAGTCGAAAGCCATCTTCCCACACTTTTTCAACGGTACCGGTGTGGGTGGTTTGGGCATGGCTGAGATTGGGCAGTACCAGAGCGGCCCCAATCCCACCGGCCACTAGGGCACCTATCACAATGCGATTTATCATCATCTGCCTCCAGGAAATGATCCAAGTCAACCAGGGAACATTTGCAGTCTATAAACCAACCATGACTAAAAAATGACAGCTTGATCAGCGGAGACGGCTGGGCGATCTTTGATGATGGTTTAGTAATCGACCCAGCCAGCGATTGTCTGGGCTGATACGCTGATCTTTGCCTGCCCGCCCCTTATGGGGATTAGCTAAAACGTGAAGGTGGCGCGGATGGTGCCGATGTAGAGGGTGGGGTTGTCGCTGTCATGCTCGGGGTTGATCACCACAATCAGGCTGGGGGTGAGGGCGAGGTATTCGTTAACTGGCCAGCGGTAGAAGGCTTCTAAGTGCAGGGCGGCGTTGGGGTCGATCGCATCGGCATCAAAGGCATTGCTGAGCACGCGGGGCGGGGTACCGACAATTAGCCCCCCCAGGCTGCCCTCGGTGCCCAGGTCTCGCAGCCCCAGGCTGGCGGCCCAGGTGAACAGCTCGGCGGTGGGCTGGTTGTCCAGGTCTTGGGCGGTGGCCCACAGGTAACCCACCCGCCCTGAGAGGGTGAGCTGGGAAGACAGATCCCAGGCAACTTCGGCCCCGATCGCATGGGTTGCCACCGCGTCGGAGTCGCCGTCGAAGGGGTCTTCGCCCAGTTCGCTGCCGGTGCCGGTGCCCAAACTGTTGTAGGTGCGCACGTAGGTAAAAGCTAGGCCGGTGGTGTCGCTGGGGCGCAGGGTGAGCTGGGCGATCGCGCTGAATTGCTCCTCAAACAAGCCCACATCCGTCTCGTAGGCGTCGGGGGTGAGCACCGCCGCCGACAGGTTGGCCCAGTCGGTCAGGTCATAGCTGAGGCCCAGACCGGGGGCACCGCCCAGCCGCCGAATCGGGTTTTCGCGGCCAAAGGTCGAGATCGAACCATCGCCGCTGCCGCTAAACAGCGGGTTCACCGCTGGCACAAAATCCCCCAGGCCGCCGCCGGTAATTTGAAACAGCACCTCTAAATTGTCGGTGAGGGGTGTTTCGTACTCCAGCCGAGACAGTTCCAGGGTTTCGCCGGGGCCACCATCAAAGCCCAGGTTGGCCATTTGAGTGCCGGTGGCGTCTTCCAGTTCGGCAATGTCGCGGGCCTGGAGCCTGAGCCGCAACTGGTCGTCACCCGTGAAGCTGGCGACCACGTTGAGCCTGGCCCGATAGCCAAAGGCGAGGTTGCTGTCGATGGGGTCATCCGGGTCGTCAGCCCGTCCGGCACCGCTGGCGGCCAGTAGGGCAAAGACGGCCTCCCCCTCCAGGCGGGCGGTGGTAGAAAACTGTTGTTCTGCCAGGGTTTGAAAGTCAGCAGCCACGGCACTGACTCGGCTCTGAAGCTGCCCTTGCTCGGCAGCTAGTTCTACATAGAGCTGCTGGACATACTGCAAATCGGCTGCCGAGGCCGAGCCGTCGCTAAGGCACTGGCGCAGGGCTGCCAATTGAGCTAGGGCATCGCTGTTGTCCGGGGGGCAGCGGTAGCGCTGGCGCAGGGAGTCTACCTGCTGCTGCTGCGGTTGGGTGAGGGTGGTCGGGGCCAGATCTGTCACCCGAGGCGCAGGCGAGGCCACCGCATCCATGGTGGCCAGGCCGGGGAGCAGGGTGGTCGATAAAGCGATGGGCCAAAGGGCGTTCATGGCAGGTTCTCGAATCGATAGCAAAGGAGAAAATGCCCACGGCAAACTCGCCCGCCCCAGGGCGGGTTATCCCAGCCTGCTCAAGCAGGCGTTCACCATGAGCCAGGGAGTGGATTCCCTGGGAGTTGTGGCCGCAGTCCCTCCGCCTGTGGGCCTGGGGAAACGGCTTGGCTGGGGGGCTACGGCCCTTGAGCCAGGCGGGCTTCGCAGAGGGAAAGCAGCGGGGCCGTGGTGGCGCGGCGGTGGGGGTGCTGGGTGCTGATGTAGATGTGGCGCACCAGGGTAAGGGTTTTGTAGGTGGCGATCGCCCCCCGGCTGACCTGACTGTCCAGTTTGCAGAATGCCTCCACTAGGGCGGTTTCTTGCTGGGTAAAGGCATCTGGATGGCCAAACCGACGCAGGCTTTGCTCGCTCAGGTGGGCAACAAAGTTGCCGATATCTAGCGCCGGGTCGCCCTGGCAGTAGAGGTCAAGATCCAGCAGGTAGAGGCGATCGCCGCTGACCAGCACCTGGTCGGGGTAAAAGTCGCGATGAATGCCAGTGGTGGCGGCCTGGGGCAGGGTCTTGGCCAGGGCGGCGCTGGCCTGGAGAACGTGCTCAATCCGCTCCTGCCACTGGGGGTGGATCTGGGCCACGCGGGGCAGCCGCTCTTGCAAAATGCGAATTTCATCGGCAGGGGTGTGGCACTTGCGGGCAGGAATGTTTGCCCGGTGCAGCTTGGCGATCGCCCCCGCAATCCGTTCCGCCAGCCCCACATCCTGCGGCAGCAATTCCGTCGCCACCCGCCCTGGCACCCACCGCTGCAACCACAGGTGCAGCTCCGGCATCACCCCCAGCGGCTCCGGCACCGAAACCCCGTCGGCGCTGGCGTCCTCAAACCCGTGGTGCCAAAGCTTGCGTTGCAGCTCATAGCTGTGGTGATCCAACCCCCGCGATCGCACCTTCCCCACCACCGTCACCACCTCCCCCGCCAGCTCAATGTCGTAGGCAATCAAACACCGCCGCCCCAGCTTGTGGCGCAGGGGACGGATGGCCCGGAGGGAGAGCGATCGCCCCAACACCTCCCCCAGCCGAGACCCCACCCAGGCCGGGGTAAGCGCCGGAGCCAAAAACGCCAGCGCCGGGTCACAGAGGAGAGTGTGGGGAGTTGGGGACATGGGGAAGGCAAAAAGCAGAAGGCAGAAGACAGAAAGCGCAAACTCAAAACTCAAAACTCAAAATTCAAAACTCATCCACCCTCCCACCCATCTACTCCCCACTCCCCACTCCCCACCCCTCACACCGCCCACCCACCTCCTCCCGCTGCAAAATCCCCTCAATCCGGTGCAGCAGCTTTTCCATGCGCGTAGGCCAGTCGGGGGCACGGTAGCGGAAGGGTTCGGGCAAAAGCTTAAACAGGTGCAGAGCCGTGTAGAGCCGCAGGGTATCGGGATCGGGGGCGGTGCCCTGGGTGGCGTAGCCCTGGAGCAGGCCAGCGGCGGCGGCGCGGCGGCGTGGGTCGTCCAGGCAGCCCCCCAGGTGCTGGTAGTCGAGCTGGGCCAAAAACGAGCCCAGGTCGCGGGCGGGGTGGGCGCGGGCGGCGCGGTCGAAGTCGAGCAGGGTGATGCGATCGCCCTTGACCAGCACCTGGTCGGGCTTGAAATCGCCGTGGGTGGAGTGCCACTGCTGAGGCAGGTGAACCAGCCCCTCGGCAATGGCGCGGCTAAGGGATTTGAACCGGCCCGCCAGGCTGGGTTGCAGATAGCACAGGTCGCTGACCAACTCCATTACATCCAGGGCTTCGGCGGCGCAGCTCATCGGTTGCAGGCGCTTGAGCCGCTGCTGGTGCAGTTCGCCCAGGGCCACCCCGACCCGCTGCAGAGTGCTGTGAACGGTGGAAATATCGCCCTGCATGGCCGTCTCCAGGGGTTGACCCTCCACCCAGGGGAAGGCCAGCATCTGGTAGCGGTGGCTGCGGCCCAGCAGGGGCGCGACCGCTAGCACTTCGCCAGAGCAGATGTCGCGGCTGTTGCGGCGGGCGGTGTCGTAGTCGTCCTGGGTGTAGGCTTTAACCACCCAGCGCTGGGATGGATCGGCCCCCACGTTGAGCCCGCCCACATAGCGGCGCTCGGGCTTGTAGTTGAGGGTTGTCAGGCTGATTTCGCCTGCGATCGCCTCATCCGGCTCCAGGGCCAACAGCTTGCGGCACACTTTGGGCCGGGTCGCAGAGTTGAGCAATTGGGCCACCGATCGCAGTTCGCGATCGAGGGGAAAGGGCGCAATTGCCAGCCCCAGCGCATCCACCACCATTGGCGGCAGATGACTGTCCCTTGCTCGTTGACCCATCCGCTGGTACTTGGCCAGCTTTTCGACCCGATCCAGGGGATAGGCCTTGCCGTAGAGGCAGCAGGGCTGATGCTGCCCCGGACTGGTCACGGTGTAGGCCACCAGGCAGTTGGTGTGGGGCTTGTAGCGCAGGTAGGTGCTGGCGATCGCCGCCGCCGCATACCCCGCCGATCGCAGCCGGGCCAGCATGGCGTCGTCATCCAGCAGGGTGGCCAGGCCGGGCAGCTGGCGATCGCGCTCCACCAGGGCCAGATCAGCGGCGCACAGCATAGGCACCTCCCTGGGGCGGGAATGATTCCTGGTCAGCCAGTTTGCGACGGGCCACCTGAAGCTGGTAGAGGGCGGCGTAGGGGCCACCCTGGGCCAACAGCTCGGCGTGGGTGCCGCTCTCCAAAATTTCGCCCTGCTCTATATAGATGAGGCGATCGGCGGTGGCGGCCAGGGCCAGATCGTGGGTGATGATCAGCGTGGTACAGCCCTGGGCCACCTGCCCCAGGGCCTCGATCACGGTGCGCTCGTTGTCCCTGTCGAGGCCCGTGGTCGGCTCATCCAGCACCAGAATGGGCGAGTGGCGCACGGCGGCGCGGGCGATGGCAATCCGCTGGCGCTGCCCGCCAGAGAGGGTCACCCCCCGCTCCCCCAACACCGTGTCGTAGCCCTCGGGCAACCGCAAAATAAAGTCGTGGGCGTTGGCCAGTTGCGCTGCCACCAGAATATCGTCGTCGCTGGCCTGGGGGTTGCCGTAGGCGATGTTGTCGCGCACGCTGGCGGCAAACAGCAGACTGTCTTGCAGGACGACGCTGATCTGCGATCGCAGCGACTCCGCTTGGTACTCGCGAATATCCACCCCGTCGATCAACACCTGCCCAGCGCTGGGTTCGTAGAGGCGCAGCAGCAGGCTGGCCAGGGTCGATTTGCCGCTGCCCGACGGCCCCACAATCGCCAGCGATTGCCCTCGCAACGCCTCAAAGCTGATGTCTTTGAGAATCGGGTGGCCTGGCTCGTAGGCAAACTGCACCTGCCGAAACGTCACCCGACCGCCAAAGCTGGGGGCCGGGCGGGCATCGGGGCGATCGACAATCTCTGGCACCTGATCCAGCAGGTCGAGGATGCGCTCCCCCGCCGCCGTGGCCTTGGCCAGCCGCCCGGTGTACTTGGCGAAGTCGCGCACGGGCTTAAAGGCGTTCTTCAAATAGGCCATGAACACCAGTAAATCTCCCGGCGTCAGGCTGCCGTGGGTGACCAGGTGCGCCCCGCGCCCCAGCACCAGGGCTGTGGCCAGGGCAATGATCAAATCCACCGATCGCTCCAGCTGGGCTGCCAGACGCTTGGCCTTCACCCCGTCCCTGAGGGTTTTCTGGCTGTGGCCCGAAAAAGTCTGGGCAAAGATTTTTTCCAGTGACAGGGTTTTCACTACCTTGATCGCCCCTATGGCCTCGGCGGCGGTGGAGGCCATCGCCCCTTCCTGCCGACGCTGCTTGCGCGAGACTTCTTTGATGCGGCGGCTGAGGCGCACCGTCGTCAGCGAAAACAGCGGAATCGTGGCCAGCGCCAGCAGGGTGAGTTCCAGGTGCAGCCACAGCATCAGCCCCACCATGCCGATCAAGATCAGCGTGTTGCCCACCATCGGCAAAAAAGCCGTCACCACCACATCCTTGAGCAGGCCCACATCGCTGATCACCCGAATGGTGAGGTCGCCGCTGCGGGCCTGGTTGTGAAAGCTCAACGACAGATTTTGCAGGTGCTGGTACAGGTCGTTGCGCACCTGGGTCAGCACCCGGTTGCCCACCAGGGCAAAGCCCACAGTGCTGCAATAGTCGGCCAGGGCGCGCAGCCCGGTGAAGGCCACCAGGGCGATCGCACTGCCCCACAGCAATGCCGTGGGCGACAGGGCATCGACCCAGGGCACCCCCGACTGCCCCCGGTTGGGCGTCGAGGTGATCACCTCGTCAAACACAAACTTCAGCGGCCAGGGCTCCAGCAGCCGCAGCCCCACCTGGGCCAGCAGCGCCGTCAGCCCGCCCAGCACCAGCCCCCACTGCTGACGAATGTAGGGCCAGAAGCGGCGCACAATCTGCCACAGACCGGGGGCGATTTCGGTGAGTTTTTGGGGTCGTGCCATGGGGGAATGTGAGGGAGTGGATGGGTGGGGGGCAGGGGGTGGATGAGTGGATGAACCTTACGGAACCTCGGTTGGGGATGCCGCTGTCCCCTCCTTGGGAGGGGTGCCCGAAGGGCGGGGTGGGTCAAACCTGTAATCGCCCCATTAGCCCACCGCTCGCTGAACACTATCTCGCTGGGCCACCGCCAAAATCTCCCTGACCCGCCGATCCCAGCTGTGGTGTTCCACCACCGTCTGGCGGGCCGCTCGGCCCAGGCGCTGTCGCAGGCGGGGCTGAGCCTCTAGCTGTCGTAGGCGATCGGCCAGGGCGGCGGCATCCCCCGGCGGGCAGAGCAGACCGTCGATACCGGGGCGAATAATCTGCCGCAGCTGGCCCAGATCGCTGGCCACCACGGGCAGCCCCGCCGCCATGTACTCGTAGACCTTCAGCGGTGAAAAGTAAAAGTTTTCCAGCTGGGGATAGGGGGCGACCGCCACATCTACCGCCGCCAGCAACCTGGGGATTTGCTGGGGAGAAACCCGCCCGTGCCAGGTCACCGCTGCCCCCAGGCCCCGCTCCTTTAGAGTTTGCTCCATGGCGGGGCGGGCGGGGCCGTCGCCAATCATCGAGAGGCGAGCCTGGGGGCAGTGGCGGTGGAGCTGGGTGAATGCCTCGGCGAGAATGGGCAGACCGTGCCAGGTTTTCATGGTGCCGAGGAAGCCGATGGTGTAGGGGCGCACCGCCGTGCGCCCGTTCTGAGAGGGCGGGGTGGGGTGGAATCGATCGACGTTGACGCCGTTGGGGATGACGTGGACGCGGCCCTCGGCTTGGGGAAAGGTGCCCAGGTAGGTGGCCACATCCTCAGAGACGGCGACCAGGGCAGTGGCGGTGGCAAAGACCCGCTGGGCCATGCGCTGGGCCTGCTCAGTGTGGATCAGCTGGCGGTATTGGGCCTGCTCTTGGAGCAGGGGGGCGTTGACTTCGAGGATGCTGGGGATGGTGCGATCGCGCCCGTACTCCATGCCGCTCACGCTCCACAGGGAGTAGCGTTCGTACACTAGGTCAAAGGGCCCAGCGGTTTCCAGGGCAAAGCGCAGGTCGAGGTTCGCAGCCATTTCCGCCTGTTCTCGCTGCACCGGGTCGTGCTGGGGCACCTTGGGCAGGCGGTGGACGGGCACCTGCGCCAGGTCGGTGGGGGCCTCGCCTCCCAGGCGGGCAGCAAAGAGGGTCACCTGGTGGCCCTGGTTGACCAGGGCGCGCACCACCTCCTGCACATGAATCGAGCAGCCTTTGCAGCCAAAGACCGGGACGCCGCGATCGGCGCAGACGTAGGCAATCTTCATGGGCGCACCTCCTGGATTGCAGGTTGGACTAAGGGCTGGGAGACTGGCCGCACCTGGGGCTGAAACAACTGCCGCAGCTGGGCGGCGTTGCGGTGAATGTCGAAGTTGGCCTCGATCTGGCGGCGGGCGGCGGCGGCGAGAGTCACCCGCAGGGCGCTGTCTCGCAACAGGTGGCCCAGGGCGGCGGCCAGGGTCACCGGGTTGTGCTGGGGCACCTGAAGGCCGGTTTCGCCGTGGCGCAGCACTTCGGGAATGCCCGTCACATCGGTGGCAACGCAGGGGGTGCCCAGGGCCATGGCCTCTAGCAGCACCGTGGGCAGGCCGTCCTGGTTGCCGTCGCGGCCTACCACGCAGGGGGCCGCCAGCACCGCCGCTCCCTGCACGATCGCCCTCAGCTCGGTCTGGGGGCGTGGCCCCACCAGTTCCACCCAGGGCTGTAAACCCGCTGCGTCGATTTGCTGCTGGAGATCCTCCGCCAACTCACCATGGCCGACGATTTGGCAGTGAAAATCAACTTGCCCCTGGGCCAGCAGTTCGCAGGCGGCGATTAAATCACCAAAGCCTTTCTTTTCCACCAGGCGACCCACCGCCACAATTTTGGCAGGCCGATTTTGGGGCGGTTGGTAAGCAAACTGGCTCAGGTCAATGCCATTGTAGACCCGCTGCACTCGCGCCGCCGCCGGGCCATACTGCGCCTGAAGAAATTGCAGGTTGTAGTCGCTGACGGTGACCACACCTTTGGCATCGGCCAGCTTGCGGGCCATGTCCTCCGGCTGCACCTCCTGGTGGTAGATATCTTTGGCGTGGGCCGTAAAGCTGTAGGGAATGCCGCTGAACAGGCTGGCCAGCCGCGCCACCGAAGTGGCCGAGGTGCCAAAGTGGGCGTGGAAATGGGTAATGCCCTGGGACTGAGCAGACATGGATAGGGCGATCGCCTGACATAGATCCTGCGAATCCTCCCCCTGGGCCTGGGGCAACTTGGCCCAAAAGCCGGGCAGCACCGCCGCCGCCTCTTGCAGCAGTTGCCAAAACTTGCTGCCCCGCAGATCTTTGGTGGTCAGGTAAGTCACGGGCGCTTTTACCCGCGCGATGATGTCTTGAAAGTGGCTGTCCAGCGGGGGGCGGAGGGCATAGATGGCGATGTCTAACCCGGCGGCTTCGTGGGCCAAAATCTCTGACACCACAAAGGTCTCAGAAAATCGGGGATAGCGCTTGAGGATGTAGGCAACTCGCATGGCTCGTTTGAGTTAGGGATTAAACGGCGGCGGCTAGGGGCGATCGCCCCCCAGATCTGGGCTCGGCTACCACCTCGGCCAGCAGGTGGGGCAGGCGCTCAAGGCCGAGCAGATCGATGCGTCCAGGGCGATCGCTCCCCCGGCCCATGACCTCAGGCGGCCGCCCCCCCGCCAACCACTGGGTGAGGACGGCGGGGCCGATGTGGTCGGGATGCAGCAGGTCTACCAGCCCCATCTGGCGCAGGCGCTCAGCCCGAATCCACTGCTCGCGCCGGGGTTTGACGCGCGGCACAATCAGCGCTCGGGTGCCAAAGGCCAGCACCTCGCAGGTGGTGTTGTAGCCGCCCATGGCCACCACCGCCGCCGCCCGGTTCAACAGCCAGGTCGGCTCCGGGCAGTAGTCGAGCACCGTCAGTTCTGGTCGAGAGGCCGCGTATCGGTGCACCTGCTGTCGCGAGGTTTGGGGCATCAGCGGCCCAGCCACCAGCACCCCCTGCCAGCCCTCGGGCAGGGTCGCCTGGGCAAAAGCCGTGGCCACCGCCGTCCCATCCTGGCCACCCCCTACCAGGCACAGAGCCAAGGGACGGTCGGGGGCGGGGGCGATTCTCCCCGGTCGGGGCTTCGCCAACGCCAGCGGGGGGCTGGCCGTCAGCCGTTGCCGACCGTCGAGGTAGCCCACGTAGCGCACCTTGGCGGCAATGTCGGCGGGCCAGCGGTAGGCCGCCACCGGGTCGTACACCGCCGGGTCGCCGTAGATCCAGATGGCGTCAAAGTAGCGGCGCACCGCCGTTTCGTTGCCCGCCTTGCGCCACTGGCGGCGCACCACCGCCGGGTCGTCTAGAATGTCGCGCAGCCCCAGCACGCAGCGGGTCTGGGGTTGCTTTTTCAAAAACTCCAGCACCCCGTCCAGCTCCCGCAGCGCCCCCCGAGGCACGTTGTCTACCAAAAACACATCGGGGTTGAAATTGTCCAGCGCAGCGCGAATGATCTGGCCCCGCAGCTGCGCCAGCTCTTGCTGGGAAAGATCGAGCCGTCGAGGTCGGTACTCGCCCTCGGTGGTTTTGTGCCAGGCGGGCAGAGCCAAGTAGTCAACGCCGGGGGGCAGATTCTCAGCATTTCCTTCTACCATGCCGGTGATTAGCAGCACCGAACAGTGGGGCACCTGGCGCACCAAACTCTGAGCAATCAGCAGGTTGCGGCGCTTGTGGCCCATGCCCATAGTGTCGTGGGAATAGATGGCCACCCGCAGCCCAGCGGCGGGGGCCGCGCGGTGGTGCGATCGCCCCTTGTGGGGGGCATACGGTCGCGATCGAAAACTATCGTTCACCATGACTCACAATTCCAGATGGGGCAATTAGGGGTGTGGACAGATAGATGTAGACATAGTTGGAGCTATCGAAATCCGATTCCAGATATCAGCTTGCAACCGCTTTAGCAACACACCAATGAGCCGGAATCAGAGCAAATCCAATGCGTCTACAGACATCCAAAACAGATGGACTCAATCACACCAGCTCTTGACCCTCAAAACAGGTTAAGAAGTAGTTAAAACTTAAATCAAAACCCTTAAAACATCCATTAGACAACCCTAAGAAATCCTAAGAAAACTCTTATAAAGCCATGGATATATCCATCAGTCAGAGCAGTAAAACAACTCCTCAGTTTGTTTTTGCGCGTACAGGAAAATCCGCAAAACTCTTCTATCGAGAGATAGATTTTGCCGATTTGAACAGCTATTTCTAAACCTTGGCAGCTAGCGGCTTTTCGCAAGCAAACGCCGTCAGAAGCAACCAGAAGCTACCCAGGTCAGGCAACTTTCCGCCAAAAATAGGCTTTCCTAAAACTACTGACGGTAGCCCCAGGGACTCGTTCCGATTCCTAAGAACACTCTTATAATCTGAAGCGGTAGCCAAAGCCGCGCACGGTTTCAATTGCCCGTGCCCCCAATTTCTTCCGCAGATACCCGACGTAGACATCGACCACATTGGAGGATTCATCGTAGTCATAGCCCCAGACCTCGCTGAGCAGTTCGGCGCGGCTAATGGCCTCCTGGTGGCGTCGCATAAACAATTCCAGCAGCGTAAATTCGCGGGTCGAAAGCTCGATCAATTGGCCCGCTTTGCGCACCTGCCGCTGGCGCAGATCGAGCACAATGTCCCCCACCTCTAGGGTGAGTTGGGCGGGTTTGCTGGCCTGGGCTTTTTTGCGCAGCTGCACCTGAATGCGCGCAATCAATTCTTCTAGCTGAAAGGGTTTGGTAACGTAGTCGTCGGCCCCACCGTTCAGCCCTTGCAGCTTGTGGCGCAGGTCGTCGTACACCGTCAAAATAATGACCGGAATCGTCTCCCCCTGGCCGCGAATGTGCTCCAGCACCGACAGCCCGTCCTGGTCGGGCAGCCCCAGGTCAAGAATCAGCAGATCAAAGTCGTCGCTGTTGGCCAGGTAAATGGCGCTCTGCCCGCTGTCTACCGCCAGGGTGCTGAACCCGCTGGCTTCCAACCCCTTGCTCAAAAACGAGGCGATCCGAGGCTCGTCCTCAACGATCAAAATCTTGCTCATGGCTGGGCGCTGTCTTGGGGGGGCTCTAGGGGAAGCACAAGGGTAAATATAGTGCCCTTGCCAGGGCTGCTGGCAAGGGCGACTGTGCCACCGTGGGCATTGGCTATGGCCTGCACGATCGCCAGCCCCAGCCCTGCCCCCTCCGAGCGACGGCTGGCGGGGGCGCGGGCAAACCGCTGAAAAATGCGGGCCTGGTCGGCGGGGCTGACGGTGGAGCCGCTGTTGTGAACCCAGAGGTGGATCTGCTGGTTGACCAGGCGCGAGCCAATTTCAATGGTGTCCTCGGGCTGGGTGTGTTCCACGGCGTTTTGGGTGAGGTTCATCACCGCCTGGGTGAGGCGATCGCGATCGCCCACAATCCGCACCTTAGCCACCTGGGCCAGATGCCACTGACGGGGGGCAATGGCCTGGGCTTTGGCGTAGATGGTCTCCATCAGCTCATCCACCTGCACCATGGTCAGATCGAGAAAGTCGGGGCGCTCCGCCCGAGCCAGCAGCAGCAGATCCTTCACCAGGCGGCTCATGCGCTTTAGCTCGTCCTGCATCAGCCAGAGGGTTTTGGGGCGATCGCCCTGCTCCTTACCCAACAGTTCCAGATGGCCCTGGATCACCGTAATCGGCGTTTGCAGCTCGTGGCTGGCGTCGTTGATGAAATTGCGCTGGCTGGCAAACGAGGCCCGCAGACGGCTGAGCATGTCGTTGAAGGTGTCGGTCAGCGCCGCAATTTCCCGGGTGCCCCGCACCGGAATCCGCTGGTCTAGCTCGTCGTCTGCCGATTTAATCGACCGGGCGGTTTCCGTCAGCAACTCCAGGGGCGCAAGCACCTGCCCAATCACCAACCAGGCGGCCATCAGCGCCAGCAGAAACGCGCAGCCCATCACCGCCGACATAATCAGCAAAATCTGCCTGAGCTCCTGGCGGCGGTTGGTCAGCGAGAAGGCCACCACAAATACCCCCTTGCTCGCCGAAGCCGTCTCAATCGGGTAGACCTTGTAGGCCAGCGTCTCCATGGGGGTTTTCAGCTGGCCCTGCTGCACCTGGCTCAGGGCAGACCAGCGGGCGATCGCACTGTCGTCAAATTGCAGCGCCTCCGGCAGGGCGATCGGGCTGGTGGCATAGATCTCGCCGTCCAGCAGCGCCAGAAAATATTCATCGTCCTCGGGCACGCTGCGGGCCAAAAATACGTCAAACGCCGCCCCCACATCGTCGCCAAAGGGCTCCCCCGTGGTGGGGTTAAAGCCGTTGAGCAAGCGCTGAAATTCCTCAATTTCCTGCGCCAGGGCGCTGTCGATGCTGTCGTCGATCTGCAACAGCAAAATTTGCCGCGCTGCCAAAATCGACCCCGCCGTCGCCAGACAGATCAGGGCCGTCAGCCAGGTCAAGATTCGCGATCGCGTACTGCTCAGGAAATGCATTGAACAATGGGCCGGGGGGCATTTCTGGGGCCTGGCCTGAAGAACGAGGCTGGACAGGGTATCTATTCTATCCATAGCCCAATGCCGTTACCGCCGCCCAACTCGGCCAGGGCCTGCCTTAACAATCGCCCGTTAGCGTGTCAGCCAGAGCTTTCCCGGCCTGAACTGCCAACACCAGCGTGCTGTAGGTTTGCTCACCACAGTGCTGGGTTCCCTTTGGGTCAAAACAGGTCATAGCATAGGAGTTTTGCCCCAAATCCGCAGGGCATCAATCCCCAGGCCAATCCCAAAAGCAGCGGCGTCCACTGTTGGGGGTTGAGGGACAGCGCCTGAATGGCTCGACTGAGGCGATTGTGCCAGCCCGCCAGGGCCATGGGGTTGAGAAAAGGAACCCTGGGAACCTGGTTTGGGCTAATTTACGCTAGCCCAAACCAGATCAGCAGCAGCCTGGTGACTAGGGCAACGCTTTGCCGCAACGGGCTGCCGAGGCTCGCCATGTGTCCACTGGCCACCAGCACCGACCCCAGTGCCCCAATCATGAGGCCGATCAGGGTACAGCTGATCAGCCGCCCCAGGTTGCTCAGTAGATTAAAGCCAACCTGCTGCCAGCAACCACAGACTGAGACTGCGAGAAGGCAACTGTAATTGGCCCGCACATGCCCAGGCAGTATCCAACGCTACCCAGAAATCGTAGAGTGGCCATGAGCAAGAGGCCGAGCAAACCGGCGTTGCAGCGCTAGAAAGCATTTCTGAGGTTAACACCCTGACTGGCTGGGTGGCTTTTGATAGCTTGTCCGTTGACAAGTGCGTTAGTGGTGGTCTTGCCGCTCTCACGAGCACTGATCCGCTACAGGAAATTGGTGCTTGAACAGCTAGCCTATGGACAGGCATGCCTGTGGGCAGATTGAGGTAGGAAATTGGTAGGACGGTTTATTGAGAACCGCTATAATCAAGAGACAGAAGGGATTAGAAGATTTTCTGAACTTCGTTCGGGACGAAGGGGCCGTGGGTTCGAATCCCGCCATCCCGATTCTTCTAAAATCTACTGCGGAAGCGCCTTGTTGTACGTTCCGATGGACGATTCACTTTATTGAACGCCGAAGCCGCTACTGGGTGTCCACGATAGCGGGGCATAAGGACGAACTGCTGTTTCAGCGGGGGACCCAACAGGCCTGGTAGTGGGCCAAAGCCTGCTCGTTCATTCGCTGGTTTACTGACGGAGAACATCGCTATGCCAAGGCGTTATGGGACTTAGCTAGCGTCTATTTGGCCCTGCGGGAGCGTCCCAGTCAGTATCGCACCCGAAAAGTCTGGCGGCATGGACTTGAAGTCGCCATGAAAATCAAAGGGTCTCAAGGTCTGCGGCCGGTTGTCTGGGTGAGGCCAGAGCATCCTTACACTGCGCTTAGCCCACTGGCTGAGGTGCATGCCAATCATAACGAGGCTCATAATGCAGCACTGAGGCGACGATGCAGCGCCTATCGTCGGCGTCAAAACCTCTATGCCAAAACCCAAGCCGGATTGCAGCGGGCCTTAGATGTCCAGCGGCTCCTCCACAACTGGGTCAAGCCCCATTGGGGTCTCGGCAAACGGACGACTCCGGCTATGGCGATCGGTCTTTGGCATCGTCCGCTATCTACTCAAGAAGTCCTCTGCATGAGAGGGTTTCAATGTATCTCCTCTTAGCAGACCAGTGCCGACCTCGGCCCCCAGGGCGCGCAGGCGATCGCCCGCCAGCCCCAGGGCTAACTGACTGTACGAATTGGGCCGCAAACTGCCGGCCATCCCCACAAATTTCACCATAGCCACCTCCTAGCCGCTTATACGTACTCGTTATGGCTTCAATCTAATAAGTTTTGTGGCGTTCTGTCAAGGCCGACCAGGCAATGATCTGAATTCCCCGATACCCCGACAGTTTTTTCGGCCTATCCCCCCCCAGGATTGGCTCATCCCCCCAGGATTGGCTATAGTGGCGGCACACTGAGCCTTCGTCTGGGGAGGTCGTGTTTGGAGGTTGCCTTGGGCAAACCGACACCGGAATCGCTGCGGCGCATGGGGGCGGCCAACCTGACGGCCTCGGCGGCGCTTCCCCTTTCACCACTCACCATCGGGGGCGAAACCATCCCCCGGGGCAAGCGCGTGCGGCTGGACTTGCCGATCGCCCGCCTTACCACCGGCACCATGATGTCGCTGCCGGTGACGGTGATCTGCGGCAAACAGCCGGGGCCGCGCCTGTGGCTGAGTGCTGCCATCCACGGCGACGAGCTGAACGGGGTCGATATCATACGGCGGGTGGCAAAGGGGCTAAAGCCCAGTCGCCTGCGCGGCTCGGTGATTGCGGTGCCGGTGGTGAATATCTTTGGCCTGCTGGAGCAGTCCCGCTACCTGCCCGATCGCCGCGACCTGAACCGGTCCTTTCCGGGCTCGGCGCGGGGGTCGATGGCCAGTCGTCTGGCGGCCCTGTTTATGCGGGAGGTGGTCAGCCAGTGTACCCACGGCATCGACCTGCACACGGCGGCGATTCACCGGGTCAATTTGCCCCAGGTGCGGGCCGACCTGGACGACCCGGCCACCAACGAGTTTGCCAGGGCCTTTGGGGCACCGGTGATCATTCACGCCTCCCACCGCGACGGTTCCCTGCGTCAGGCCGCCGCCCGGCGACATATTCCCACCCTGCTCTACGAAGCGGGCGAAGCGCTGCGGTTCGACGAAGCCGCCATTCAAACCGGGGTCGATGGCATCTACCGGGCGATGGCCTACCTGGGCATGTATGCCCCCCCGGCCACCGCCCCCCCGGCCACCCTGGAAGTGAGGGAAACTCGCTGGGTGCGCGCCTCTCGCGGCGGCATCTGGCACCGGTCGGTGTCCCTGGGCGACCCGGTCAAACAGCGCCAGCCCCTGGGTTTTATCAGCGATACCTTTGGCGACAAGCCGGTGCAGGTGCGCAGCCCCAGGGCGGGCATCGTGATTGGCCACGGTCAAAACCCGCTGGTCAACCAGGGCGATGCGCTGGTCCATATCGCCAGCGTGACGGCAGAGACTGAGCAGGAACAGTAGGATGAGCAAAGCGAAGCGTGCCCATTGCCCCCATCCATGCAGCGATTCACCCAGCTTTTTCAGGATATAGACGCGACCACCTCGACCAATGAAAAGGTGCGATCGCTGCAGGCCTACTTTCAGGACGCTGACCCCGCCGACAAAGTGTGGGCGCTGTACCTGCTGCTGGGCAAAACTCGCCGCCGCACGGTGACCTCGCGGGTGCTGCGGGATGTGTTTCTGCAAATTTCCGACATTCCCGAGTGGCTGTTCAAAGACTGCTATGCCCAGGTGGGCGACTCGGCGGAGGTGATCACCCTGCTGCTGCGCGACGTGGATTTAGCCGGTCAGTCCGTCGCCCAGAGCGGCGTTTCCCGGAAGGGCAATCGGCCGTTTGCCCCTACCAAGGCTGATGGCAATGCCCAAACCCATTCCTCCAATCCCATTCCCCTGCACCAGTGGATGGAGGAGATTATTCCAATGTTCAGGGCGATGGAGACCGACGCAGAGCGGCGCGATCTGATTGTCTCCTGGTGGGCCGCGCTGGACAGCACCGAGATCTTTGTGCTCAACAAGATTCTCACCGGAGCGTTTCGGGTGGGGGCTTCGGTCAAGCTGGTGATCAAGGGGCTCGCGACCGCCACGGGCATTGCCGAGGCGGTACTGACCCACCGGTTGATGGGCGACTTTAGCCCCACCGCCGAGTTTTACACCAGCCTGACCAGCGAGGAGGCGACGCAGAATGCCCCCAGCCAGCCCTACCCGTTCTTTTTGGCCACCTCCCTGGACGAGGAAAAATTTCAGAGCGAGGAGGTTGAGCGCTGGCGGGCCGAGTGGAAATGGGACGGCATTCGTGCCCAGGTGATCAAGCGAGACGACCAGGTGTTTGTCTGGTCGCGGGGCGAAGACCTGGTCACCGCCCAGTTTCCGGAGGTGGAGGCCATGATGGCCACCTTTCCCAACGGCATCGTGATGGATGGGGAAATTCTCTGCTGGCAGGACGGTCGGCCCCTGTCATTTAACCACCTGCAAAAGCGCCTGGGCCGCAAGAAAGTGAGTCAAAAGGTGATGGCGGCAAATCCGGTGCACTTTATCGCCTACGACTTGCTGGAGTACGGCGGCATCGACATTCGTGAAAAGCCCTGGGGCGATCGCACCCAGTCTCTCTCCACCCTGCTGAAGGTACACACCGCCCCCAACCTGCACCAGTCCGTGCCGCTTGAGTTCGATTCCTTTGCCGCACTGGCGGCGCTGCGCCAAAACGCCCGCCAGCAGGGAGCAGAAGGGCTGGTGGTGAAGGCGATCGACAGCCCCTACCTGGTGGGCCGCAAGCGTGGCTACTGGTGGAAGTACAAGGTGGACCCCATGAGCCTCGATGCGGTGCTGATCTACGCCCAGGCGGGCAGCGGCAAGCGGGCCAACCTGTTCACCGACTACACCTTTGCCCTCTGGCAGGGGGAGACGCTGGTGCCCTTTGCCAAAGCCTACAGCGGGCTGGACAACGCCGAAATTGACGCGCTGGACAGGTGGATTCGCCGCCACACCACCGAGCGGTTTGGGCCGGTGCGATCGGTGGAGCCAATTCACGTGTTTGAGATTTGCTTTGAGGGCATTGCAGAATCCACTCGCCACAAGTCGGGCATATCGGTGCGCTTTCCCCGCATTCTGCGCTGGCGCAAAGACAAGCCCGCCGCCGAAGCCGATACCCTGGAGGCGGCCAGGGAGCTTCTGTCGGCGTTTCAATGACGGATCGCGCCAGCGGCGTGGGGCCGCGCCCACAGCCTGTCGGTGTCAATCCCCCACAATTTAGTAAGCTTTAGGTTGCTGCGGTGCTCGCGGGGTAATGTGGCACAGTGTAATAAGCTGCGCGATCGCCCCTAGCGCAGGGGTTTTATGCCCCAAGTCTCCCCCCATCCTCCCTCTTCATCCTCGCCTATGCCCTGGCCTCGAATCATTAGCGGAATCGTTGCGATCGCGGTGGCCCTGGCCATGATTGGGCTTGGGGGCTGGTACTTTACCCTGGGTTTTGGCATTTTGATCTGTTTGGGCCAGCTGGAAATTTTTGCCCTGGTCAAAGCCAAGGGCATTTTACCGGCAGCCAAGACTACCCTCGTGGTGAGCCAGCTGCTGTTGATTACGGCTCACCTGTCGCCATCCCTGGCCGATGCCCTGCTGCCGATCAGCGGCACGTTTATCTGCTTTTACCTGCTGTTTCAGCCCCAGGTGGCCACCATTGCCGATGTGGCGGCGTCTATTTTGGGGCTCTTCTACGGCGGCTACCTGCCCAGCTTTTGGGTGCGCCTGCGCGACCTGGGCGACACCGCCACTCCCCTGCCCCTGGGCGGCTACTGGCCCGAGACCTGGCCCCCAGCCCTAGAAGCCTTGCCCTACGGACTCGTCGTCACCCTGCTGGCCTTTGCCTGCATCTGGGCCTCCGACATTGGCGCTTACACCGCCGGAAAAATGATTGGCCGCACGCCCCTGTCTAACATCAGCCCCAAGAAAACCGTCGAGGGGGCGGCCTTTGGCATGCTGGGCAGCACGGTGGTGGCCCTGGCGGGCAGCTACTGGCTCCAGTGGCCCCTCTGGCCTGCCACGGGCGCAGCCCTGGGCTTGATGGTCGGCACCTCCAGCCTGCTGGGCGACCTGACCGAATCGCTGATGAAACGCGATGCCGGGGTGAAAGACTCTGGCGCTCTCATCCCCGGCCACGGCGGCATTTTAGACCGCACCGACAGCTATGTATTTACGGGCGCGCTGGTGTTCTTCTTTGTCACCCTGCTGCTGCCCCTGCTGCCAGCGGGCTAGCGACCCCGCATTTCCCAGAAGTTTAGCTCCTGACGAATGCGATCGCGCTCCTGGGGCTGCGCAAACCGCAGCTGATGGCGCAGTTCACCGATCACCTGACGTCGCTCACTGGCAGACTTGTTCTCCATACCAATTTCCTCGAAAAAACTGTAGCTATAATTACAGTTTAGTAAATTAAATTCCCGGGGCTCTCCCCCCTTACAAATCTTTGGGATGAGCGCTCATTTGTGTCGAGGCGCATCACCCAGGAGCATTGTTTGGTTTACGAAGTCCGCGAAGACCAGGCTCGCATTTTGGCCTGCCGCTATCCCTATTAAATCGTCCTAAATGGCTTCAGCCCCTACCGTACCTGAACTTTTGGGATCCGGCAGCTTGGTCGTAATCAGCGCCGCCGCCAGCACAAACAGGCTCGACACCCACAGGCAGCCCACCAGCCCAAACCACTGGTAAAACAAGCCTGAAGTAATCGTGCCCAGCAGCCGCCCGCCCGAATTGGCCATGTAGTAAAAGCCTACATTCAGCGACACATCCTTATCTTCGGTGTAGGCCAGCACCAGGTACGAGTGCACCGCCGAGTTAAAGGCAAACACTACGCCAAATACCACCAGCCCCCCCGTCACCGCAATGTCGCCCCGCAGCCCCGACATCAGAGCGATGGCAATCAAAGCCGGAATCGCGGTGAGCAGGGATGTCCAAAACAGAATGGTTTTAGCCCGGGGCACCACCTTGCCCGTGCGATCCTTACGCAGCAATTGCGGAGCCAAAAACTGCACAATGCCGTAGCCAATCACCCAGATGGCCATGTAGGTGCCCACCTGCATAAAGGTCCAGCCCAGCACCTCGTACAGAAACACCGGCAGCGCCACCACAAACCACACGTCCCGCGAACCGAACAAAAAGAACCGCGCCGCCGAGAGAATGTTGATCTCCTTGCTCTTAGAGAACAGCTCCCGGAACTGCACCTTCTTGCCGATTTTGCCCATGCCCGCCGGCAGCAGCGCCCCCGACAGCAAAATCACCACCAGCACCGCCGCCTGAATCAGCAGCGCCGACCGAAAGCCCACCCACTCCAGCAGCGCCGCCCCGACGAAAAAGCCCACCCCCTTCAGCGCATTCTTTGACCCGGTCAGCACCGCCACCCACTTAAACAGTCTCGACTCGGCCTCCTTGGGCACCACCAGGCGAATGGCGCTCTTCGAACTCATCTTGGTCAGATCTTTGGCGATCCCCGAAAACGCCTGAGCCACCATCACATAGCCCACCTGCACCGGCACCGCCCAGTCCGGGTTCAAAAAGCTCAGCATCCCCAGGGCGAAGACCTGTAGGGCGATGCCGCCGTAGAGGGTCTGCCGAATGCCAATCTGGGAGCCAATCCAGCCGCCCAGAAAATTCGTCACCACGCCGAACACTTCGTAGAAGAGAAACAGCATGGCGATCTCGAACGGGGTGTAGCCCAGCACGTGGAAGTGCAGCAGCACCAGCATCCGCAATGCCCCATCGGTGATGGTGAAGCCCCAGTAGGCGGCGGTGATGATCGCGTAGTTGCGCAGGCTCTCGGGTTTGAAGGTGGAGGAGGACATGGGGAAGGATGGGGTGGATGGGTAGGCGGGTGGATGGGTGGATGAGTGGATGGGTAGGTGAGGCTAGCTGTAGGGTGGGCATTGCCCACCAACGACAATATGCTGTCCAGAATTTACCCCAGAGGAAAGACGTTCAAAGACTCTGCGCCACCTTGCGGGCCAGCTCGGCCATACGGCAGGAGTAGCCCCACTCGTTGTCATACCAGGCGAGAATCTTCACCTGGGTCTCATCCACGACCATGGTGGAGAGAGCGTCGATAATTGAAGAGCGCGGGTCGTCTTTGTAATCCACCGACACCAGGGGCCGGGTTTCGTAGCCGAGAATGCCGTGGAGCGGGCCATCGGCGGCGGCTTTGAGTAGCTGGTTAACTTCTTCGACGGTGGTGGGGCGATCGACCTCAAATACGCAGTCGGTTAGCGATGCGTTCAATAGAGGCACCCGAACCGCTAGACCATTCAGCTTGCCCTTGAGTTCGGGGTAGATCAGGGTAATGGCGGTGGCCGACCCCGTGCTGGTGGGAATCAGCGACATCCCTGTGGCTCTGGCGCGGCGCAGGTCTTTGTGGGGGGCATCCACAATTGTTTGGGTATTGGTGTGGTCGTGGATGGTGGTGATCACCCCGTGGCGAATGCCCAACCCTTCGTGGATGACCTTAACCACCGGGGCCAGGCAGTTTGTAGTGCAAGAAGCGGCGGTGAGCAGGTGGTGCTCTGCCGGATTATAGAGGTGGTCGTTGATGCCATAGACCACATTCAGCGCCCCTTCTTTCACCGGGGCGGCGACGATGACTTTTTTGACGCCGCGATCGTAGTAGGGGGCCAGGGTTTCCGGGGTGCGAAACTTACCAGAGCACTCCAGCACCAGCTCCACGCCGTAGTCGGCCCAGGGCACCTCGCCGGGGGAGGCGTGGCTGCTGACGCTGAGGGGAGCGCCGTCAATGGTAAGCTTTTCGCTGCCCACAGCCTCTACGTCGTGGTTCCAGCGTCCGTGAACCGAGTCGAAGGTGAGCAGGTGGGCGGCGGTTTCGGCCCCGCCCTTGACCTCGTTGATGTGGACAAACTCCAGTTCGGGGAAGGCCCACCCGGCCCGCAGTACCAGCCGCCCAATGCGACCAAACCCGTTGACAGCAACTCTAACCATTACGGCATCCTCTCTAGCACAGGCAAAATGAAGCTGGCCACGGCGCAACCAGCCTCATTTCAAAAAAAGTTGATGCTTCCATTGTTTCAAAAAAAGTTGATGTGTCAAGTTGTGCAGACTACATTGGGTCGGGCTGGGGCCACCTACCGCCAGGGCCAGTAGACGGGGTAATAGCTGCGGACTCCTCGGTAGGCTTCGATGCCGACCACCAACATACACAGCACCCGCAACCCCAGCACCAGGGGCGAAAGCGCGATCAGCAATCCCAAAACTATCCAACCTCCTACATGGTCGGCGTTCTGGTAGGCCGCGTCCATCCAGTAAAAGGTTCCTGCGATCAGGCCAATGGCCAGGGTAGACAGCGCCACAGACGTTACCTGAAACCTCAACACCTGCTCCAGGTGGTAGCGCACAAAGCCGTGGCCCCGCCCCAGCAAAAGCCAGATCCCCAGACCAACCACCAGTTCTAGATAGGGACTGAGCCAGGTGGCAAGGGCAACGTCTGCACCCGTGGTCCAGAAGCTGTCGAGGGCAAAGTTGGCCTGGGTGCTGCCCGCGACCAGGTGGCGAGTGAGGGCGATCGCCCCCAACGGCAAAAAATGGCACCAGGCCCCCAGTCGTCGATGCCTCAGCGATACGGGCCGCTCAGCCTCCATAGCCGCCGCCGCCCGGTGTGGCAATCTGAATGCAGTCCCCCGGTTCCACCGCCACGGTCGCCTGCCCCGGCAGCACCGCCACCCGGCCATCGGCACGGATCACCCGGTTTTCGCCCACCTGCCCTGGCTCGCCCCCGGCCAACCCAAAGAGCGGCACCTGGCGGTGGTTGGAGAGAATCGCCGCCGTCATCGGTTCGCGAAACTCGATGGTGCGGACAATGCCGTTGCCGCCCGCAAACTCCCCTGCCCCACCGCTGCCCTGGCGAATAGCGAATTCCCTGAGCAGCACCGGGAAGCGCCACTCCAGCACCTCCGGGTCGGTCAGTCGCGAGTTGGTCATGTGGGTGTGAACCGCATCGGTGCCGGGGAAGCCGGGGCCAGCACCGGAGCCGCCGCAGATGGTTTCGTAGTACTGGTGGTGGTCATTGCCGAAGGTGAGGTTGTTCATGGTGCCCTGGGAGGCCGCGATCGCCCCCAAGGCCCCGTACAGCGCATCGGTCACCGCCTGGGACACCTCCACATTGCCCGCCACCACCGCCGCCGGATACTGCGGGTTCAGCATCGAGCCCTCGGGGATGACAATCTCCAGCGGCTTCAGACAGCCCGCATTGAGGGGAATGTTGTCATCCACCAGGGTACGAAATACATAGAGCACCGCCGCTTTGCACACCGCCGCCGGGGCGTTGAAGTTGCTGGGCCGCTGGGGCGAGGTGCCCGCGAAGTCAATCCGGGCGCTGCGGGTCTGGCGGTTGACCGTGACCTGCACCGCAATCTGGCTACCGTCGTCCATGGGGTAGGTAAACTGGCCGTCCTGGAGGCGATCGATTACCCGCCGCACGCATTCCTCGGCGTTGTCCTGCACATGCTGCATATAGGTCTGCACGGTGTCGAGGCCGTAGTGATTCACCAGCTTTTGCAACTCCTGCGCTCCTTTCTCGTTGGCCGCAATCTGCGCCTGCAAGTCAGCGATATTCTGGGCTGGATTCCTCACCGGGTAGGGTGGGGCAGTCAGAATTTCCAGCAGTTCAGCCTCTAAAAAGCGCCCTCGATCCACCAGTTGAACATTGTCGAGCAACACCCCCTCTTCCTCAATGCTGGTGCTGTTGGAGGGCATGGAACCTGGGGTAATGCCACCGATGTCGGCATGGTGGCCGCGGGAGGCGACGTAGAAGAGTGGGCGGGTGGATGGGTGGATGGGTGGATGGGTCTTTGCCAAAAAGACGGGGGTGATTACCGTGATATCGGGCAGGTGGGTGCCGCCGTTGTAGGGGTTGTTTTGCAGGTACACGTCGCCGGGTTTGAGGCGATCTCCCCTAGCCTCAATCAAACTCCGCACGCTTTCCCCCATCGAGCCCAGGTGGACTGGAATGTGGGGGGCGTTAGCGACGAGTTGCCCGTGCTGGTCAAACACCGCGCAGGAGAAGTCCAGTCGCTCTTTGATGTTCACCGAGTAGCTGGTGTTTTGTAGCGCGATCCCCATTTCCTCGGCTACGGCGCGGAAGAGGTTGTTGAAGATTTCGAGCAGGACGGGATCGGGAGTGGGGGGTAGGGGGTGGGGGGTAGGGGGTGGGGGGGTGGTAGCGTGGGTTGAGCTAAATTCCACAGAGCCACGGTCCAGAATTTCCCCGCTGGCGAAACCCACGGAACCCGTCCGTGAAGCATCTTTCTTCAATATCAAATGGCCTTTGGTGGTTAGCTTTGCGTTCCAACCCGGTTCGATGACGTTGGTACCGGTGGCTTCGATGATCAGGGCGGGGCCTGCGATCGCATCCCCCGGACACAAATCATCGCGGTGGTAAACCGGCGTCTTGTGCCATGCCTCGGCGGTGTAGACCGGGACGGTGGCTTTGGGCACCAGCGGAGTGGTGCGAGCCCTATCGATCTCTGGCTCCTCGGGGCTGTGGGTGTGGCCGATCACCTCCACCGCTGCCGTATCGACGATCAGGCGCTTACCCTCCTGGGCAAAGCCGTAGCGCTGGCGGTGCAGGGCGGTGAACTGCGATCGCATCGCCTCCACCCCAGCAAAATCCACCGCCAGCGCCGAATCCGTTCCTTCGTACTTCAGCAGCAACCGGGGCAACACCTCTGGCGATTTTGGATTTTGGATTTTGGATTTTGGCTCGTCCCCGACCGGGAGGGGCAGGGGTGGGTCTGCCGGAGACCTTGAATTTTGAATTTCAAACCCCTGCTGACTCAGTTCATCCAATCCCTTGCTAATCAAAGCCTCCACCACCCGCTGGAGCTCAGGCAGCGTACCTTCCTCCAGGGGCAGCTCCACCGATCGCTCATTCAGCGACCTGACATCCGCCAGCCCCATGCCGTAGGCCGACAGCACCCCGGCGTAGGGGTGTAGAAACACCTCCGTCATGCCCAGGGCATCGGCAATTAAACAGGCGTGCTGGCCCCCGGCCCCGCCAAAGCTGCACAGCACGTAGTCCGACAGGTCGTAGCCCCGCTGCACGGAGATTTTTTTGATCGCGTTGGCCATTTTCTCTACTGCGATCGCCAGGAACCCAGCCGCCACCTGCTCCGGGCGGCGCACATCCCCCGTGGCCGCCTGAATCTCCCCCGCCAGGGCCGCGAATTTCTCGCGCACCACCGCCCCATCCAGGGACAGATCGCCCCCCGGCCCAAACACCTGGGGGAAAAACTCCGGCTGGAGCTTGCCCACCATCACATTGCAGTCGGTCACCGCCAGGGGGCCGCCGTGGCGGTAGCAGGCCGGCCCCGGGTAGGCCCCCGCCGACTCGGGCCCCACCCGGTAGCGGCTGCCGTCAAAGCTGACAATCGAGCCGCCCCCCGCCGCCACGGTGTGGATCGCCATCATCGGCGCTCGCAGCCGCACCCCGGCCACCTCGGTTTCAAAGGTGCGCTCGTACTCGCCCCGGTAGTGGGACACATCGGTGGAGGTGCCACCCATGTCGAAGCCGATCATGCGATCGTACCCGGCCTGGCGGCTGGTCTGCACCGCGCCAACGACGCCCCCGGCGGGGCCAGAGAGAATGCTGTCTTTGCCCTGGAACAGCGCCGCATCGGTGAGGCCGCCGTTGGACTGCATGAACATCAGCTTCATCTGAGGCACAGCTGGCTGTGCCTCAGATGAAGGCATTAATTGCGCTGCGACCCGTTCTACATAGCGCCTGAGAATGGGCGATAGGTAGGCATCCACCACCGTGGTATCGCCTCGGCTGACCAGTTTGATCAGGGGGCTGACCTGGTGGGAGAGGGAGATTTGGGTGAAGCCCACCTGGCGGGCCAGTTCCCCCAGGCGCAGTTCGTGGGCGGGGTAGCGATAGCTGTGCATGAGCACAACGGCAGAGGCACGAATTCCAGCATCATAGGCTCGCTGGAGTTCCTGAATCAGCCGTTCTTCTTCCTCAGGATGCAAGGGTATCAGCACCTCCCCCTGGGCGCTGAACCGTTCGTTCACCTCCACTACCCGTTCGTAGAGCATTGTGGGGAGTTCAATGTGGCGAGCAAAGATGTCGGGGCGGTTCTGATAGCCGATGCGGAGGGCATCGCGAAATCCTTTGGTAGTGAGCAGCAGGACGCGATCGCCCTGGCGCTCCAGCAGCGCATTGGTGGCCACTGTCGTGCCCATCTTCACCGCCTCGATCGCCTCGGCGGAAATCACCTCCTCTGGTCCCAGCCCCAGCAGGTCGCGGATGCCCTGGAGGGGGGCATCGCTGTAGCGATCGGGGTTCTCTGACAGCAGCTTGTGGAGCAGGATCTGCCCATCGGGGCGGCGGGCGACGATGTCGGTAAAGGTGCCGCCGCGATCGATCCAGAACTGCCAGCGCGGGCCAGGGAGACAAGATGGGATCATAGCGTCAAGGGATGGGGAAACATGAGAGTAGCCTTAGGCCCATTGTGAACTACGGC